>CACLNK010000021.1 GCA_902608305.1 uncultured Pelagibacteraceae bacterium | reverse complement strand
GAGTATAAGAGGATCTTATCTTGTGACTATCGAATGGAAAGGTTCTAAATCAAAATCAAAACCTTTAGGATTTGTTGGAAAGGGAGTTTGTTTTGATACAGGAGGCATATCTTTAAAACCTGCAAAATTTATGGAAGACATGACATATGATATGGCAGGATCAGCTGTAGTAGTTGGATTAATGAAAAACTTTGCAATAAGAAAAGCAAAAATAAATGCTGTTGGAGTTGTGGGACTTGTCGAAAATATGCCAGGCGGTAATGCACAAAGACCAGGTGATATAGTTAAATCATACAGCGGTAAGACTATAGAAGTTTTAAATACTGATGCAGAAGGAAGATTAGTTTTAGCAGACGCTTTAACTTTTACAGAAAAAAAATTCAAACCTCAACTAATGATAGATCTAGCTACATTAACAGGAGCTATAATTGTTAGTTTAGGATCTGAATATGCAGGACTTTTTTCAAATGATGACAAATTGTCAAAACAGATTTTTGATGCTGGAGCAAAGGTTGATGAAAAAGTATGGAGATTACCTTTACATAAAAACTATGACAAGCTTATGGACTCAAAAACTGCAGATATGCAAAATATAAATTATGTAGGAGGTGCTGGCGCAACAACAGCAGCACAATTTTTACAAAGATTTATAATTAATAAAACACCTTGGGCCCACCTTGATATAGCTGGAATGGCTTTTTCTAAATATGGAGGGGCTTTAAATCCAAGTGGTGCTACAGGGTATGGTGTAAGATTATTAAATAAATTTGTAGAGGATAACTATGAGTAATATTGAACAGACGCTATCAATTATTAAACCAGATGCAGTCGAAAGAAAATTAGAAAATGAAATTAAAGAAATGTTTAAGAACACAGGATTTAATATTCACAAAGATAAAAAAATACATATAACAAAATCAGAAGCAGAACAATTCTATAAGGTTCATGAAACAAAGCCATTTTATAATGATTTATGTGCATATTTATCATCTGGACCAATTGTAGTTATGATACTTGAGCATGAAAATGCCGTATTACGAAATAGAGATTTAATGGGAGCAACCAACCCAAAAGATGCTGAAGAAGGAACAATAAGAAAAAAATATGGAATTTCTATAGATAAGAATTCTGTACACGGTTCTGACAGCGTAGAAAATGCAAAAATAGAAATTGATTTTTTCTTTAAAGATTAATTGTAAATTTTTTTTATAGCAGCCGGATAAAGTAAATGTTCTTTTTTTAGAACTTTTCTTGAAAGTGAATAAGTTGTATCATTTTTTTTTATTCTAACTTTTTTTTGCATAATTATTTTACCCGAATCAAGTTTTGCTGTTACAAAATGTACTGAGCAGCCAGCATATTTATCATTATTTTCAATAGCTTTTTTATGTGTGTTTAATCCTTTGTATTTTGGAAGTAATGATGGGTGAATATTAATAATTTTTCCTTTAAATTTCTTAATAAAATTTTTTGATAAAATTTTCATAAATCCAGCTAGGCAAATTAAATTTATATTTTTTTTAAATAAAATTTTAAAAATTTTTTTTTCGGTTAGTTTTTTATTTTTAAAAAAAATTACTTTTTTTTGAATATTATATTTTTTAGAATATTTTAAACCTTTCGCATAACTTGTATTTGAAATAATTAAATCTATTGAAATTGGAGAAATTTTTTTTTTAGAAAATTTTATTAGATTTTCTAAATTACTTCCTTTGCCAGAAATAAAAACAGCAGTTTTAGTCTTTTTAATACCAATTAATTTTTTCATTCAGTTTAATTTTATTTTTACCTGAAATAATTTTACCTATAACATATGGTTTATATTCACTAGAAAAAAAATTTTTAACTTTATCTAAATTTTTGGGATCAATTATAAGACAAAATCCAACACCGCAATTAAATGTTTTTAACATTTCTTGATCTTCAATATTATTTTCTTTAAGCCAACTAAATATTTTTTTAATTTTTATTTTATTTAAATTAATATTAGCTGTTAATCTGTCAGGAATAATTCTTTTAATATTATCACTAATCCCACCCCCAGTTATATTGGCACAACCATTTATAAGATTTTTTTTGATTAAACTCAGAACTTCTTTAACATAAATTTTAGTCGGTTTTAAAAGTTCTTTTTTAAGAAATTTTGTTTTTTTTAAATTAATTTTTTTTTTATTAAGTATGTTTCTAATTAATGAATATCCATTTGAATGAACACCACTAGATGGAATTGCTAAAATTAAATTATCTTTTACAATTTTTTTTTTATTTAAAATTTTTTTTTCATCTACTACACCTACTGAAAATCCAGCTATATCAAATTTTCCTTTTTCATAAGTTCCTGGCATTTCTGCGGTTTCTCCACCGACTAATTCACAACCTGAAATTTTGCATCCTTTCACAATGCCTTTGATAATTGATTTAAGTTTTTTCAAATCTATCTTGTTGATAGACATATAATCCAGAAATAATAAAGGCTTAGCCCCCTGAACTATCAAATCATTTACGCACATTGCAACCAAATCAATGCCTATAGTGTCATATTTGTTTAATATATTAGCTATTTCAATTTTTGTACCAACTCCGTCTGTGCTAGCAACAATTTTTGGTCTTTTGAAATCTTTAGGTATATCTGAAATAGATCCAAAACCGCCTATATTGTTAAACTTTTTATTGCCTTTATTTTTTGATGAAATATTAGATATAAATTTAACGAAATTATCAGCAGACTTAATATTAACGCCACTTTTTTCGTATGTAAATTTATGTTTTTTCATTATTATTAAACATGTGCTTTATAAATAAATTAAATAATTCAAAGAATTTTTATCTAACTATTATTATATCTGTTTTATTTTTAAATACATTTTTTACTAACAAATTATACGCAAGTTCTTTTGAAATATCTAACATAGAGATCCATGAAAAATTTGATTTAAATTTTAACAAAACAAAGGTTTTTGAAAAGGCATTTAAAACAGCATTTATTCAATTAACATCAATGGTTACAACTTCTAAAGATAAAAAGAAATTAGAAAATACAAACAACACAACAATAAAGAGTTTAATTGATTCATTCGAGATAAGTGATGAAAAATTTATTAAAGACGAATATGTAGCAAAATTTGATGTTAATTTTAACAAAAGTAATACGTTAAATTTTTTTGAAGATAATAATATATTTCCATCTATCCCGAATAAATTGGACATCTTGATGATTCCGATTTTAATAAATATTAATAAAGAAAATTTAATGATATTTAATGAAAATCCAATTTATAAAAATTGGCACAATAGTACAGAAAACTTTCATTTACTAAATTATATTTTACCCAATGAAGATATTGAGGATAGAAATTTTTTAAAGAAAAATTTAGAATTTCTTGAAGAATATAACTTTGATGAAATTATTAAGAAATACGAAATGCAAAACTATGTGATAAATATTGTTTATCAAGAAAAAAACAAATTAAAAATTTTATCAAAAATAAAATTCAACAATGATTTTAAAATTATTAATCAAAACTTCACAAATATTAATTTAAATGATGAAGATTCTTTAAATCAATTAATAAATAAATTAAAAATTACTTATGAAGATAGTTGGAAAGAATTAAATATAATTAATACTTCTATAAAATTACCTTTTGCAGTTTTATTATCATCAAAAGATCACAAAAAGATAAAATTATTTGAAAACACTTTGAATAATTTAGACTTGGTTTCAAACTTTTATATTGTCTCATTTGATAGTAAAAACATATTATACAAAATTATTTACAATGGATCGCCAAAAAAATTCTTATCAGAAATAAATGAACAGAATTTTGATATTAAAAAAGAAAATCAAATTTGGAGAATTAAATGAAAGATTTAAATCAATTACTTTTAAAATTTGACTTGAAACAAAATTATCATCATGAAGATTTTTATGTAAGTAAAAGCAATTTCTATGCATTTAATTTAATAAATAAATGGCCAAAGTGGGAAAAAAATATTTTAAATATTTATGGTGAAAAATATTCCGGCAAAACTCATTTATCAAATATATTTATAAAAAAATTTAAAGGAAAAAAAATTATAGCCAATCAATTTAGCAACGAAACTCTAAAAGAATTTAAAGTCTTTGAAAATTTAGTTTTAGATGATTTTGATGAAAATATAGATGAGCTTTTGATGTATTCATTATTTAATGTAGCAGATCAAGACAATAAATACATTATTATTAATTCTTTTATTCCAATTAATGAAATTAATTTCAAAATAAAAGATTTAACTTCAAGAGCTAAAAATTGTTTATTTGCAAAAATTGATAAACCTGATGATGAACTAATGTTTGCAATTTTGTTAAAAAATTTTTCTGACAGGCAAATTACAATAGAAAAAAAACTTATTGAATTTATCATCAAACGTATTGATAGATCTTATGGAAAAATATATGAATTCATATATAAAATTGACGAGATAAGTTTAAAAAAGAAAAAATCTATCGACTTTAAAATTATAAAGGAAGCATTAAAGGATTAACTTGCATAAATTTAGAACACACACTTGTTTAGAATTAACTAAAAAAAATAAAGATCAAAAAATTGCTTTAGCAGGTTGGATAAATAAAAAGCGTGATCATGGCAACCTGCTATTTGTTGATTTACGAGACAATTTTGGTGTTACTCAATGTGTTATTGATAAAAATAATAAATTTTTTAAAGAATTAGAAAAACTCCAATTAGAAAGTGTTATTAAAATTGATGGTGTGGTTGTTGAGCGTAGTCAAGAAACTATAAATCAAGATCTAAATACAGGAGAGATTGAAGTTAAGATAATATCTTTTACTGTGCTTGGCCACTGCAAAGAATTACCCATGCCTGTTTTTAGTGATCAAGAATATGCTGAAGACATTAGATTAAAATACAGATTTTTAGATTTACGAAGAAAAAAAATTCATCAGAATATTATCTTAAGGTCTAAAGTGATTTCATTTATAAGAAACGAAATGTCTAAATTAGGTTTTCTAGAATTTCAAACTCCTATTTTAACATCGTCAAGTCCTGAGGGTGCTAGAGATTTTTTAGTACCTAGTAGGTTGAATCCTGGAAAATTTTATGCATTACCACAAGCACCGCAACAATTTAAACAATTAATTATGGTTTCAGGTTTTGACAAATATTTTCAAATAGCACCATGTTTTAGAGATGAAGATGCTAGAGCAGACAGAAGCCCAGGCGAATTTTATCAATTAGACTTAGAAATGTCTTTTGTAGAGCAAGAAGATATATTTGAAGTTGTTGAAAAAATAATGATTAATTTATTTAAAAAATTTTCAAATAAAAAATTACAGTATGAAAAGTTTCCAAAAATTTCTTATGAAGATGCGATGCTAAAATTTGGAACAGATAAACCAGATTTAAGAAACCCCTTAATAATTAGCGATTTAACAAATATTTTTACTCGAGATGATGTTAAGTTTGATGTATTTAAAAAATTAGTAAAATCAGGATCTAAAGTAAGATCAATTCTTACAAAAAATACACAAGATAAACCAAGAAGTTTTTTTGACAATATAGATAAATGGGCAAAAGAGCAGGGTGCATCAGGATTAGCTTACCTTACTTTTGAAAAAAATGATAAAATTTGCGGCAAAGGTCCAATAGGCAAATTATTTTCCGAAGATTCTTTGAAAGAAATTATGAAAATTATATCAGCAGAAATAGGGGACAGTGTATTTTTTGCCTGTGACAAAATAAAAGAAGTCGAAAAAATTTCTTCTTTGGCAAGAGATAAGATAGCTCTGGAATTAAATTTAATTGACGATAAAAAATTTGCTTTTTGTTGGATAGTCGACTACCCAATGTTTAAAATAGATGAAACTACACAAAAAATTGAATTTAGCCATAACCCCTTTTCAATGCCCCAAGGTGATCCGGAAAAAATAGATTTTAAAAATCCATTAAATATTAAAGCTTATCAATACGATATTGTATGTAATGGAGTTGAATTATCGTCTGGTGCAATTAGAAATCATATACCTGAACTTATGTATAAATTATTTTCAATTGTTGGCTATGACAAAAATGCAGTTAATAGTAAATTTAAAGGAATGATTAATGCCTTAAGCTATGGTGCACCTCCACATGGCGGTATTGCCCCAGGTATTGATAGAATTGTTATGTTGTTAGCTAATGAAAAAAATATACGAGAAGTTACGATGTTTCCGATGAATCAAAATGCAGAAGATTTAATGATGAACGCTCCATCTGAAGTTTCAGATAAGCAACTGAAAGAATTAAGTATATCTATTAAAAAAAAAAAATAATCTAATTTTTTTTCCCTTTCCAAGATGGGTATGCGCCTTCAACTTTCTTTCCTTTTAAGCTTATTCTAATATCTGAAAGATCAACTAATTTTTTTTTATAGTCATTTCTAACGAAACCTTTACTTGTGATATCTTTGACAATTTTTAAAAATTTATTTTGATCATCCGTTTCCTCTTCTTTTTCGTTTTGAACATTATCAGAACTACTAATTGATGGCGTATGTGCCAAATCTTCTCTATTCAAATAAGATATTGCTAATTCTCTGAATATATAATCTAGAATTGATGATGCACTTAATATTCTGTCATTACCAAATACTTTTCCAGAAGGTTCAAATTTTGTATCAACATAAGCATTAACAAATTCATCTAGAGGCACTCCATATTGAAGACCTAACGATATAGCTATAGCAAAATTATTCATTAGTGCCTTAACTAATTCTCCTTCTTTACTAGTATCAATGAAAATTTCTCCTATTTTCCCATCTTCATATTCTCCAGTATGTAGATAAACTTTGTGGTCTCCAATAGTAGCTTTTTGGATATACCCCTTTCTTCTGTCAGGCATACTAAAGCGCTTATTAACACCATCATTTAATTTTTTAACAAATCCTTGATTTGTGTCTGTCAATATTACTTTAGGTTTAATTGGATCAGAAATAGTTTTGATGTCACTGGCTATTGTTTTTTCAACATTTATTGAATTTTTTTCTAAATTTTTAGTTTTTCTATTATCAAGTTTAATGTCTAAAATTTCAAATTTTCCGTCATCTCTTTTTTCAAGATTAGCAATTTCGGTCTCATTTATATCATCTAGATAATGATCAACCTTGAAAGTACAGGTATAATAAGTTTCGACCAAATATTTTGCCATTATCAAACTTTAAATTAAATTTTTGAGTCTTAGACAATTAATGTATATACAATTAATTAATTTAGTCTAATTTATTTTTTTCAATTCTAAATTGAAAAAAAAGAAAAAATATATGTTGACATTTTTAAAACAAATATTCATTTGGTGGAATCAACAAACATTGGCCACGAGGATTCAAACAATTTTTTTTGGAAAATTTGTTGGAGCTGATAATTTTGGAAATAAATATTATGAAAGCAAAGCTGGAAGGCGATGGGTTATTTATAAAGATGAAATAGATGCATCAAAAATCCCTAATGAATGGTATTCTTGGATACATTTTATTAAAAATCGGATTGAAAAATCAAATAATATAAAAAAATATAATTGGCAAAAACCCCATTTATCAAATCAAACTGGAACTAATAAATCATATCATCCAAACAAAAAAAATGATGAAGTTATCAAAAAATATAAAAGCTGGAAAAATTAAAATCTTAATTTTAATATTGCTTTTAAATTTATGTTTTTTTTTGTTTTTAGATAAATCTAATGGTAAAGGCAACCAATCTTTTGGTGGAAAATTTTTAGAAATCAAGATTTTAGATAAAGTTAGCTCAAAGACTAATACGGTTGAATTAAAAATAGGTAAGGAGATTAAATTTAAAAATTTGTTGATTAAATCACTAAAGTGTGAAAATTCAAAATTTGACGATAATCCTGAAATCACTGCTTATATTCAAGTTATAGATAAAACTAATATAAACAATGATGAGGTTTTTGTCTTTAATGGATGGGCTTTTTCTTCTAGTCCTTCATTAAAACCTTTTGATCATCCAGTCTATGATATTTGGTTAATGAGTTGTTATTAATTGTTAAATAATTTTTTCATTATCTAGCCAACTTACATTAAAATCTGAGTTTTTAAATTTTTTGTGATTTAAAAGTTTTTTATGCAATTCTATTGTACTAGTAATACCTTCAATAACAAATTCATCCAAAGAACGTAGCATTCTTTGTATCGCTTCATTCCTATTTCTTCCATGACAAATTAACTTACAAACCATACTATCATAATAGGGTGTTATTTTATAACCTTGGAAAATCGATCCATCTACTCTAGTTCTAAACCCAGATGGCTGGTGACATATTCCGATTGTACCTGGAGAAGGTTGAAAGTTTTTGCTTGGATCTTCAGCGTTAATTCTACATTCAATAGCATGCCCACGTGGTTTTATATCACTTTGTGTTAATGCGGTTTCGCCAGTAAAGGCAATATGTATTTGTTCTTTTACTATGTCTATTCCTGTAACAACTTCTGTTACAGGGTGCTCTACTTGAATTCTAGTATTCATTTCTAAGAAAAAAAATTTTTCATCTTCATATATAAACTCAACAGTTCCTGCACCCTCATAACCAATTTTGGTTACCATATTTACTGTTTTTTCAAACAAATCTTTTCTTATTTTATCGGTTAAAATTGGGCTTGGTGTTTCCTCAATAAGTTTTTGATGTCTTCTTTGAACAGAACAATCTCTTTCATGTAAGTGTATAGTTCTATTTTTTCCAGACAAAATCTGAACTTCTATGTGTCTTGGGTTTTGAAAAAATTTTTCAATATACACCTCATCATTTCCAAAGTATTTCATAGCTTCGGTTTTGGCAGCAGAAAAAGACAAATCAAATTTTTTTTCTTCATGAACAATTTTCATACCTTTTCCACCCCCACCTCCAGCAGCTTTAATTAAGACAGGAAAACCAATTTTTTTTGATATTTCTTTCGCTTTTTTTGAATCTGAAATTCCATCCTCTGAACCTTCTATAACTGGTAAACCATATTTTTTTGCAATTTTTTTTGCTTGAATTTTATCACCCATCATTTTTATTAATTTTGAAGATGGACCAATAAATTTTATTTTATTTTCTTCAAGAATTTTTGCAAAATTTGTATTTTCTGATAAAAATCCATAACCAGGATGAACTGCTTCTGCTTTAGTTAATTCAATAGCTGACATTATAGCTGAAATGTTTAAATAACTATTTGTTGGTTGATGAGAACCAATACAGACACTCTCATCAGCTAGTCTTACATGCATGCTGTCTTTATCCACGTCTGAATGAACAGCCACAGTTTGAATACCCCATTCTTTACAAGCTCTAATTATTCTAACAGCAATCTCACCGCGATTAGCAATCAATATTTTTTTAAACATTATTCAAGAACTATAATAGTTTGACCAAATTCAACTGGCTGACCATCCTCAACACAAACTTTTTTAATAACACCATCTGCCGTAGATGGAACATGATTCATTGTTTTCATTGCTTCAACAATTAATAAAGTTTCACCTTTTTTAATTGTTCTTCCAACTGAAACAAAAGGTTTAGCTCCTGGTTCAGGAGACAAATAGGCTGTCCCAACTATAGGACTTTTTATAACTTTATTAGGGTCATCAATTTCTTCTTCAATTGAGTCTTCACTATTAATAATCTCATTACCTTTTAATGATTGTTTTATATCTTCTAAAACTTCCATTAATTTTTTTATTATTTTTTTATCTATTTCCATTTTTTTAGCAATTCATGCATTGCATTTATGGCCAAAATATAACCATTAGTTCCCAATCCACAAATTATTCCTGTTACTACATCGCTGATCATAGATTTATGTCTAAATTCTTCTCTTTTATATATGTTTGATATGTGTAGTTCGATACTAGGTTTTTTAAAAATTGCGAGTGCATCACGGATAGCAACTGAGGTATGCGTAAATCCAGCAGCATTAATTATTAAACCATCATATTTTTCTTTAGCTTTCTGTATAATAGTTACAATTTCACCTTCAATGTTTGATTGAATAAATTCAATATTAATTTCCAAGGATTTTGAATATTTAAGACAATTGTTTTTTAATTCATCATAGGTAACAGAACCATATTGTGATTGTTCTCTTTCACCTAATAGATTAAGATTTGGACCATTAATAACAATAATATTATTTTTCATTGAACTCTTATATATTATGAAAAAAATAAATAAAATAAAAATTAAATTAAATGGGAAATTTATTAAAATTCAAGACAAAATTACTTTATTAAGTTTAATAAAGAAATTAAAAGTACCAATCAAAAAGGTTGCTATTGAATTAAACCAAACAATAACTAATAAGAAATCATTAGGCAAAATTAAAGTTAAAAAAAATGATAAAATTGAAATAGTTCATTTTATTGGCGGAGGGTAATGAAGAAAACAGATAATTTAATAATTGATAAAAAAAAATTTAAATCACGCTTAATAGTAGGCACTGGAAAATACAAAAACATGTCTGAATGTGCAAAAGCTATAAAACTATCTGGCGCTGAAATAGTTACTGTTGCGGTAAGAAGGGTAAATATAGTAGATAAAAAAAAACCTTTATTAATGGATTATATTAATCCAAAAAAAATAACTTATTTACCAAATACAGCTGGCTGTTTTAATTCAAAAGAAGCTTTAAGAACATTACGTCTAGCAAGAGAAATAGGAGGATGGAAATTAGTAAAATTAGAAGTGTTGGGAGATAAAAAAACATTATATCCAGATATGATTGAAACTTTAAAATCAACTGAAATTCTAACTAAAGAAGGATTTAAAGTAATGGTTTATTGCACCGACGATCCTTTAATGGCTAAAAGATTAGAAAATGTTGGAGCGTGCGCAATTATGCCTTTGGCTGCACCAATAGGATCTGGATTAGGAATTCAAAATTATACAAATATTAAAATAATAAGGAATCAAACAAAATTACCATTAATTATTGATGCTGGTCTAGGTCAAGCATCAGATGCTACCATTGCAATGGAACTTGGTTGTGATGGAGTTTTAATAAATACAGCTATAGCTAAAGCAAAGAATCCATTTCAAATGGCTATAGCAATGAAACATGCTGTTTTAGCCGGTAGAGGTTCATATTTATCTGGTAGAATTGGTAAACATTATTTTGCAAATCCATCTTCACCTATAAAAGGTATTATTTAGTCTTTTTAAAATATTTTTTTTTATAAAATATTTTTTTTTTAAAGTTATTTTTTTTATATTTTATTTTTTTAATGTTAGTATTATCGTGTAAGGATTGTTCGTTTAAATTTCTTAATTTTGATATATTCTCAATTTTTTCTAAAACTTTTTTTGATTTGTTCTGTAATTCGATCTTGTGATCTGGAATTATAAGAGAATTGTCAGAAATAATTTCAACTTTAATTTTATTTTTTTTTTCAAAATACTTTAAATCATCAACAAAATTTTCTTTTATAAAATTTCTTATTTGATCACAAACTTTGACTTTTACAAATTTTGCTTTATTTGAGATAGATTTTATTTCAACTGTCTTAAGAATTTTTAAAGCAAAAGATTCATTTGTGAGCGAAACATCCCACTTAACAGAGCTTTCTCTTAAACGTTGTCTTGACATTTCTAATAATCCAAAGTTGCTAATTCTACCAATTTGAATTCTTGCTCTATCAGATCGGCATTTTTCCTTTAATTTTCTTTCTACCAATCTTCTATTTCCAAAATTCAACATGTCAATAAAATCAATAATAATTAAACCAGACAAGTCTCTAATTTTAATTTGTCTTGAAATTTCTTCCGCTGCTTCCAAGTTAGTATTTAATGCAGTGCTTTCGACGTTTTTTTGTTTAATTGATTTACCAGAATTAATATCTATTGAAACTAAAGCTTCTGTTGGATTAATGATTAGATAACCTCCTGAGCTTAATTTTACTTTTGTTTCAAATATTTCATTTAGTTTGCTTTCAATGTTTTCTTTAAAGAATAATGGAATTTTATCTCTATATTTTTTAATTTTTTTAAGATGTTTAGGCATCATAAGTTTCATAAAACTTTTTGCTTTTTGATATCCATCATTACCTTCAATTATTACATTTTGAGTTTCTTCATCGAAAATATCTCTTAGAGTTCTTTTTATAATTTCACTTTCTTGATGAATCAACGATGGTGCCAAAGCATTCATTGCATTTTCTTTTATAGAATTCCAAACTCTAATTAAACTATTTAGATCGTGTTCTATTTCATTTTTTGTTTTGTTTAAGCCAGCAGTTCTAATTATAACACCCATTTCTTTTGGGATTTCAATTTGATTTAAAATAGCCCTAACTTTTTTTCTATCGCTGGAAATAAAAATTTTTCTAGAAATTCCACCACCTTTTGGTGTATTCGGCATTAAAACAATGTATTTTCCAGCAATTGATATAAATGTACTTAAAGCAGCTCCTTTAAAACCTCTTTCATCTTTTAAAACTTGAACTAGGATTACTTGATTAGGTTTTATTACTTCTTGAATTTTGTATCTTTTAGATGGATAGTGAATTTGTTTTTTATTATTTTCAACGATTTCAGCATCATTTGATTTTTTTTCTACAGGATCTTCATCAATAAGATTACCATCATGAATGTTTTGATCTTCTTGTTCTTTACTTTTTTTTAAAAGTTCTTCTCTAGTTTTTTTCTCTTCTTTTTTTATTTTTTCAAGATCGCTTTGAGGTATTTGATAATAATCTGATTGAATATCATTAAAAGATAAAAAACCATGTTTTTCTCTTCCAAAATCAATAAATGCCGCTTGTAAAGACGGTTCTACTCTGCTGACTTTTCCAAGATAAATATTGTTTTTGATTAGACTATTTTTTACACCTTCGTATTCGTAATCTTCAATATTTCCATTTGTTTTAAGTACAACTCTAGTTTCATTTGGATGCGAAGCATCAATGTATAAATTTTTTTCCATTGTATTTTGATTATGCGTTTCAT
This sequence comes from uncultured Pelagibacteraceae bacterium, assembly GCA_902608305.1. GTDB lineage: Bacteria > Pseudomonadota > Alphaproteobacteria > Pelagibacterales > Pelagibacteraceae > Pelagibacter. Next base: position 3,725 of record CACLNK010000021.1, on the reverse strand, counting down.
TTAACTAATATTTTTAACGTATATAAATTTTGTTGCCTTAACATTAACAAATTCATCAGTTAAATAAACTAAAATGAACGGGATTCTAAAAAATATTTTTACCTTAATATTGAGTGGAATTTTGATTGGGGGAATTGCTGTCTTTGCAATTTTATGGGTATTTTCAAATAAGTTACCAGATTATAAATTTCTTAAAAATTACAAACCGTCAGTTTCAAGCAAAGTTTACTCTGGCGAAGGAGAGTTAGTAAGCGATTTTTCAGCTCAAAAAAGAATATTTGTACCCTACAATTCAATTCCTAAAAAAGTAATAAATTCCTTTTTATCTTCAGAGGATAAAAATTTTTTTTCACACCCAGGAGTTGATGCCAAAGGAGTGGTTAGAGCAACTATTAATAATGTTAAAAATTACTTATATTCGAAAAGGTTAGAAGGAGCTTCCACTATTACTCAACAGGTCGCAAAAAATTTTTTGCTAACCAATGAAGTAAGTTTAAATAGAAAAATTAAAGAAGCAATTTTAGCTTTTAGAATAGAAAGATCACTTTCAAAAAAAAGAATTTTGGAACTTTATTTAAATCAAATATATTTGGGCCAAGGAGCATATGGAATAGCCTCAGCAAGTTTAGAATACTTTGACAAACCCATTAGTGATTTAAATTATGGAGAAGCCTCATTATTAGCCGCTCTACCCAAAGCACCAAGCAAATATAACCCTTATAAAAACATTGAATTGGCAAAATTTAGAAGAAACTTAGTATTAAAAAATTTATTTGATAACAATTATATAAGCAATAAAGATTATAATAAATTCGTTCAACAAGAAATTAAATTAAAAAAAAGAAAAAAAATATTTTTAGAAGATACCAGATATTATGTAGAAGATATTAGAAAAAATGTAGTTAATCAATTTGGCTTTGAAAAAGTTTACAAACAAGGATTTAATATTAAAACTCCTCTAAATGTAGAATTACAGAATATAGCTACTTCGTCTTTAAGAAAAGGTTTAGAAATTTATGATAGACGAAAAGGATGGAGAGGATCATTAACAAATAAAAAAAATTCTAAAAATTGGAAAAAAGATTTAGATAAATTTAAATTAGAAAAATCTATTGGTTGGAATATAGCAATCGTCAAAAATATAAAAAAATTTTCAACAATCATTGAAACTAATGATAATTTAAAAGGAGTAATTAATTACAACAGTATATCTTGGACTAAAAAGGAATTTTATGATTTGTTTAAAATTGGAGATATTATTTATGTTAAAAAAATTCAAGACAGTGAATATGAATTAAAACAACTTCCAAAAGTTAATGGTGGGATTGTTGTAATGGATCCTTTTACTGGTAGAGTCTATGCATTGTCAGGAGGTTTTAGTTTCAAAAAAAGTGAATTTAATAGAGCATCACAAGCGTTAAGACAACCTGGTTCTGCTTTTAAACCTTTTATTTATGCGCTAGCGCTAGAAAATAACTTTTCTCCTACAACATTAATACTAGATGCCCCTTTAGTTTTAGCACAGGGTACAGATTTAAAAATGTGGAAACCAGAAAATTATGGAAAAAAATTTTATGGGCCATCAACTTTAAGAACTGGTTTGGAAAAATCTAGAAATTTAATGACAGTTAGGATTGCACAAGAATTAGGTATAAAAAAAATTGTAAATTTTTCAAAAAAACTTGGAATTTATGAAAACCCAGATGAACTCATATCTATAGCCCTAGGTTCTGCAGAAACTACATTAATAAAATTGACGTCTGCTTACTGTTCATTTGTTAATGGAGGAAAGAAAATAAACTCTATTTTGATAGATAGAATTCAAGATAGTGAAGGAAATACAATTTTTAATACTGAAAAAAGAGAATGTGAAAAATGTGACCAAATATCTTATTTAAGTGATGAAATTCCAAAAGTTTCTGATAAATTTGAACAAATTTTTTCTCCTGAGACAGCATATCAAATGACTTCAATCTTAGAAGGCGTTGTTCAAAGAGGGACGGGTAGAAAGCTTAAAGATCTTAATTTAGATATAGCCGGTAAAACAGGAACAACAAATAAAAATACCGATACATGGTTTATTGGATTTACTTCAAAGCTAGCAGTAGGGGTTTATGTCGGAATGGATGATCCAAAATCCTTGGGCAAATTCGAAACGGGAGCTAAAACTGCGCTACCAATATTTAAAGATTTCATTAAAAAAGCTGTTAAAAAAAAAGATGCAAGACCTTTTAAAGTAGCCAAAAATATAACCATGATGGTTATAGATCCAGTCAATGGTAAAAAAGCTAATTTTGGATCTAAAGAAACGGTTGTTGAAGCTTTTAAAAAAGACAACCTAGATTTAAAAAATTATCAGTTTAAAGATATAAATGATAGATTAAAAAACAATAATATATTAAAGTTCTATTAATGGAAAATGAATTTTTAAAAATTAAATTAGAAATTGAAAAAATTAATTTAAGAATCAAGGAGTATCTTTGAAAAAAAGAAAATATATTTAGCATTAGAAAAAAATAATTCTAAAATATTGGATTCTAATTTTTGGAAAGATAAAACTTCAGCTCAAAGAATTTTAAAAGAAAAAAAATTTCAGGAACATTTAATTCAATCATATAATAATTCAGTAAATGAATGCAAAGAATTGTCTGACTTATATGATCTTGCAAACGAAGAAAATAACCAATCAATTTTAAATGAATGTTTTAAAAGAATTGAAGAATTAAAAATTAAAACAAAAAAAAATGAAACTAAATGCTTTTTATCAAATGAAAGTGATAATTTTGATTGCTATATTGAAATTCATGCAGGCGCAGGCGGTACAGAGAGTCAGGATTGGGCAGCAATGTTAAGGAGAATGTATATGAAATGGGCTTTAGATAAAAAGTTTAAGACACAATTAATCAGTGAACATAGAGGTGATGAAGCTGGAATAAAATCATCAATAATTAAAGTCGAAGGGGAATATGTTTATGGTTGGTTAAAATCAGAGTCTGGCATACATCGATTGGTAAGAATTTCTCCTTTTGACTCAGGAGCAAGGCGTCACACTAGTTTTGCAAGCATCTGGGTTTATCCAGTTGTAGATGAAAATATTGACATAGAAATAGTGGAAAAAGATTTAAGAATTGATACTTATAGATCAAGTGGTGCTGGTGGACAACACGTTAATACAACTGATAGCGCTGTTAGAATTACTCACATGCCAACTAAGATAGTGGTACAATGTCAAAATGAAAGATCTCAGCACAAAAATAAAGAAACATGTATGAATATGTTAAGAGCAAGACTATACGATTTTGAAATTAAAAAAAAAGAAGAAGAAACCAAAAACAAGGAAAGCATAAAATCTGATATTGGCTGGGGCCACCAAATACGATCCTACATTTTACACCCTTACAGGCTTATAAAAGATAATAGAACTAATCATGAAAGTTCAAATCCAGACAAGGTGTTAGATGGTGAGATAGATGAATTTTTAGAAAGCTCATTATATAAATTAAAAAATTAAATGGTTAAATGGATATCTGCAGTTTTTGTAATTTTATTTGGAATTATTTTTACATTTATTCTTTATTTGTCAACCATTGGAATTGAAACAAATTCATTTAATAGTTTCATTCAAAATAATCTAAAAAATTATAATCAAAGTATAGTTTTAAATTTTAGCAAAGCTAAATTACTTTTAGATCTTAAAAGCTTAAATCTTAAAGTAAAATTAATAG
>CACLNK010000020.1 GCA_902608305.1 uncultured Pelagibacteraceae bacterium | reverse complement strand
CCTTCTACAGGTTTTCCTGTAGTAGCTATTGCATCAACAATTTTTTTAGTCCATTTTGGTTCTATACCAATAACAATTACTGCAGCAACATTTGGGTTTTTGCCAGTTCCAATCATAGTATCAAAAAACAATTCTAAATCTGCACCAAACTGAAGTCTCCCATAAGCATGAGGAATTGCAAAAGTTCCTTTAATGTTATTTGCAACAGCTTCAGCACATGCATTTGAAATATCATCAACTGGAAGAATAACTACGTGATTTCTAGTACCAACTCTTCCATTTTCTCTTTTATAACCTAAAAAATTTTTTGGAATTTCCATATATTACCACTTCTTAGTTTTAACATTGTGAACATGAACATGTTCACCTTTTTTTATTGATTTAACTACTTTACCAATATCATGGCCATATTTTAAAATAGTATCACCTTCATTAAGATCAATCATTGCAATTTTGTGTCCTAACGATATTTCATTTAAAGATTGAATACTTACTGTCTTATCGTTCTCCATAATCCAGCAAGTGCAATCTTGATTTGGGGTGATTTTTTCAATAACTACAACACCAACGTTGTCTTTTTCATCATGAATTATTATATCTGTTTTTGCCATTATAACGATTTCTTGGTAGAAAATTTGCCTAAATTTATATATTAATCTCGAGTTTGCAAACAAAAACTTATAAAACTATTTAGAAAGGTATTTAATTGCTATGACAAAAATGACCACTGAAGAAGCTTTTATAAAAGTTCTTCAAATCCATGGTATCGAAAATGCTTTTGGTATTATTGGTTCAGCATTTATGCCTATTTCAGATTTATTTCCTAAAGCGGGAATTACATTTTGGGATGTTGCACACGAAACAAATGGTGGACTAATTGCAGATGGATACACAAGAGCAACAGGAAAAATGTCGATGGTTGTTGCCCAAAACGGTCCAGGGATCACAGGATTAGTTACACCAATTAAAACTGCCTATTGGAATCATACACCTTTACTTTTAGTAACACCCCAAGCTGCCAACAAAACTATGGGTCAAGGAGGATTTCAAGAAGTAGAACAAATGAATTTATTTAAAGATATGGTTTGTTACCAAGAAGAAGTGAGAGATCCATCAAGAATGGCAGAAGTTTTAAACAGAGTTATTGAAAAAGCAATTAGAGGTTCTGCTCCAGCACAAATAAATATTCCAAGAGATTATTGGACACAAGTTATAGACATTGAGTTACCACCAATTGTTAGATTAGAAAGACAAGCAGGAGGTGTTGAAGCAATTAATAAAGCTGCAAAATTATTATCAGAAGCAAAATTTCCTGTAATATTGTCAGGTGCAGGTGTTGTAATTGGTGGAGCTATTGAAGATTGCAAAAAACTTGCTGAAAAATTAGATGCACCAGTTTGTTCTGGCTATCAACATAATGATAGCTTTCCTGGAAGCCACCCTCTTGCAGCTGGTCCATTAGGTTACAATGGATCAAAAGCAGCAATGGAATTAATTTCAAAAGCAGATGTTGTTTTAGCTTTGGGTACAAGATTAAATCCTTTTTCAACACTTCCAGGTTATGGAATTGATTATTGGCCTAAAAATGCAAGCATCATTCAAGTTGATATGAACTCTGATAGAATTGGTTTGACAAAAAAAAGTAACAGTAGGAATTTGTGGAGATGCAAAATTAGTTTCACAGCAACTTTTAAATAAACTTTCTTCCAAAGCAGGTGATACAGAAAGACAAAAAAGAAAAAATTTAATTCATCAAAAAAAATCTGCATGGTTACAAATGTTAACAGGCTTAGACCACGAAGAAGATGATAAAGGTACTGTTTGGAACAAAGAAGCTAGAGAAAGAGATAGAGATCGTATGTCACCAAGACAAGCTTGGAGAGCAATTCAAGCCGGTATGCCAGAAGATGTTATTATTTCAAGCGACATTGGTAATAATTGTGCAATTGGAAATGCTTATCCTACTTTTGAAAAGGGAAGAAAATATTTAGCACCAGGTTTATTTGGTCCATGTGGATACGGTTTTCCATCAATTTTAGGTGCAAAGATTGGTTGTCCAAATACTCCAGTAATAGGTTTTGCCGGTGATGGAGCTTTTGGAATTAGTATGAATGAAATGAGTTCTTGCGCTAGAAAAGAATGGCCTGCAATTACAATGGTAATTTTTAGAAATTATCAGTGGGGAGCTGAGAAAAGAAATTCGATTCTTTGGTTTGATGATAATTTTGTTGGTACAGAACTTGATCCAGAATTAAGCTTTGCTAAAGTTGCTAATGCTTGTGGTTCAAAAGGTATTTCAGTTAAAACTATGGAAGAAACAACAAAAGCGATTAAACAATCATGTGAAGATCAAAAAAAAGGGATTACCACTTTTATTGAAGTTATTCTTAATCAAGAACTAGGTGAGCCTTTTAGAAGAGATGCTATGAAAAAACCAGTTCGTGTTGCAGGCATAAATAAGAGCGACATGACACCACAAAAAACTAATAATTGATCATTGAAAAATAGCAAAATTAAAATTAGTTCAAATAAAAGTTTTGGCATTGTTTTTTTTACAGTTTTTTTGATTATTGCAATTTGGCCTTTATTAAATGGCAATGATATTAGATATTGGTCATTAATAATTTCAATTGTTTTTTTGATTTTAGGAATATTAAATTCAAAAATTTTAACTCCTTTGAACAAAACATGGTTTAAAATTGGAATATTATTAGGTAATGTTATTTCTCCAATTATAATGAGTATAATATTTTTTTTAGTAGTTACTCCTACTTCATTCATTATGAAAATTTTGGGAAAAGACCTCTTAAATTTAAAGAAAAATACTAAAAATTCATATTGGATTACAAAACAAAATAAAAATAGTAGAATGAAAAACCAGTTTTAAAATGAGTTTTATAAAAGAATTTTGGGAATTTTTAAAAGAAAGAAAAAAGTATTGGCTTTTGCCCATAATTATAGTTTTAGTTTTGTTTGGTGGACTAATTATATTAAGTCAAGGATCTGCTGTAGCTCCTTTTATTTATACAATATTTTAAGTGACCGCAATTTTAGGTATTTCAGCATACTATCACGACAGTGCTGCTACAATAATTATTGATGGCAAAATTATTGCTGCAGCTCAAGAGGAAAGATTTACCAGAATAAAACACGACTCAAGTTACCCATTTCATGCAGTAGAATTTGTATTAAAATTTGCAAATTTAAAATTAAGCAATGTTGATCATATTGTTTTTTACGAGAAACCTTTTTTAAAATTTGAAAGATTGTTAGAAACCTATGTTGCTTTTGCACCAAAGGGTTTTGTTCAGTTTACAAAAGCAATGCCAATATGGTTAAGAGAAAAACTTTTTCAAAAAAGAATGATATTTAATTCACTAAAAGAACACGATGAAGATTTTATAAATGAAAATAAAATATTTTTTTCTGAACATCACTTAAGCCATGCAGCAAGTGCCTTTTATCCTTCTCCATTTGAAGAAGCTATTGTTTTAACTGCCGATGGTGTTGGAGAATGGGCCACAGCAACAGTTGCTGTTGGGTCAGGAAATAAATTAGAAATAAAAAAAGAAATACATTTCCCCCATTCTCTTGGACTTCTATATTCAGCTTTTACTTATTATACAGGTTTTAAAGTTAATAGTGGAGAATATAAATTAATGGGTTTGGCTCCTTACGGTGAACCAAAATTTGAAAATAAAATTAAAGATAATTTAATTGACATTAAACCTGATGGTTCTTTTAGGTTAAATCAAAATTATTTTAATTATGCCACAGGTTTTACTATGACAAATAATAAATTTCATGAACTTTTTGGACAACAGCCTAGAGATAGTGAAAAAGACAAAATTACTCAATTCCACATGGATATAGCCGCATCGATTCAGAAAGTTACAGAAGATGTAATGTTAACTTTAGCTAGTTCACTAAAGAAAGAATTTAACATCCCCAATTTATGTCTAGCAGGTGGAGTAGCATTAAATTGCGTTGCTAATGGTAAGATTCTAAAAAAGAAAATTTTTGATAAGATTTGGATCCAGCCAGCTTCAGGAGACGCAGGCGGATCTTTAGGAGCTGCTTTAGCTTTTTGGTATACTGAACAGAATAAAGAAAGAAAGAAATCAAACACAGATGATATGCAAGGGTCTTACTTGGGACCTCAATATTCACAGAAAGAAATAGAAGAACAATTAAATATTTTAGGAGCAGAATTTGAAATTTTTGATGAAGAAAATTTAATAAATAAAACAGTAGAAGATTTATCCCAAAGTCATGCAATTGGTTGGTTTCAAGGAAGAATGGAATTTGGTCCTAGAGCTTTAGGAGCAAGATCAATCATCGGCGATGCAAGATCTCCATCAATACAAAAAACACTAAATTTAAAAGTTAAATACAGAGAAAGTTTTAGACCTTTTGCACCATCAGTTTTAAGAGAAGATTTAAGTGAATGGTTTAATCTAGAAGTTGATAGCCCTTATATGTCGGTAGTTGCTGATGTAAATCAAAAAAAAGTATTAAAAATAACAGATGATCAAAAGAACTTATTTGGTATAGAAAAGTTGAACATTAAAAGATCTGAAATACCAGCAGTAACACATGTTGATTATTCTGCAAGAGTACAATCTGTTCATAAAGAAACCAATTTAAAATATTACAAATTAATATCAAAATTTAAAAAAAAAACAGGTTGTCCAGTGATTGTAAATACATCTTTTAATGTAAGAGGCGAACCTATAGTAAATACACCCGAAGATGCTTTTAATTGTTTTATGGGCACCGATTTAGATATTTTAGTCATTGGTAATTGTTACTTAAGGAAAGAAAATCAGAACAATGAATTAAAAAAGGATTACAAAAATAAATATGAACTTGATTAATTTAAATGTCCGAAAACTATTCGGTTGGATATTTATAATAGTTATTAACTATTTTCTTATTTTTTTTTTAATATACATTTTAAGTGCAATATTACTTGTTAATAAAATAACTCCAAATATTAAATTAATAAGCGAATATCAAAGAAACTATTATAATATTGGACTGAGAAATATATGGCATTCACAACCTGAATGTATTGAATTTTCAGATAATCAAATTTATGTACCTAAGAAAACAAGCTGTAACTTTAACAACATTGAATTTAAAACTATAATTAGTTTTGATGAGTTTGGAAGGATTTCTGATCATCCAATAAATAATGATGCAAACGGCATTGCAGTTTTAGGAGATTCTTTTGCTATGGGGTGGGGCGTTAATGATAAAGAGACTTTTTCTTATTTATTAGAAAAAAAAATAAATAGACCAGTATATAATTTGGCAGTTTCAGGATACGGAACAATAAGAGAATTAATTAGATTGCAAGAATCAAATTTACTAGACAAGATTGATACTATAATAATTCAATATTGTTTTAATGATTATGGTGAAAATGTTGGCTACAAAAATACAACATTAGATGTTGCTAAAAAAAAATACGATCTTGTCAAGCAAGGTGTAAAATTTTCTATTTGGAAAAAACTTCGTAAATCATTTAGATATTCAGCCACCATACCGAAAGATATTTTAACTAAAAAAAACAAGTCGATGAGTTTCGATCATCACAAAGAAGCATTTATTGAAACATTAAAAAAATTTCCTTTTTTAAATGACAAAAGAATTATCGTATTTTATATAAATGGACATCAACAAAAGTTTACAAACTTTCCATCTAGTAAATCTAAAGTTTTTGATAATTTAGAATACATAGATCTAAATATAGAAAATGATACAAATAATTTTTACTTAATAGATGGCCACTTAAATCATATAGGACATCAAAAAATAGCCAATAAATTGTCAAAATTTTTTTAATTTAATATGAATTTGACATGCCTTTTACCATAAAATAAAATAGAGGAATGTATTTAAGATGAAAGTATTATTATGTTCAGTCCCTGACGGTGCGTTGCAGAAGGTCCAAAAACCTCTTATACCGCGTTTAAAATCTAATTTAGCACATTCTTGGAGTGGAAAAGATAATGAGATGCCAACTTTTCCTATTGGTATTTTACGAGTTTTGTCATCAATGCAGAAAAATGGATATGATGGTGATATTTACGATATAAATAATTTAAGACATTCAGATGAAGAAATAATTAAGAATTTAAATAAAATTAAACCTGATGTAGTTGGTTTAAGTGGACCACTGTCTCATTGTTATCCCAATTTGAAACGTATAACAAAAATAATTAGAGATCTTTTTCCAAAATCATGGATCGTAGTTGGAGGTCATATAAGTGGCTCCTCTCAAGTTGTTTTAAATAAAACTGAAACCAATATCGTTGTGGTAGGTGATGGTGAAATTTCTTTTGTTAAATTACTTGATTATATTAAATTAAATCCCAATGTTAGTGAGAAAGACTATACAGCATTAAATCAAATACAAGGATTAGCTTTTTTAGACAAGAATAATAAGCTCAAACTAACAGGGTATGGAACCCAGATTGTGGGAACTGAAATGGAATATCCTAGTTATGACAAATGGGAATTGGGATTAAAAGAATTTGGAGGAAGCGATGAATTAGTTCATGAAGTTTTTGAAGAAGCTAGTGACTTTAGAAATATATTTGGTCTTAATCTTGAAAAACAACATTATACACCCGAAATTTTAAAAATTCATGAAACATTAAAAGGTAAAAAAGTGGGAAGAATACAAACGTCAAAAGGGTGTGTAGCAAAATGTACTTTTTGTCAAAGAGCCACAAAGGGTTATAGAGTTTTTGGACAAAATCATATGGAAGCTCGTATCATTGAGCTAAAAGAAAAATACAATGTTGGAGTTTTACTAGTTGATGATGAAAATTTTGGTAGCAATAGAAAACAAGGCTATGAGTGTGCAAGGCTAATGAAAAAACATGGTATATATTGGTCATCACAAGGTGCAAGAGCAGCTAGTATCTCTGTCGAAGACTTAAAATTTTATAAAGCACACAATCTACTAGCTATAAGATATGGTATTGAATCTGGTAGTCAAACGATCTTAGATATAATGGAAAAAAAAACTACAACACAACAAGTTTATGAACAAATTGAATGGTGTACAAGACTTGGTGTAGCTACTACAAGTGAAGCTTTCATGCTTGGCTATCCAGGTGAGTCAAGAAAGACTGCTTTGGAAACAGCAGAATATAATGCGCAACTAAGATACTTGCTCGGTAATGACTGGAATACTGCTTACCCTGCCTGGGCTACATCCATACCTGGAACACCTTTGTATGAATATTCTCAACAAATAGGAGTGATTGGAGATACTTTAGAAGAAGAGGAAGACTATTTATACCGAACAGCTGACACAATGGAAGATCGAGGAATTTTAAATTACCTAAATAAAACTGAACATGATCTTAAAGAAGTTCATTACTGGCTTTATTTATATCGTTATGCAGGCAAAAAAGCTTTTGTGAACGAAATCATTAAAAAAAATTGGAGATACGCAAAACAACCAGTAAGAAGAATTATATCACAAATTTATCATCAATGTATAAAAGAATCTTTTAAAACATATAAGAATGATTTTAAAAGTAGAGTCGCAAAGAAAATAAATATATTTAAAAAAATTAATAACTTTATTCATATTTCAGCTAAGTTTTTTATGACAATAATGGTTATCTTTTTACCGAAAGTTTTTTTATTTCCAATTCTTAAATTAATGTCAGATGTGAGTTTTTATATTTTAAAAAAAAGACACAAATCTGTTATGAATGGTGCTGAAAGATATAATTTTTTTGTAGATCGTCGTGCTGAAAAAAATATTTCCAGCAATTTAAAAATCACTGATGACAAAATATCTAAAACAAGCAGAACAATTGAACGATCATTAAGAAGTGTTGTTAAGGTTAATAGTGAGCAAATAAAACTTCCTATAACTGATGAAGAAAAAAGTTTACAATTATTAGCACGACAACAATAATTGCTTTTACTTTTTGTCCATTCTACAAAAATATTAATATATTAATTTATAAAATCATTTAAGTAATGAAACTTTGAACAAAATTTACCACTTAAAGCTGTAGTAGCTCTATTTATTCGACCATCATCTTTATCAATTAAATAAGGTAAAATTTCCGATATAACGCTACTTCCAAATTCTTCACTAGCATCTTTTGGCAACTCTGAAGGTAAATTATCAACAGCCATAACAGCAATACCTTTATTGTCCAGTTCAATTTCTTTCATTGAATCAATATCAATTGAATAATAAGGTTCTGCAATTGATGTAGATCTTATGGTAGTAGGCACCGATCCATTAATATCACAAGTTATATCGCCTATGATTTTTAATTTTTTAAATTCATTAATATGTTTTGGAGAAAATAATTTTGGAGATTTCGGATCCCAATAATGACAAGCTATAAGCATTTCTGTATTAAATAGATAATTTTTTACTTTGGAGATATCTTTACTATCTTTTTTTTCTATGTGTTCTCTTACTGAAATATTAGAAAAAATTGCTTCATCATATTTTTTGTTTAAATAATCATTAATAGAAACTTGTTTAATATTTGCATGTTCTAGCATTTCTATAGCACCCTTAGAAGCACGTCCGCTTCCAGTAAGTAATATTTTTAGTTTATTAAAATTTTGTTTACTAATTAGTTTTTTAATTTGTTGATAGTTGTTGATTTCAAAAGCTCTTGGGAGTTCTTGTTTTTTGTATAATTTTAGGTAAAGGTTTAAAGTATTATAGGTACCAATAATACCTGCAAATCTGCCAAATCCGAGATATCGATAGCCTTCTCCCGAAACATCTCTTAAATTTTCATAATCAATTAGTGTTATTTTTTTTTTTATCACCTCTTTTAAAAGTTCTTTCTTATATATAATAGCCTTGTCCTTTATGACCTGACCAATATATTGACGAACTTTACTAGTATGTGAAAAAAATAAATAAGTTTTATCTTTAATAAGGGTAGATATATCCACTTCTTTCACTCCGAAAATAATATCAGCAGAACGCAAATCATCTGATATTTGAGCTCCAGCTTTTAGATAATCTTCATCCTTAAAACATCTTCTTTTTGATGGTTGAACTATTATTTTTAAATTAGAAAATTTATTTAATATGTTTGTTATTTGAGTTGGAGAAAGTGGCGCTCTATTTTCATCGATTCTTGCTTCTCTAAGCACAGCTAAAGTAATTATTTTATTTTTCATTAGAATTGTTGTAATAGGCTTTATATCATCTGCATTAGATTAGCATTAAGATAAGTACGAATATAATTACACCAATTATTGGTACAAAAAAATGTTGCATATTCTTATTCTACATTTTTCCCTACATATAGACAAAGATATTTGTAAAGCATTAGGAAATAGTCTATAGACCAACTAAGTCTTTAAAGAAAATTTATTATAATGAAAAAATTGTCATCAAAAAAGAAAATACTACAAATCCGAATGTTAAATAAAAACATACAAAAGATTAAACTAAGAAAAAATAAAAGAGTGAAAGACGAGAAAAAAGCTACCGAGCGAGAACGTGCATTGCCAAGAAATCGTTAGGTATAGAATTTTATGTGCAGACTTGGAACTGGCCTTACAAAACGACCAAATCTAGTTTCTGTTTCCCAAGTCTCTCATTACCATCTTTGGTCACTAAATATGTCTCTCCTAAATTCATTGCTAATTGCACCTTACTGTCCATCAAGATCATATGCATAAAGAATACCATCCCAGGTTTAATAATTAGAGGGTTTCCAGTGAAGATCATAGGGGGGCAATCCATCCAATTGGGTGCAAAAGTAGCCCCTAGTGAATAACCACAAGCATTCATTCTTGAATTTTTATAACCATGATTGTCTAATATTTTTGCATGAATATCAAAAACTTCTCCAACAGTATTTTCAGGGATAAGTTTTTTTTCACAATTAGTTAATGCATCAACACAAGCGTCATACATTTTAAAATGATTTTGATGAGCTTTTCCAATTGGAATAGTTCGAAACATCGCTGAATGATAACGTTTGTATGTACCAGCCCATTCAAGCGATAATTGATCTTGTTTATCTAAAATTCTTTTTTCTGATTGATATCTGCAAAGCAAAGCATTGTGGCCAGAACCAATTATATAATCATTAGCAGGGTAGTCACCACCGCCTTCAAAAACTACTTTTTGCATTTCAGCCAAAATTTTTCCTTCGTTAATCCCGGCTTTAGCTGTTTTCCATACAGCATCAAGCGCATTATCTGCAAGTTCTGCTGCTTTTTTAACATAAACAATTTCTTCGTCTGATTTAATAACTCGTAAATATGAAATTAATTCAGATTTATCTTCTAAATTTCCAAAATCTTTTAATGTATTATTAAGTTTTAAAGTATTTCTTCCAGTTAATCCGTAAGAATCATATTCAATACCAATATTTTTCCCTTTAAGATTTAAATCTATTAAGATGTCTTTTAAAATATCTGAAGGATTAGATCCCTCTTTATCTTCCCAAATTTTTATATTTCTTATATTTGATGTATTTTGTGCTTGTCTTAAATCTGGCGCTCGTGTTAATAAAATTATTTCTCCATCATCTCTAAGTATTAATGACTGAAAGAAAACAAAACCAAATGTATCGTATCCTGTAAGCCAATACATAGATTCTTGTTTAAATATTAAAAGAGCATTTAAATTTTGCTCTTTCATTGATTTTAAAACATTTCTTTTTCTATTTGAAAACTCTTCTTTGCTAAAATGAAGTGCCATTTTATTTTAATGCCGTTGCTGGGTCGATTCTAACATCAAACCAGTTTAATCTTATATCAAGATGTGCTCCAGTTGCTCTTCCTGTTGAACCAACAGTTCCAATAATTTCTCCTTGTTTAACTTTTTGACCTTTTTCAACAAATATTTCATGCATATGCATATATAAAGTAGAAATACCGTGCCCATGATCAAAAATTAAAGTTCCTCCCGTATAATATAAATCTGGCTCGACTAAAGTTACTGTTCCGCTAATCATAGCCTTTATAGGCGTTCCCTCATCTTTTGCAAAATCTAAACCATAGTGAGGCCATCTAGGTTTGCCGTTTAAAATTCTTTGACTTCCATAAACTCCAGTAATTATAGCATCTTCAACAGGAAATATAAATTTATCTTTAAAAAAATCTAAATTACTATCAACAGCTCTAGCCTCAGCTATCCATTTATTTTCTTTTTTAATTCTTGCATAAACTTCTTCTGGAGGAGTTACTTTCTTTTCTTCTAAACCATCTATTCTTTGAATATTATATTTTCTTTTTTGAACTCTTTTTATAATTTTCTCTTTAGCCCCGTTTTTCTCGATGGTTATAACCACATCGTATTTTCTGTCTCTACCAATTCCAAAAACAAAATAACCATCTTTAGAAACTTTAACTTGTTTTTTACCTATCTTAACTTTTGAATTTGGATCAGTTTTTCCAATTATAAAATGACCTTGAATGAATTTACCTTCAAATTCTAAAGCCGAAACTTTAAAACTGAATAAAAATATAATTAAGATATATTTTATTATTTTGCTGTCCATCCACCGTCAACTAGTAAAGAGGTTCCTGTAACCATTGATGCGGCATCAGATGCAAGAAACACAACAGCAGAAGCTATTTCCGATGCTTCTGCAAATCTGCCAAGTGGAATGTTATTTAACGTATCTCTTTTAAATTTTTTATCTTTCAAAAATTTTTTTGTCATTGGAGTTACAACAAACGTAGGACAAACAGTATTAACTCTAATATTATATTTTGCAAGATCTATGGCCATTCCTTTTGTTAATCCTTCTAATCCAAATTTATTCATATTATAAACACTTCTTATTGGACCTCCCACATGTCCCATTTGAGAGGACATATTTACAATTGATCCTCCAACTTTCTTACGATTTTTTGCTTTAATCATTTTAATTGCAGAAAGTTGAGCAATATTAAATGATGAAATTGTATTTATTTTAACTAAATATTCCATATTTTTCCTCTTAACTTTAGTAAAATGCTCAGGAATATTATTACCTGCATTATTAATCAATATATCAATTCTACTTTGTCTGTTTACAATTGTTTTAATCTCATCATAGTTTGTAATGTCACAAACATAAGATTTACATTTTGATTTAAATTTTTTAATAATTTTAGATACTTGATTCAAGTCTTTTTTAGTTCGACTGATAATTATTAAATTTGCACCTGCTTCTGCAAGCGCTATAGCACATGCTCTTCCAAGGCCTTTTCCAGCACCTGTAACCATTGCTACTTTATTTTTTAAGTTATATTTTTTTAGATACATTTTTAAAATAATAATTTCATAAATATTTTAATATTAAATAAGTTCAAAGATTCTATATCAGTATAAATCAATTCAATAGCAACTACTAGTATTGCTAATATACCAGCCCAAGCAATCCATCTATATTTTTTTATCCATTTTGAAATTAAATTTGCTGCAGTTGCCATTAGTGCAATAGATAAGGCCAAACCAAATATTAACAAAACATAATGATCTTTTGCTGCCCCAGCTACTCCAAGAACGTTATCTAAACTCATAGTTACATCTGCAATAATTACAGTTGTAATAGCTTTTAAAAAACTTGAATTATCAACTTTAATATTTTTTTTATTTTCAGAAGAATTTTTAATTACATCATTATAAAGTTTGTAAACTATATAAAGTAACAAAATTCCACCAATTAATTTTAGTCCATTTATTTGGAGCAAGTATGCAGTAATTAATGTAAAAATTATTCTAAGAACAATCGCAGCTCCAATACCCCAAAATATTATTTTTTTTCTTTGATCAGCTTGAAATTGAGAAGCTACCATTCCAATTATAATTGCATTATCACCAGCCAAAACTAGATCAATCAATATAATTTCAAAAAAAATTATTATTTGTTCAGTCATGATTTGCTGTCTTCTAGTATCATGTCTGCTGCTTTTTCGGCAATCATAATAGTTGGTGCATTTGTATTTCCTGAAGTTATATGTGGCATTACTGAAGCATCAACTATTCTTAAATTTTTTAAACCGTGTGCAATTAATCTATCATTTACGACAGCTTTTTCGTCATTACCCATCCGACATGTGCTTACAGGATGAAATATGGTATTTGCAAATTTTCCAGCTTCTGTTGCAAGAGATTCATTATCAGTAATATTAATTCCCGGTCTTAATTCTTCAGGCTGATATTCTTTATAAGCTTTTGAACTCATAACAATTTTTCGAACAATTTTTAAAGATTTTCCTGCTATTTCTCTATCTTCATTTGTAGATAAATAATTCATTTTTATTTTTGGTGACACTCTTGTGTCTGGAGATTTTAATTCAACTGACCCTCTACTAGTTGGTCTTAAATTACTTATTGTTGGTGTAAAAGCTGGAAATTTATGAAGAGATGATTTTCCTACAAAATCTGTACTTGCTGGAGATATATGAAATTGTAAATTTGGAGTTTCCAAATGTGGATCACTTTTTATAAATCCGCATACATAACTAACGCCAACTGCCAAAGGGCCTTTTCTAAACAAAAAAAATTGCAATCCAGTGATAATTTTTTTTGAAATACTATAATAAATATCATTTAATGTTTCTAAATTTTTTATTTTATAAACTGGTCTTAGCATCAAGTGATCTGTAAGATTTTTACCTACTCCAGGATGATCTTTGATCACTGCAACATCATTATGTTTTAATAGGTCGCCCGGTCCAATTCCTGAAGCTTGTAAAATATGAGGAGAACCAATAGTCCCTGCGCTTAAGATTACTTCTTTATTTGCTTTAACTGTGACTAAGTTATTATCAACCCAATAATTAACATTCTGTGCTGTTTTATTTTTAAACTCAATATTTTTTATATAAGCGTTTGTAACGATTTTTAAATTTTTTCTTTTTTTAATAGGATTTAAATAACCAACAGCTGTACTACATCTGAATCCATTTTTAATTGTAAAAGGAAAATAACCCATTCCTTCATTATTACCACTGTTAAAATCTGCAGTTTTTTTATAGCCAAATTCTTCTGCAGCTTCTAAAAATAAATCTAAAACTTTGAAAGTTGCTCTTATTTTTTCTACTTTTATTGGTCCTCCTGAACCATGAAATTCGTTTTCTCCAAATTGAAAATCTTCAGATTTTTTGAAATAGGGCAAAACATCTTTCCAAGACCAACCAACATTTCCTAGTTGTCTCCAATAATTATAGTCATTAGATTGTCCTCTAATATAAAGCATACCGTTAATTGAAGAACTTCCTCCAAGCGTTTTACCTCTTGGATAAACCATTTCTCTGTTATCGCAGTTTGGTTCTTTTTCAGTTTTAAAACACCAATCTGTATTAGGGTTGTTCATTGTTTTGAAATAACCACCAGGAATATGTATCCATGGATTTGTATCTTTTCCACCTGCTTCTAGTAATAAGACTTTATTATTAGAATTTACGGTTAAACGGTTTGCAAGAACACATCCAGCAGAGCCAGCTCCAATAACTATATAATCAAAGGTTTCCATTAATAAATTAGTTTATAAAGAGTTATTATAAAAACTCCAGCTTTTGTGCGCTAAATTGTTCTATATAAAAGTGAACTTAGCTCTTGTTATATTTTTGTATTTTTGAAAGACTTATTTATTATAAAAATAGAGAGGGAAAAATATGAAAAAAATCATATCGTTTATTTTAGGAACGGCTCTTCTTACTGCTCTTTCAGTATCAAGCGCCAATGCTAAAACATTAAAGTGTCAAACTGTTATTAGTGCTAAAGCTGACGAAGTTGTAATGTTAAAAGATTTTACAGATACAGTAACAGCATTAACGGGTGGTTCTTTAAAATTTGAAATTATGCCTGCTGGAACAGTTGTTGGTGTTAAAGAAACATTAGACGCTGTTGACAAAGGTTTAATTGATTGTGGATTTGCTTGGACACACTATTGGTCAGGCGATCATCCAGCTGCAATGTTATTTGGTTCACCAGTTGCAGGAGCAGGTGTAGGAATTGATAACATCGCTTTCTTATCTTGGTTTCAATATGGCGGAGGAAAAGAGCTATATGATCAACTATGGTCAGAAATGGGAAGAGACATAAAAGGATTTATGCTTCAACCTGTTGGTCCAGAGGCTTTAGGTTGGTTTCCAAAACCAATTAAAGACATGAATGACTTTAGAACTTATAAATTCAGAACTCCTCCGGGAATTCCAGGACAAACTTACAAAGATATCGGTATAGCATCTGTAGCAATGGGAGGTGGAGATATTCTTCCAGCTCTTCAAGCAGGAACAATTGATGCTGCTGAATGGTGTTGTCCAAAACCTGATTTGGTATTTGGTTTTTACAAAGTTCTAAAACATTATTACTTACAAGGTTTACACCAAGTAGTGGTTAATGCTGATTTTTACATGACAGGAAAACTTTATAATGGTTTAACTGATCATGAGAAAAAGTCACTTGAAGTTGCAGCTAATGCATCTTTAGCAAAATCTTTAAGTTATAGAATATATGAGAACGGAAAAGCTCTTGCAGAGTTAACAACTAAGCATGGTGTTATATTAGAAGACACTCCTTCAGATTATTTTAAGGAGTATATGGCAGCAGCTAAAGCTACTTTGAATAAAAATGCAGCTAAAAATGCATTTTTCAAAGAAGTTTGGGATTCCCAAAAAGCTTTTGCTGATATCGCTGTTCCATTCTGGAGTGGTGCTCAAATGTCTAATGCTAAGCTAGGAATGGCTCACGCAGCAACATTGAAGTAATATAGTTTTAATAGAAAACTATAATCAAATTATAATAAAGCGGACTTATTAAAGTCCGCTTTATTTTTTAGGGATTTTATGGCAGAAGAACCAGGTAGATTAGATACCTCAGATGAAATGATTGCCGAGAGACGAGGTGGATCAGGTAAAATGCCTGATGATATGCCTACATGGATGGCAAAATCTATTACTTCAATTGATAAATTTAGCAAGATGACTGGCAATATTGTTTGCTGGATTTTGATGCCATTAATTTTTGCAATGACGTATGAAGTTTTTGCAAGAAAGTTATTTTTAGCTCCCACTATTTGGGCTTACGATATTAGCAGATTTCTTTATGGTGCTTTATTTATGTTAGGTGCTGGTTATGCACTCTCAAAAGGAGTTCATATAAGAGCAGATTTTTTATACAGAAATTTTAAAGTAAAAAATCAAGGTTTGATTGATTTTGTTTTATATATTTTATTTTATTTTCCAGGATTAATAGTTTTTTTATATATGACAACTGGATTTCTTCAGGAGTCCATAATGCGAGGCGAAAGAGGAATGGATACTACTTGGATGCCTTACATGTGGCCGATTAAATCTTGTTTATGGTTTGGGATTGTATTTTTGTTAGTTCAAGGAATATCAGAATTACTTAAAAGTTACTACGCAATGACGAAAGGGAAATGGCCAGGTAAAGAATGATTGCTGAATTTATTGATCCCGCAATATTAGGTTTTATTTTAATAGGAGTAATGCTTTTTTCCATATTTATTGGGTTTCCAATTTCTTTTACTTTAATATTTTTAGGTTTTGTTTTTGGTTACCTGGGTTTTGGAAAACTTGTTTTTTATTTAATGACCTTGCAGTTTTCAATGGTTATGACGGAACAAACTTTAGCCGCTGTACCACTCTTTGTTTTTATGGGCATCATGATGGAACAAGCTGGGTTAATGGAAAGATTATTTTCAGCGTTTCAACTAATGTTAGCTAAAGTTAGAGGATCTTTATATTATGCTGTACTTTTTGTTTCAGTAATTTTTGCTGCAGCTACAGGTATAGTTGGTGCTTCTGTTACAATTTTAGGAATTATGGCAGCAAAATCTATGAACAGATCGGGCTACAACGTTAGATTGGCCGCAGGAACAATTACAGCTGGTGGTACTTTAGGAATATTAATTCCACCTAGTATTATGCTTGTTGTAATGGGTCCTATAATGGAAATTCCTGTGATTGATTTATTTGCAGCCGCTATCATACCCGGAATTCTACTTGCTAGCTTATATGCTGCATACACTACAATTAGATGTATGATGGATCCTAAATTAGGCCCACCACTACCTGAAGATATGAGAGCAAAAAGTATGAAAGATGTTTGGATAGAGTTCTTTTTAGGAATGGTTCCGCCTGCTGCATTAGTATTTTCAGCTCTTGGAAGTATCCTTTTAGGTTTTGCAACTCCTACAGAAGCTGCAGGTTGTGGAGCGTTAGGTGCTTTATTACTAGCATTAGCTTATAGAAAATTAACATTTAAAAAATTACAAGATGCACTTGTTAAAACTTTAGAAATATCTGCTTTAATTATGGTTTTAGTAGCTGCATCAAACTTTTTTGGAGCTGTTTTTGCAAGATTAGGAACTCCGATGCTACTTACTGAATTTTTACTATCATTAGAAATGAATAGATATTTAATTTTAGCTATAGTTATGGGTGTAATTTTTCTTTTAGGATGGCCTTTAGAATGGGTTCCAATTGTTATGATTATAATTCCAATAATTTTACCTTTAATTGAAGCTTTGGGTTTTAATCT
>CACLNK010000019.1 GCA_902608305.1 uncultured Pelagibacteraceae bacterium | reverse complement strand
TCAGTAACTTTAATATTTTCAGCTTTTTTATCATATATATATTTAACTGCAGCTTTTGCAGCAAGACGACCTTCTGTAAAAGAACCTGAAGAAAATTTATGAGCACTACCACCAACTGTATCTCCTGCTCCAAAAAGACCCTCAACTGTTAACATTCTATTATATCCCCAAAAATATTCAGGTGGAGAAAGATCTTCGGGACCACTTACCCAAGCGCCTGAACAAGTAGCATGAGATCCCATTACATAAGGTTCAGATGTGGTTAATTCAGGGTTAGTATATTTTGGATCAATATCTTGTGAAGCCCAAACTACTGCTTGGCCAACTGTCATACCAAGAAAATTTTCCCAACCTATTACTTCTAAATGAGGATCTGCAAAAGCCTCTGTTGTAACCATTTGGATTGGTCCTCCACCAGCTTTAGTTTCTTCAATGAAAGCATGGTTTCTTAAACATGTAGGTACTGGATGATGGTCTATATACTCTCCAACTATTTCTTTAGTTTGTTCATACCATTTCTTTTCATAATTTTCTCCATTTGCATTTTGAGTATAAGTCTTAAGATGTAAGAAGTAAGCGCCAACTGGACCATAACCATCTTTAAATCTTGTTAAAACAATACGATTTTCCATTTGAGTCATCTTCGCTCCAACAGCAATCGGTAATGCATAAGCAGAACCATTACTCCAGGGTGCATACCAAGTTCGCCCCATACCCTCACCAACAGCCCGGGGTTTGAAAATATGCGAAGCTCCTCCAGCTGCAACAATGACGGTTTTAGCACGAAAGACATAAAAATCACCGGTACGCATATTAAAGCCTACTGCACCGCCTACTCTATTCTCGTTACTTTCGTCCATGAGTAAATGAGTAATCATAATTCTATTATAAATTTTATCAGCAGATTTTTTAGCTGCCTCAGCAACAATTGGTTTGTAGCTTTCTCCATGAATCATTATCTGCCATTTTCCTTCTCTAAGGTAACGTCCAGTTTTTTCATTTTTCATCATTGGCAAACCCCATTCATCAAACATGTGAACCGTAGAGTCAACGTGACGGGCCATATCATAACCAAGGTCTTCACGTACTAAACCCATTAAATCATTACGAGCATAACGTACATGATCTTCTGGCTGATTCTCATTCCACTGCATTCCCATATAACAGTTAATTGCATACAGACCTTGGGCAACTGCACCACTTCTATCAATATTGGCTTTTTCAACACAAATAATTTTTAAGTCTCTTCCCCAGTGTCTAGCTTCAAAAGCAGCACCAGTTCCAGCCATACCTCCCCCAACAACAAGAACATCACAATCTTCGTAGTGTGTTTTAATTTTGGCCATTAATAATAAACTCCTTTTTTAAATGACTCTTTAGATACTGTTGGTAGTTCTTTTTTTGTATTTAAACCTTCGGGTTCTAAATAAAGCCTTTGAGAATTAATTTCCCCTTGTTTAGGTTTGTCACCTTCAGCAAGTTTAGGAATAAATTTTCCCCATGGTTTAGTTGTAATTGGAGATACGAAATCTTTCACTGTTCCATTTCTAAATTTAATTTTCCAAGAAATTGTTCCTTTTTCTTCTTCACGTCGTACTCTAACGCTGTGCCCCATTGGAGCGAAATCAGCATAACCACGAACATCAATTGCATGATTTGGACAAGCTTTTACACACGAATAACATTCCCAACAAAAATTCGGTTCTATATTTTTGGCACGTCTATTAGTTTCATCAATATGCATAATATCAGATGGACAAATATCTACGCAAAGTCCACAACCATCACAACGAGTCATATATACAAAAGTTGACATATTATTTTCTCTCTTTCTTTATTGTTGTCATATTAATAATGTTTTGCTTTCTCTCTATCTATTCCCAAGCCATATTGTTTAGGTGCGTCAGCAGGTGGAGGAAGATTATCTCTTGAACCGTCTGCCTCAGCTAAATTTTTTTGTATTGCCGCTCCAGGTTTATAAAGCATATGTGCAAATTTTGACCAATATACACCTCCAAATAAAACAATGTTAGATATAATAAACAAAATCAAAAATAGTTTATCATCCCATCTATTATTTAAATTTAATGATTGTAAAAATGACCAAATTAAACCGAATAAAGCCGATGCAAGAAGTGCAAGTACAAATAAGTCTGCTTGAATAATTCTGTACCAAGGTTGAGCTTCTGAATAAACATCTACTCTTAGAAAAAACCAAAACCAAGATCCTCCCAGAACAGTCATTATGGCACCAACATGCCAAATAATTGGCCACACATTTGGAGTATCTGAAGATGGCGTGGAATAACAAAAAATCATTATCACTGAACCAATCCAAAATAAAATAGTTCCATACATGCCAAGAAGATGAGCCATTCTTCTTTTTCCAGCTCCTAGTTCAGATGTAGTAGCTATATCACTAACAATAGTTTTAGAAATTACAGATATTTTTTCACCTGTACTTAAAGTTTTAATAGCTGATAGTTTTGCTTTTTTTGCATTTTCAAAAAAATATTTAACATTTTTCTTATGAATAATATCCAAAAGAGTTCCCACAACAACCAAGATTGCCATTACAATAACAAACAATTGCATAAAAATTGGTGACACTGTTTCTGCTAATATTGAAAATGGATTAGTTGATAACATTGTGATTTATTTTCCCCTGTTCTGTGGTTTTTAGTATAGATAATATGATAGATCAACTGTTATATCTTGGGCAATTCGTAACAGCTTGTTGGTAGATTTTTGATAAAATTCTGTAATTTTCTAAACTTCTTCTTTTCCAAAATGTTTTCTCAATTGAATTGACTGAAACTACTCCTTTGCCAGAGCCAATAACGATAATTTCATCATAGTCATTTAATGAATCAGTAAAGATATTTATTTTTTTTATTTTTTTTATTTTTTTTGTGAAAAATTTTAATGTTGTTCCTCTATAAAAATTATTAATTGGAGAATATATTTTGTTTTTTTTAATAAATAAAAGATTAGAAGTTCCACTTTCTAATATTTTATTATTTTTATAGAGAGCTATATCTGATTTTGTTGTATTCATTTTTTTTAAAAAATTCAGAATTTTTTTATATTTCAAATTTTTATATTCAGGATCTATTCTCTTGTAATTAATTAATTTAAGATTAAAGTTTGATCTTGGTTTTAATCTTTTTCTTAATGAAATAGAAATCATTTTATTATTAACAGCGACTCTAAATAAATGATCATATTTCTTTTTTTTACTTAAATTTAGCTTAATTAACTTAAGTATATTTTGCTTAATATTTTTCTTATTAATTTTATAAATTTTTAAAGATATGAACAAATTGTCCATATGTTCTTTAAAAAATAAAATTTTTGCAGGTTTTCCGATAACTCTCATTGTTGTAAAAACCCCATAAGAGTTCCAAAGATCATGAAATTTTATTTCTTTAAGATCTTTATGCCGATAAGATTTTTTTAATAATAATATTGCCATTTTCAGTCAAAAAAGATTCTGGATGAAATTGAAATCCAAAAACTTTGTTTTTTAAATCTTCTATACCCATAGGAATATTTGTTTTATTGCATCTCATTGATATTTTTATACTATTAGAGACATAAGGCTCAAACAATTTTAAAGAGTGATATCTTCCAACTTTAAATTTTTTGTTTTCTTTAAATAATTTACTTTCTTTTGTGACCTTAACTGTTGACTGATAGCCATGATAAATATTCTTTTGCTGTACAATTTTTCCCTTTTCGTTGAATAAAATTTGTTGGTAACCGAGACAAATTCCTATTAATTTCTTTTTACCCTTGTATTTTCTATATATCTTTGACGTAAGTGGGTAGTCTTTTGGTGAACCTGGCCCAGGTGATAAAATAATTGTATTAGATTGATCTAATTTTTTTTGGTTTATTTCAAAATAATTTGAACAATACACTTCTTCAAATTTTGAAAACTGATGGGCTACATTCCACGTAAATGAATCTTGATGATCAATAATATAAATCATTTATATAGCTCCAATAGTGACTTAGCCTTTATAAAATTTTCATTAAATTCTTTTTTAGGAGAACTATCTAAAACTACACCAGATGCCGCTGAAATTTCTGAAATTTTTTTAAAATTCAAAATAGATCTAATAATAATATTAAATCTCATGTCTTGATTAAACTTTATATAGCCAAAACTTCCTGTGAATATATTTCGGTCTTCTTTTTCTTGATTATTTAAAAGTTCAAGAGTTCTTATCTTAGGACAACCAATTACAGAACCACCTGGCATCATGGACTTTATGATATCTTTTAGTCTAGTTTTGTCTTTTAGCTTGCCTTTTATTGTAGTTACATAGTGATAAAGATGTTTGTATTCTTCTACATATTTTTTTTTTAATATTTTTACTGTTCCAGATTTACATATTCTTGATAAATCACTTCTTTCCATATCAACAATCATATTATGTTCTTTTGTTTCTTTATCATTATTTCTAAAGAAACTTAAAGCTTGACGTTTGTTTGTTTTCTTATTTTTACGCAACGTCCCTGCTATAGGTTTTGTAATTATATTTTTTCCTTTTTTATCTATTAATGTTTCTGGAGAACAACTAACTATCGAAAAATCTTTATCTCTGATCATAAAAGACTCTGGAGAAGAGTTGATCTTCATAAGCTTCCAGAAAAAATTAACAGAGTTTATTTCAGATTTATTTTTATATTTTGTACAAATTTTAATTTGATAAGTTTCTCCTTGTTTTATTTTTTGTGAAAATAAATCAAATATTTTTTTATATTTTTTATAGTTAATATTTAATTTAAAAGGACTTAAAATTTGAGTTTTATTGAAAAAACTTTTAAAAAAATGATTTTTTATTGAAGAAATTACTTTTATATCATTTCTTATTTTTATTAATGTCTCTGGTTTATAAAAAATTCCCTTATAAAAATTAAGTTTTTTTTGATTTTTAATTTTGACTTTAAGTAGATTGCATAAAATTTCATGACCAAAAAAACCAATGTAAAGATCTGTTTCGTTTTTAGCTTTTTTATTAGAAAAAATATTAAAAAATTTATCTATATTATGATTGGTAAGTATAATTTTTTTAGAAAAATCTGTGTATAAATTATAACCGCCTTTTACTTTATAAATTATTAAAGATTTGTCCGATTGGTAAAGTTTTTCCAGATAAGGACTAAATTTTAGTTTATGCGGGTTGAAGTCTTTCAATAGCTTTCTCTTTTATTGGTAAATGTATCAAACCTGCAAAAAGAGATAAAGCGATAGAAATGTACCAGGCATAATCAAGCGAACCATACAAATCATGGAATAATCCACCTAAGTAAGCTCCTAAAAAGGATCCAACTTGATGGCTTAAAAAAACAAAGCCATATAACAAGGAAATATATTTTGTTCCAAAAATATGACCAACAATTCCATTTGTTGGTGGAACTGTTGCTAACCAAAGATATCCAAAAGTAATTCCAAAAATTAGCGCATTAATAGTACTTGGAGGCATAAAAATAAAATATGTTAATGAAACACCTCTTAACAAATAGATCACACTCAATAGTTTTTTCTTACTAATCCTTGTGGCTAAATATCCACTACTTAAAGTTCCAAAAACATTAAATAATCCAATTAGTGCTAAAATTGCTGTTGCAGTCCAATCTTCAAGACCTTTATCTCTTATATGCATAGGAATATGTGTTGCTACAAGAGCTATATGCCAACCACAAACAAAAAAACCTAATGTTAAATAATTAAAACTTTTATTTGAAAATGCTTCTTTAATTGCTTGCATGGCAGTTTGATTGTTCACATTTTCGTGTTTAACTTCTTTGGCTGGAGTCGATATAAAGAATGAAATAATCAAGCCAAATAAAATCATAGCTCCAAAAATAACTAATGTTGTGTTCCAACCAAATTCTATTAGTGCAAATCTTGTATACAAAGGGGAAACAAAATATCCAAAAGAACCAGCTGCTGTAACAATTCCAATAGCCATAGTTCTTGTGTTTAAAGGAAAATGTTTAGCTACTATCGAAACAGGTATGCTTATTGCTGTAGCTGCAAGACCAATTCCAATTAAAATTCCTAAATCAAAAGTAAACCAAGATCCTGTATTAGGTCCATAATTTAAAAAATAAATTCCAGCTAAATAAAATAAAAAACCTATAAATACTGCTACTCTTCCACTAAATTTATCTGTGATTATTCCAAAAACAGGTCCAAGCAATCCCCAAAAAAGTAATTGAATACCCATAGCAAAGCCAAATTCAGTTTGAGTGCAACCAAGATCAATTTCAAAATCAAAAAAGAAAAGACCAAAAGTCTGCCTAATGCCTAATGAAATGATAACTACTAAGCATGCAGCTATTAACGTTACTAACGCTGTTTTATTTGGAAAAAAATCTTTTTGAATCATTTTATAAATCTTAAAGATCTCTTTAAATCTTGTATTAAATCTTTTGGATCTTCAAGGCCTATATGCAGTCTTACTAAATGTTCGTCTTTTTGCAAATTTAAAAATCTTCTATTTCCCTGTTCTCTTACATCTTGATATAATGCAAGACTTTCAAAACCACCCCAACTATAACCATAGCCAAATAACTTTAAAGAATTAACAAATTTAATAACTGATCTTTTGTTTTTTGATTTAATTTTTAAACCAAGCAACCCTGAGGCACCAGAATAATATTTTTTCCACATTTTGTATCTTTGAGTATTTTTTTTAATTGGATATAAAACTTCCAAAATTTTTTTATTTCTTGTTAAAAAGTTGGCTACTTTTTTTGCATTTTCTTGATGTCTATCTAATCTTACGTCCAAAGACCTAAGACCTCTGGTTATTAAGTACGCATCATCAGGTGATAATCTTAAGCCTGTAACTTTATTTGCTTTTTCTACATATTTAAAAACTCTTTTATTAACTGCTAAACTGCCACCCATAACATCAGAGTGTCCAGAATAATATTTGGTTGCGGCAACAATAGACATATCAAATCCTAATTTAATTGGTTTAATAAAATAAGGAGTTCCCCAGGTGTTATCCATTGCAGTAAAGATTTTATTTTTTTTAGCCAAAGAAATAATTTTAGATAAATCTTGAAATTCAAATGTATTGCTTCCTGGATTTTCAACAAAAATTAGTTTTGTCTTTTTTGAAATTTTGTTTTTTAAATCATTAATATTATTTGGGTTATAAAAATTAGCTTTAATATTGAATTCCTTTAAATAACTTTCCGTTAGTAGACGTGTTGGTGAATAAATAGGATCTGATAAAAGAATTTCATCTCCCGGTCTAACTACGCTAAAAATTGCTAAAAATACTGATCCAAAACCTGTTGGTGCTAAAAAAACTTGATAACTTTCTTCCAAAGTTCTTAAAATTTTTTGTAAAGCAAATATTGTTGAACTACCTTCTCTCCCATAGCTAAAATGTCCTCCAACAGGGTCTTTTATAGCTTTATTTTGTTTCTTTCTTATTTCTTCAATAGACTTAAAAATTAAAGTTGAAGCTCGAACTACTGGAGGATTTACTGTTTGATTATGATAATCCTTACCAGCATGCTTTAAAAAAGTTTTAAACGATTTGGTCATAAAAAAATTGATATGTGGTTATGACAATGCTATATCCGTGAAATATGTCAATAAAAAGAATCAAAGGAGAATATGGGATACCCAAAAAAACATAGAGGTCGCAGAAAAATGGGCTCAAAAAAACGAAGAGCTAGAAAAAAAAATAAGAAAAAATAAGATTTAAGTAATGAACCTGGAAAAAAGAATTCATTCTCAAAGGTTAATCTCATTTTTTTTATTTTTATCAGCTTCATTGGCTTTACTTGCCTCTCTCTGGGTAAATAACTATTTAGTATCATTTAAATTTATTTACGGACCAGATGGTAATTATTATTTAAGTGAAACTCCAGGTGAAACTCGAGATTTTCTTTTAGATTGTAATTTAGAAAACAATTACTGTCAAAACGAGGAGACAAAAGACATAAAACTAAAAAAAAATACATCTCTTGGCTCATGTTTTAAATATAAATTAAATTTTAATTACCAAATTGATGGTAAAGCTTATGATTACAAAGAAATATTTCAAGGACTTCATCAATCATTAAAAACTGAATTTAGGAGTAAAAAAATATTTTATAGAATTACTGTCGCAAATCTTGAAGATATAAAGTGTATTAAAAACGATGACGCTTTTAAATATTATAAAATTTTTCCTATATTTTATGAATCAATAATAAAACTTATTAATAGTGGTATTTCTTTAGGCAGTGCTACAAAAGTAAACCCATTCTTATATGGAGAATTATCAATAAGCAATATGGTTAAAAGGTTTCCAGTTAATTTAGTATTTAAATCATTATTATATATCAGTGTTATTTTGATGATATTTTATTGGATAAACTATAATTATTTATTTAAACAACTTATCTCAGATAAAAAAAATTATTTTTTTATATTTGGCCTAGGTTCTGCAATTTTTCTTTTCTTACATGTTTTATTTTTAGGATGGGATATACAAAATGAAATATTTAAAGATATCAGGAGAATTATAATTGTTTTTTTTATAATATTTGAAGTAATTGCTCAAGTTTTGCTATCTATGGCCCTATACAAAAATATTAATTCTTTAATAAAATTTTGTCATGTTTATATCATTAAATTCAAAATTTTTTTTGTATCAATAGTAATTTTTTTGACTTTATTTGTTTTAGTTCTTTTAATATTTAAAGACTTACCTGATGAAATTGATTACATACTGGAGTGGAATTATTTTCTTGGATTATTATTTTTTTACCTTCTTTCATCGTTAATGTTTAAAAGAACTAATACACAGTGGAAAGTTAGGAAATAGAAAATTCGCTCTCTTTATTAAACCTGCGCTTTCACCAGCTTTCGCTGATGAAAGTGAGATTTGGCTCGTCGTTGTATGCGCTACCGCCAAGCCATGACCACCTCACAATTTTAGCGCTACTCTGCAAGGCTTTCTGCCCTCTGGGCTTGAACCTCTCGGTTTTTCCCCAGATGGCCAGTTAAGAGTTGCCTCTTAAGTTAATAATCACACTATTATACTTATAGTAAAGTTTGTATCACTTTTTAGTTGATTTACTATTTGAATTAAAAATTTTGTGAATAGTGGGGATAATTATTTTTTAATCCAACCTCCACCTAATACTTTATAGCCATAATTATTTTTTGAATAAAAAACACAAGCTTGTCCTGGAGCAATACCATATTCATCTTCAAGTAAATCAATATTTGCAGAATTATTATGTAATTCAACCTTGGCTTTAATTAACTTACCGGTCGATCTTACTTTAACAAAAAGTTCATTATCAAGTTCTTTTTTATTGTCATATAAAAGATTTAAGTCTCTTAACTTTATCTTTCTTTTTATTAAGTTTTTTTTGGGTCCTACTATAATTTCATTATTTTGAGAATTAATTTCCAAAACATAAAGTGGTTCCTTATCAGCAACTTTTATTCCTTTTCTTTGGCCTATTGTAAAATTAATAATACCTTCATGAACACCAACAACAGTCCCATCAATTTTTTTTATATTACCTTTATTAAAAGAATTCGGTCTAAATTTTTCTATGACTGAAGTATAATCACCTTTTGGAACAAAACATATATCTTGACTATCGGGTTTGTCTGCAACATTTAAATTAAGTTTATGAGCTATTTCTCTTGTATCTGACTTTTTTAATCCACCCAGTGGAAATCTTAAAAAATTTAACTGTTCTCTAGTTGTATTAAACAAAAAATAGCTTTGATCTCTATTAGTATCATTTGCACGATACATATCTGTAATATTATTTTTAGTTATGCTTTTTACATAATGACCTGTAATTAACGCATCAGCATTTAAATTTTTTGCTTCTTGAAAAAGATCTTTAAATTTTACTGTTTGATTACATTGAACACAGGGGATTGGTGTTTCCCCATCAAGATAACTATCTATAAAGTTATCAATAACAGCAGTTTTAAATTTATTTTGGTAATATAAAATCTTATGTTCAATTTCTAATTTATCGGCTACTCTTTTTGCATCCAAAATATCTTGCCCTGCACAACATTGTCTTGATTGAGAATTTTTTTTAGCATCATCATAAAGTTTTAAAGTTATGCCAACTACTCTATAACCTTCTTTTTTCATCATACCTGCTACTGTAGATGAATCAACTCCACCTGACATTGCTACCACAACGGTTGTGTCTTTTGCTTCTTTTTTGATGCCTAAAGAATTTAATTTTGTATTCATAAATGATGATATTTAAATATATATACAATATATATTAACTTAAATGATTTTAAATTTCGAGCCTGGTGATAAAGTTATTAATCCTTTAAATAAAGATTGGGGTATAGGACAAGTTCAATCTATAATTAAGGATAAAGTGACAGTAAATTTTGAAAATGTTGGTAAAAAAGTAATAAATTCAAACAATATATTGTTAAGAAAATTAGAAAAAAATGAACTTAAAAGAAACTGAAAGAATAATTAACAGCTTAATAGACGCCTTTATTCTTTCAGGAAATGTTTCTTTAGATTTAAGAAATAAAGGATTAGAAAAAAAAATTAAATCTGACAATACACCTGTTACAAATGGAGATATTCGAGTCAACGAGTTATTAACCAAAAAAATAACAGATTTAACTCCTAACATATCAATTATTTCTGAAGAAAATTTAATAAATAAAGAAAATAAGAATTTAAAAGATTTTTGGTTGATAGACCCAATTGATGGTACTTATGATTATATTAATGGGAAAGATGAGTTTACAATTAATGCAGCTTTAATATTGAATAAAAAACCTGTAGCTGGGATTATTAATGCTCCAGATAAAAATAGGTTATTTTATTCTTTTGGATTGTCGAACAGTTTTGAATTAAATAATAAATCAAAGACAGAACTAACTTGTAAAAAAAAAAGTAAAGATAATGAAGTAAATGCTGTCGCTTATTCTAATAATCCCAAACCAGAGATAACAGCAATATACAAAAAATATAATATTACAAATTTTACTAGAATGAAAAGTTCTCTTAAATTTTGTGTTATTGCGTCTGGTGAGTTTGATTTTTATGCTGCAGAACCCAGAGCGTACGAATGGGATATTGCTGCTGGACATGCTATCTTAGAGCATGCGGGTGGTATCATTACTGATTTTGATGGTAATAACATTAATTATGGAAAAAAAGAATTTAAAAATCCGAGCTTAATTTTAAAAAGAGGAAAGATTCTTTAATGGATGAAAAAATTAGGATTATTTTAATAATTATAGTTTCGACATCAATATTTGGTCTATTAGTTTTTGTTTATGTAAAAAATTATATTAAAAAAAAATTGGAATATTATTTGAATGAAAAAAATAATAAAAATAAATTATAATAGATTAATAATCCTCAAATAATCATCTTTTTCTAATTCTAATACTTTTTTTGAAGTTTCAAAATCAAATCCAGATCTAGCTAATATTGATATATCTTTTTTATAAAACAAAGGTCTATTATCTTGATCCCGTGCTGGCCCAATTCTTTTTTTCTTACAGATTTTTATTGCTGAAAAAAAATCTTGGTTTTCATTTTTTTCCTTAATTTTATTAATAGTTTCTTTAATATATTTATCGTTAATTCCTTTTGAGATTAAATAATTTCTTATTTTATTTATTGAACTTCCTCTTTGGATTAAACTTTTAGCCTTGCTTTCTGAATAAAATTTATCACTAATAAAATTAGTTTTTGTCAGATCTTCTGTTACTAAATCAATTAAATCAGTAATATCTTTTTTTTTAACAATAGGATTAGATGATTTTAGATATTTTTTTAATAAATAAGTCTTAAGTTGTTGTTTGGAAGGTGCATATTTTTCTACATAAGCAAATGAAAAATTGCGCATTTCTTCTATGGTAGTTTCTAAAGTTTTTTTTTTATTTTTTATAGGAATCATGGAATGAAGTAATATAATATATTTTTTAATGATCGAGCAAATTTATATATATTTCTCAATTGAGACAATCTATTTATGGTTAAACATTGGAGCATTGCCTTTTTGGTTCCTTTTAATTTTTCTTCCTAAGACAAAGTTCTGTAAGATATTTGTTACTTCAATATTTCCTTTATTAATTTTATCAATAATTGATCTATATCTAATTTTTGAAATATATAAAAGCGGTTTTAATTTATTTGATGTTTTTAATTTATATTTAGGTCTAGATGAACTATCAAATATTTTTTCTGATAAAAATTATATTATTCTTTTTTGGATTCATTTTATAGCAATAAATTTATTCTGTGGAAGTTGGATTGTTAGAGATTCTCAAAAATTTAACATACCTAAATTTTTAACTTTTATCCCATTAGTTTTGACCTATTTCATTGGTCCGTTAGGAATATTTGTTTATTGGTTAATTAGAATTTTCTTTAGTAAAAAAATCGACTTGTATGACTAAACCCATAGAGTTTTATTTTGATTTTGCTAGTCCTTATTCATACTTAGCTCATAAACAAATTCGAAGAATTGAAGAAAAAGAAAATATTAAAATTAATTATAAACCAATTTTTTTAGGTGGTCTTCATAAATTAATTGGAATTACTGCTGCAGCTTTTATTAATTCAAAAGCAAAATTTATGATTAAAGATTGCAAAATGGTATCAAAAAAATTAAATATAAAATTTAAATTTAATCCTTTATTTCCAATAAATTCACTAAACATAATGCGTGGATTATTGACTATAAATTCTAATATAAAAGATAGTTATATCGATTCTTTTTTTAATGCTTATTGGCAAGATGGGTTAAATTTAAATGATGAAAAAATTATATTTGATATTCTAAAAAAATGTAAAGTTAAAAAAAATGATTTTTTAAAAAAAATAAAAGATCAAAAAATAAAATATAAATTAAAAAAATTAACCCAGGAAGCATATGATAAAGATATTTTTGGAGCACCAACTTTTATGGTTAATGAAAAAATTTTTTGGGGCCAAGACAGACTAGTTTATGCTCTAGATGAGTTTTTTAAAAAAAACTAAACTATTTTAAACCCACTGACTTTCATTGATGTAAAACCCCCCTCAATGTGAGAAACTTTTTTATATCCCATTTCTTGTAAAGATTTTGCTGCTAACGCAGATCTTAATCCTCCGGCGCAAAATAATACCATTTCTTTATCCATGTCTAACTTGCCATCTTTAAAATATACACTTTCAGGATCTAGCCAAAACTCAAGCATGCCTCTCGGAATATGTCGTGAATTTTCAATTCTACCATCATTTTGAAGTTCTCGAATATCTCTTATATCAATTAGATTGCATTTATTATTATTCGATAATTTTAAAGCTTCTTCTGGTGAAATAGTTTTAATTTTATTTAACGCTTCTTGAACAAGTGTTTGTGATGATTTAATAGCCATATTAATATAAAATATAATAGATTTATCAAATAAATGAAAAAAATCAAAACTAAAAAAAGTAACAATTTTGTTAAAAAAATATTTGTAAAAGTGTGCAGAGTTTTAGGTTACGAAATAATAGATCAAAACAATTTTGAAATTCCAACACTTGAAAAAAATGCTATAGAAAATATCAGTATTGCTGGAAAAAAATCAATCTCTATTCCTCTTGGACAAATAGATATAACAAGAAAAGTTAAATCTTTAAATATCTATTTTAGATCCTGCTCAAAGGTAAATTTATGGAATCAAAATAAAGAAAGAATTTTTGAAGCTGATAAAGATGAGTATGCGTTAAGATCTCTATACTCAATATTAAAATCAATAAATTATTCTAAAAAAAACTTTAATGAAATTAATATTAAACTTTCAATAATAGATGATAACTCAAGTGAAAAATTTATTCAAAATATGAAAAAATTATTATCAAAATTTGATATAGATAATGAAATAATTTCTTTACAAAAGAATGAGATTACTCAAGATATAAAAGATTCAAATTTCGCCAGCATTAAAAAATGCTTTACGTTGGCAAAAGAAAATTCTAATGATCTTATTTATTTTGTTGAAGACGACTATATACATGATGAAACTTGTATTTTAGAAATGATAGGAGCTTATGAAAGAATAGCCACTCAATTAAATAAAGAAATTTTATTATGTCCTACTGATTATCCCTATTTATATGCAAATTGTGACCCCACATATATATTCTTAGGAAATAAAAAGCACTGGAGAAAAACTGAACAGAGTTTAGGAACTTTTTTAATAAGCAAAGCAAATTTAAACATATATTGGGAAAATTTATTACAGTTTGCTTCTGGTAAAGATAATCCTGCAGAAATAGCTCTGCATAAAATTTATGAAAAAGAGCCTTGTTTTTCTCCAATACCATCACTAGCTATTCATTGTTCAAATATAAACTCGATTTATGGTATTTCTCCTAACATAAATTGGCAAGAAATTTGGGATAATAATAAAATATAATGAAATTAAAAGTTAACAAACAAGAATTTTTTTTGTCCCCCTTCTATTAATAACAAAAAATATGAGATGAAAATGAATAATTTAGTTAGAGAAATTCAATTAAAAGACAAAAAACAATGGCAAGAACTTTATAAAGGTTATGCTAATTTTTATAAAGTTGAAATGAATATTCAGATTTTAGAAAAAGTTTGGTCCTGGCTACATGATAAAAATCATGAATTGAATGGAATTGTTTATGAGATTGACGGAAATATTGTTGCTCTTGCTCACTACAGAAGAATGCCCAGACCATTAAAAGGTCAGGATATAGGTTTTCTAGATGATTTATTTGTTGAACCAATACATAGAGGTAAAAAAATTGGGGAAAAATTACTTAATGAATTAAAGAATATATCAAAATCTAAAGAGTGGGGCTTAATAAGATGGTTAACTCACGATGATAATCTTAGGGCTAAAGCTTTATATGATAGAGTTGCAGAAAAAACTTCGTGGAATTTATACGAGTTAAAATAAGACTTACTAACAGCCTTTTTATACAAAAGGCTGTTAGATAAAATATCTATTATTTATTAAATACTTCTTTAAGTGCTTTAGCAGGTAAAAATTTGACTTTTTGTGAAGCTGCTATTTGGATTTGTTCTCCAGTTCGCGGATTTCTTCCAATTCTAGCCTTTCTCTTTGCTACTTTGTAAGTACCAAAACCAGCTATTTTAACGTTATCATCTCCTTTTAGAGCATCTAAAATAGTATTGGTAATAGTATCAAAAGTACACTCTGCATCAGCCTTGCTTTGGTTCAATGAACCAGCTAATTTAGCGACTAATTGTTTTTTGTTCATTTTAGCTCCGGTTTTATAGGTTTTATGTAATCATAATTGCTATAAAACCTTATAAATCAAGCTTTTTTTTAGTGTTATTAGATTTTAAACCTACAATATATTGTATTTTTTTAAAAAACGTTGATTTTATTGACATATTTAGGTTTTAAAGAAAAATTGAATTAAA
This sequence comes from uncultured Pelagibacteraceae bacterium, assembly GCA_902608305.1. Classification (GTDB taxonomy): domain Bacteria; phylum Pseudomonadota; class Alphaproteobacteria; order Pelagibacterales; family Pelagibacteraceae; genus Pelagibacter. The sequence continues at coordinate 2,267 of CACLNK010000019.1, read as the reverse complement.
ATAAACCTAGATCCTTAAGGTCATTAAAAGTTGCAAAGAACATTAATGAAAGCAACAAAAATAAACCGATTCGAAAAAACCCCTCCTGTGTTTTTTGGCTAAGTGGTTTTCCTAAAACTTTTTCAAGTCCATAAAACATTAGGTGTCCACCATCTAATAAAGGAATTGGGAATAAATTAATTAATCCTAAACTAATAGAAATATAAGCCATCATGCTTAAAAAGGGTAAAAGACCAAATTCAGCAACTTGACCAGTAATTTTCGCAATACGAATTGGGCCTCCTAACTGAGAACTATCGCCAGAACCTTTGATCATGCTTAACAAATATTTTAATGATGAGCTACAGACAAAATAAACTTCACTAATAGAATAATAAAGAGATTTAGCTGGACCTAATTTAACATGATTAACTTCATTATTATATGCACCTAGTTGAATTCCAATCATTCTTTTATTAATTTTATTACCAAGATTATCTTCACTCATAACCATTTCAGGTTTAACTTTAAACAACATTTCTTGATTAGATCGTGAAATATTAAAGTCAATATATTCATCAGTAGACATAATGATATACTTGGACACTTCTAAAATACTTTTTACTTTTTGATTATCGATTGAAATAATAATATCGTTTTTTTTAAGACCAGCTACATAAGCAGGACTATCTTTTTTTACTTCATTAATTACTGCAGGAGTAAAATCCTTCCCAACAAAAGTGTAGATAAAAAAGAAAATAACTATTGCTAAAATAAAATTAGCAAAAGGACCAGCGGCAACTATTAAGGATCTTTGGTATAAAGGTTTTAATATAAATAGTTTTTTTTGGTCTTCAGAGCTATACTTTTTTAATACTTCTTCTTGATCGCTCTGACTAAATACATTTCTGTCACCAAAAAATTTTACATATCCGCCTAAGGGTATCCAGCATATTTTCCATCTGGTACCAGATTTATCTTTCCATCCGAATATCTCTTTGCCAAATCCGATGGAAAAATCAGTAACACCCACTCCATATTTTCTTGCAAAATAATAATGGCCATATTCATGAATAAATACTACTACCAGAATAAGTACTATAAATGGGACAATAGTGTTCAGCATAACTTTAAATATTATCTTATATATTATTCAAATTATCTCAACTTCCAAATAGCTACAGGTGCTAATGTTGCGGTTAAAAAAGATAGAAATAGCAAGGATTGTAATATGAATGTGGGAAAAAAATCTGCTGGAAAAATAATACCTACTAATAGACTTTTTGAAAAATCAGGTGACGGGAATAAAAGAAAACCAACTATTAATCCTACTATTATGGATAAACATGCAGTTTTTTCAGTCAAACGTTTATTATAAAATCCATAAAAGACTGTAAGAACAGCAGCACAACAAAAAAGATCGGCTAATAAAAAGAGATATAAAATACTAAATCCTTTAGACGCTACAATAAAGGCTATAATTGATAGTATAATTATAAAATATTTAGAAATTATCAAATAATCAGTTTTTTTATTAAGTTTAAACGTATTTTTTCCATCTACCACAACTAAACTTGATATCGCATTCACTAAAGTGTCAACCGTGCTTATTGTTAAAGATAAAGCTAAAACAATAATAATTATTGATAAAAATTCAGTTTGATTTTTGAGTAATAATGAGAAAAAAGCTAAATCAGGATTGATTTTGGCATTCTCAGATACAGCGACCAAACCGCTAAAACCCATAAATAAAACAATTGGGATTATAGCTATAAAAGAAATTATTAAGCTTTTCTTTAAAATATCATTGTTTTTCGCTGCATAAACTCTTTGCCAATTTCCCTGATGGAAAAGATTGGTAGCAGCAACTGCAATAAAAAAAGTTAAACCAGCTGTATAGTTTGGAATATAAGTAGGACTTAATAAATGAGAGTTATTTTGTTTGATAAATTCAAGGGAAAATTGATCTCCATTAAATGAAATTAAATAAGCAACTGATATTAAAAATAGTATCAAGACTATTATAGATTGAATTGTATCAGTGAAAATTGAAGCTCTTAAACCTCCATATAAAGTATAACTAAGTGTTGCAACCAAAACAATTAAAGCTGTAATCCATAAAGCTGTACCTGAAATGTAGTTTATTAGCATTGCAACTGCTGTTATTTCAGCGCATAAAAATATGAACATATAAAAAATAGTCATTAATAAAATTAATATAAATAAATTTTTTCCAAATCTTTTTCTTAAAAATTCGATTAAAGTTTTTCCTTTTGGAAACACTGTTC
>CACLNK010000018.1 GCA_902608305.1 uncultured Pelagibacteraceae bacterium | reverse complement strand
AAATAATTATAGGAAAGTAGAAAAATGGGCAAATAAAATTGGAGTTAAAACTATAAATGTACCATATGATGATATAGATCCATTTTTTAATATTAATACTAAAGAAGATCTTATTGAAGCTGAGAAAATATTGAAAAATAATAAACATGATTGATTATAAAAAAGCACAAAAAATATTAACAAATTCAAAAATAAACATAAAAAATGAAATAATTTTATCAAAGAACTCAATTAATCGTATATCTGCTAAAAATATATATTCCCCAACAAATTATCCAGCTGGCAATAATACAGCATTTGATGGTTATGCAATTAATTCCAAAGAAACAAGTAGAGCAAGTAACAAAAATATAAAAAAATTTAAAATTTTAAAAACTTTAGCTGCTGGAGACAATCCAAGAATGAAAATTGTTAAAAAGTTTAGTACTATTGAAGTAATGACTGGAGCTTTAATTCCTAAACCTTTTGATACTGTGATACCAATTGAATTAGTAGATTTTTACCCAAATAAAAAAAATCCAAAATTTATTTTAATTAATGAAAAAATAAAAAAAAATAATCATATAAGGTTTTTAGGTTCAGATTATAAAAAAGGTGAAAAAGTAATATCTGCAGGGAAAGTTATTAATTCATCTCATATATTAGCTTTAAGAAGTCTGGGAGTTGATAAAATAATAGTTAAAAAAAAACCTGTTATTATGTTTTATTCTACAGGAAATGAAATATCGGAAAAAACTAATATACCTGATTGGAAAGTCAGAAATTCAAACAGTTACTATATAAAATCTTTATCAAAAAATTTATTTTTTGAATTTATTGATAAGGGAGTTTTAAGAGACAAAGATGATAAGTTATTTAAAAAATTAATTAATAAAAATTTTAATTCCAAATGTGACATTATAATTACTAATGGAGCAGTTTCTGCTGGTAAATTTGATTTTGTACCTAGAGTTATTAAAGAATTTAATTTGTCAAATTACTTTAAAGGGGTTGCAATAAGACCTGGTAAACCGATACTGTTTGCTAAATTTAAAAATAAAGAAAAAGCTTTTTTTGGTTTACCAGGGAATCCAATTTCATCAGCTGCCTGTTTTAAATTTTTTGTTGATCCTTATTTAAGATCAATTTTAAATATGAAAAAAGAAAAACCATTCAAAGCAAAACTAAAATACAGCTATGAAAAGAAAAAGAATTTTACTAAATTTTTAAAAGGAAAGATATCATCAAATAAAAAAGGAACTTTGGAGATTGAGGTTTTAAAAGGTCAAGAATCTTTTAAAATTAAATCATTTACAAGAGCAAATACTTGGGCTTTATTTAGAAGTGGCAAATCAACTTTTATAAAAGGCACATTAATTGAATGTTTTAATCTCTTGGGAGGTCAATAAGAATTTTTATCTAATAGTTTTTTATTGTAGAAAATATAATTTACTATTAAAAATTCCAAAATGCTTGAAATAAAAAATGAAAAATTAGCAATTCCAGTAGTTGTTTTTGCTGGACTACTTTGGTCTTTTGGTCCTTTGGTTGTTCGAAATATGGATGACCCAGGACTAATTCCTTGGCAATATCTTTTCGCTAGAGGTTTAGTAATCTTTTTTTTATTAAATATTTATTTATTTTTTGAAGAAGGAATAGAATTTTACAAAAATTATTTAAGAATTGGTATTGCAGGAATTATTGGAGCAGTTGGCCTTGGCACAGCAATGATTACATTTATTTGGTCAATAACTAACACAAGTACTGCAATTACTTTATTATGTTTGTCTGCAATGCCTTTTATTACTGCTTTATTAGGTTTTTTATTTTTAAAAGAAAAAATAAGACCTAGCGTCTGGGCGGCCATATTTGTTGCATCAATAGGCGTTGCAATCATGGCATTTGACAGTGTTTCAATAGGATCACTAAATGGTTTGGTATATGGATTAGCCTCAGCTTTTGGATTTTCAATTTTTTCTGTTTCATTAAGATGGAAAAAGGAAACTCCAAAATTTACCACAGTTGCCATTGCTGGATTATTTTGTTGTTTATTTTCAATTGCAATTTTAATTCAAAAAGATTTAAATTTTTTATCTTCAAGTAAAAATCAAGGTTTATTTGCAATACATGGAACTTTAGTGTGCTTGGGTTTAATTTTATATTCAATCGGATCAAAAAATTTACCTGCCGCAGAACTAACTCTTTTATCTTTAACTGAAGTAATAGGAGGAATTTTTTGGGTATGGATTCCAATTCTAGGTATTAATGAAATACCAACTAATAATACCATCATAGGAGGATTTTTAATTTTTATGGCAATTATTTACTATAGTTTAGTTATTAAAAACAATAGACGGTTTATAGGTCTTAATTAAACTTCATGGAAAGACCAGATTTTTTTAGTTTACAAAATGGATCAAAATCAAAACTTCCATTTTCTAACAAAGAATATCAAGAAAGATTAAATAAACTACGAAACATAATGAGTAGCCATAGTCTGGATATGATTATTTTAACTTCAATGCATAATGTAGCTTACTACACGGGTTTTATTTATTGTTCTTTCGGTAGAACATATGGATGTGTAATAACTGAAAAAAAAATTGTTACGATCTCTGCAAATATTGATGCAAGCCAGCCCTGGAGACATTCATTTTGTGAAAATGTTATTTATACAGATTGGAAAAGAGATAATTTTTTAAAGGCTATAGTTTCTGTAATTGGTAGGGACGAACCACCAAAAAATGTTGGCATTGAAAACGATCATGTTACTTTAGAAATGAAAGAAAAATTTACTTCATTATTTAGTTTTTCTAAGTTTAACGATGTATCTAAAGATTTAATGAAACTTCGAATGATCAAATCTAACGAAGAAATAGATATAATTAAAAATGGTGCTCGAATTGCTGATATTGGAGCAGAAGAAATAGTAAAACATATTGAAGTTGGAGCTAGCGAATTAGAAATTGCCGCAACAGGAAGAGATAAAATGGAACTAGAAATTGCCAAAACATATCCAGATGCAGAATATATGGATACTTGGGTATGGTTTCAATCTGGAATTAATACAGATGGGGCTCATAATCCAAAAACATCAAGAAAATTAATTTCTGGAGATATACTTTCACTAAATACTTTTCCAATGATCTCAGGCTATTATACAGCGTTAGAAAGAACTTTATTTTTAGAGAAAATAGATAAAGCCTCTTTAAAGGCCTGGGAAGCAAATATTAAGGTTCACAAAAAAGGATTAGAATTAATTAAACCTGGGAATAAATGTTCAGAAATATGCAAAGAATTAAATGATCTTTTTGCTCAACTTGGATATCTTCAATACAGAACTTTTGGATATGGGCATTCTTTTGGAGTGCTTTCACATTTCTACGGAAGAGAATCTGGATTAGAACTCAGAGAGGATATAGACACAATTTTAGAACCTAATATGGTTATTTCTATGGAGCCAATGATTATGATACCAGAAGGAAAGCCAGGAGCAGGGGGTTATAGAGAGCATGATGTTTTAATAATAAATGAAAGTGGAGCAGAAAATATTAGTAAATTTCCGTTTGGTCCTGAACATAATATCGTAAAGAACTAACTTATGAGTAAGGAAAAAATTATTGTTAATAGTTGGAACGAGTGGGATCCTTTAAAACACGTTATTGTTGGTAAAGCTGATGGAACATGTATTCCTGCACCTGAACCAGCTTTAGATGCAAAAGTTCCAGAAGATTCAGATATGAGAGGTCAGTTTGGTCCAAGAACAAAAGATGCTGTTGATAAAGCAAACCAATTACTAGACGACTTTTCAAATCTTTTAGAAAAAAAAGGTGTAAAAGTAGACAGGCCTACACCGATCGATTTTAATCAACCAACTTCGACACCAGACTGGAAATCTAAAACTATGTTTGGGTGTATGCCTCCTAGAGATGTAATTTTAACTGTTGGTAATGAAATGTTAGAGGCAACTATGAGCTATAGATGTAGATGGTTTGAGTATTTATGTTATAGACCACTCCTTAAACACTATTACAATTCTGATCCTAAAATGAGACATGAGTCTGCGCCAAAACCAAGATTAACTGATGCAGATTATAGAAAAGATTATTTATCTGATAAAATTGGAATACCAAAAAGATTAGAATGGACAGAAGAAAAGTTTTTTGTAACTACAGAAGAAGAACCATTATTTGATGCTGCAGACATTCTAAGATTTGGAAAAGATCTTGTTGTACAGCATGGTTTTACAACAAATCTTAAAGGTATTGATTGGATTAAAAGGCACTACAAAGATCATAGAGTACATGCTGTAAATTTTCCTGGCGATCCATATCCAATTCATATAGATGCTACTTTCACTCCAATTAAACCTGGTCTGATAATTAATAATCCACAAAGAAGATTACCGAAAGAGCAAAGAAAATTATTCGAAAAAAACGATTGGAAAATAATAGATGCTGCGCAACCAGCCCACAATGCACCACCAGCGCTATGCTATTCTTCAGTATGGCTTTCAATGAATGTTTTAGTTTTGGATCCCAAAACTGTATGTGTCGAAAAGAGCGAAGTTTACCAGGCTGAACAATTAGATAAATTAGGTATGGAAGTTATACCAGTTGAAATGAGAGATGCTTATGCTTTTGGAGGGGGACTTCACTGTTGTACAGCTGATGTTTATAGAGAAGGGAAGTTAGAGGATTATTTTCCAAATCAATAGCTTAACTTGGATTTTTTTTTAAAAATTCAATATATTGAACTACTTCATCAAACTTATTATCGTCAATATCTTTGTAGGTCATTTGAAATTTGTCTTTGACGCATATAGCTACATGAGCATAAGGATTTCTACCTTTAGGATGATTTGGATGATCGGGGAGCTGGCCTAGTAAATAATCACCAGCTTCCTGTATCATTTTCCACAGTTTACTTGCGTTTTCTTTATTCATACACCACTATACCTTGTTTTATCTCCAAATGATCTAGTCTGGTATCTAGTTTGTTAGGTATTTTAAGCGAGTCTCTATGCGATTTATTTTTTATGAATTGTAAATTGTTCGCATAACTAGTGTGAAGTAGTGTAGCCTAGTGTGAGCTAGTATATCCTCGTAATGCCAAGAGAAATTGGATAAAAGTGACTGGAAATGTTGAATCAAGCAGATTAGCTTGTAAAATAATAGGAATTTAAAGATGAAAAAATTGAAATATGGACTAAAGATTAAATCTTGTATAGTTATTGAGAATTATAATTAATGTTTAATAAACTATTTAAAAAATGAGTCGTTTAAAAGTTTTATTTCTTTACCCAAATGGCAAAGGTATGACTATGTTGCCTCCGGGTATTTCTCTTCTTTCGGCAGTCCTTAAGAGAGAAGGTTTTATAGTCGATCTTTTTGATACCACCCAATACGATTCAGTTGAAGAATTTGAAAAGAAAGAAACTTTAGATCATAAAAAAACTGGAGAAGATAAAATGCAATTTAGACCTTCTCCACAACATGAAAAAGTTATTGTAAAATATACTAACGTTTACGAAGATTTTAGAAAAAAAGTAATTGATTTTGGTCCTGATTTGATTGCGATGTCATGTACCGAAAATATGTTTCTACTTGGAATTGCCCTTCTTAGAAAAATAAAAGACTTAAAAGTTTTGACTTTAGCAGGAGGTATTTTTCCAACTTTTTCTCCTAAGTTAGCGCTTTCCTATGATGAAATAGATATTGTTTGCAAAGGAGAAGGAGAGGCTGCTCTACCTTTGTTATGCAGAAAATTAGAGAAAAACGAATCTTATGAAGATGTTACAAATCTACATATAAAAAAAAAAAATGGAGATATTAAGGTTAACCCAACAGGCATGATTAATATGGATATGAATCCATTAATTGATGTAAATCTTTTTGAAGAATCAAGATTTTATAGACCTATGTCAGGGAGTGTGTACAGAATGTTTCCAGTCGAGACACACAGGGGTTGTCCATATAAATGTGCATTTTGTAACTCTCCATCAACAATGGAAATGTATAAAACAGAAGCTGGGACAAATTATTTAAGGCGTAAGTCTTTTGAACAAATGAGCAAAGAACTCTTATTTTATAAAAACGAAATGAAAGCAGAATATTTATATTTTTGGGCTGATACTTTTTTTTCTTGGTCGCAAAAAGATTTAGAAACTTTTGCTGAAATTTATCAAGAAATTAATTTACCTTTTTGGTGTCAAACAAGACCAGAAACAATAACAAAAAAAAGAATAGAAATTGTTATATCAATGGGTTTAGATAAAATGTCTTTAGGTGTTGAACATGGCAATTATGAGTTTAGAAAAAAATATATTGATCGTAAAATGCCTAACTACATTATTTCAGACGCTCTAAACCTTTTGCATGATATGGGTGTTAGAACAACGGTTAATAATATTATTGGCTTTCCTAAAGAAACTAGAGAATTAGTTTTTGATACAATAAGACTTAATAGATCATTTAAGACATATGATAGATCGGTATGTTCTTTTGTTCCATTTCAAGGGACCCCATTAAGAAAATTAACAGACAGTTTAGGCTATACTAAACCTAATGATATACAAGGATCTCTAATGGCGGGTGCATCATACGACATGCCTCAATTAGGAAGAAAAGAAATAGCAGGTTTAGTTAGAACTTTTAATTTCTATTGTAGTTTTCCTGAAGAAAGATGGCACCAAATTAAAAAAGCAGAAGAAGATTCCCCAGAAGGTAATAAAATTCATAATGAGTTAAAAAAAGAATTTATGGACAAATATTGGAGCAAAAGTATCAGTTTTGAACAAGCTGCAGCCGAAAATGATCCACATGCGACCTTACCTACTTAAATAAAGATTAATTATTTATATATTTTAATTCCATTAAAAGTTTTTTCATTAATTTAAATACCTATTTTTTTCTTTTTCGTATTCTTTTATCAATTTCTCTGGCTATAATTAATAAAGCAACTACTTGGAGTATTTTCCAAATTAAATTCCAGTCTAAACTCATAAAACATTCTTTTTCTGTATTGAATCACAACAACCTCAGAACCACGATCCCTAAAAGTTTTTTCGTTTTTTTATCAAAACCATCTAATCATTCCAATAACACCAGCGGTAGCATAAAAAAATTGTAATAATAATATTCCTTTGTGTTTTCCTCGATAAGCCCAGATGCCTATTAAGGCTGCTGATAATAATAACAATGAAAAGCCAATAAATTCTATACCAATGTTTAATGCAACAAATAAAGAGTACAAAATTGCTGTCGTAACACCTGTCCATTCAAAAATTTTATTATTCATGATTAAATGTTACCAAAATGTTCTAGAATAGACCATTTGATTTATCTACAATGTTCTAGTTTGGGGATTAATTCTTTTTCGTCTTTTCTACATCAAAAGTCTCTAGTCTGGAAGATAGATCTTCTTTAAATATCTGATCCTCTTGATCTTTTGATTCTAATTTTTGTTCTTCTCTTCGTTTTAGTTTCTCAAATTTTAATATTTCTTCTTCTTCTTTTAATTTCTGTTCTTGATCAAATTTAGCTTCCCACTCTTTTAATCTTTGTTTTTCCTCATCTTTTAATCTTTGTTCCTCAACTTTTAATTTTAGTTCCTTAGCTTTAAATAATTGTTCTTCTTCATCTTTTCGTTTTTGTTCCTCATCTTTTAATCTTTGTTCTTCAACTTTTAATTTTAGCTCTTTTTCTTTTAGCCTTTGTTCTTCTTGTTTTATTTTTATTTCTTCGAGTTCTTTTTGTCTTTGTTCTTCTTCAACTTTTAATCTTTGTTCTTTATTTTTTCGTCTCTTTTCTTTTTGGTTCTTTCGCCTTTGTTTTTCTTCATCTTTTCGTTTTTGTTCCTCATCTTTTAATCTTTGTTCTTCAACTCTTAATTTTAGTTCATCATCTTTTAATCTTTGTTCTTCTTCATCTTTTCGTTTTTGTTCCTCATCTTTTAATCTTTGTTCCTCAACTTTTAATTTTAGTTCATCACTTTTTAATCTTAGTTCCTTTTCTTTTATTTTTAGTTCCTCTTGATCTTTATTAATTTGTTCTTCTCTTAATTTTAGTTCTTTTTTTTCTTTTGTAATTCCTCTAGCTTCTTCTCTTTTTTTAAGTTTGATTTTTTTTAATTTGTTTTTTTTTTGTTTATTTTTAAAACCTTGATAAGCCTTACTGAGTGATCGAGATGTGATTTTCGCCAATCTATGAAGACTTATTCCTTGTTTTACTATTTTCTTTTTACGCTTTTTCTTTTTCATTGTTATTTTTAATAATGATAATTTAAGCAAAATTTTATTTATGATACAAGATTAAGATAATGAAAATGTATAGGCCTATATTGATTTACAACCTGAAAGTGATTAAATTTATTTTGTAAGAATTACTAAGCAAATAATCACCAGCTTACTGAATAATTTTCCACAATTTATCGGAATTTTTTTGTTTATTTGCTATTAATACTATTATTGATTGTTTCAACAGGAGTATCAGGGTCTAATTTTAATCCCAAAGGCGTTGTAGCTGGTAAAGGTGTAAATGTAGAATCTGGATTGTCTTTGCTCTTTCTTATATTCATTCTGTATAAGGCAAACAAACCAATTAAAATATGAAAAGTAATTAGGAATATAAAAAATCCATTAACGCCTACCCAAGTCATAAATAAAGTGCATATTATTGGACCACCAATAGCACCTATTCCAAAAATTAGTTGTAAACCACCACCTGCAGCAACAAATTTTTCTTTAGGTACAAAATCATTGGTATGAGCTAAATTTAACGAAAATAAAGGCAAACATAACCCAGCGTATAAAGCTATAGAGATAAAAAATAAAAGTTTAGTTATTCCCAATTCTGATGCTAAATACATTTTTTCTAATGATGATCCAGATATAATAATAGCTAATAATGCAAATGCAGCACTTCCAAATGTTGATAATATAATTACTAATCTTCTATCATATTTATCTGAAAGATAGCCAATTGGAGCTTGTGTTAATACTCCTGATATAGTGATTATAAATAATAAAATCGAAATTTCAAAAATTGTAAATTTAATTATAGCAGCATAAACAGCTGTTAGAGAAAATAACCCAGAGTGAATAGCTCCTGTACAAAAAGAACTCACAGTTCCTAATGGTGAAATTTTGTACAATTCTTTCACACTTATTGTTCCAATTTTTTTAAATTTAGGAGCAACACGTTTAATTAATAAAATTGGAACTAGTGCAAGAGACATTAGAAGAGAAACTAAAATAAATGGTTCGTAATTTTTTGGGGTGCTCACGTTTAATAACAACATTCCAATTCCCATCCCAACAAATATAGTAATCATATATGCTGATAAAATTTGTCCACGAGTTTTATTTGTAGCTCTGTCATTTAACCAGCTTTCTGCCACAACATAACAACTAACTAAACTGAAACCCGAGATAAATCTTGATAGAGTCCAAACAATTGGATTAACAAAAATAACAGCTAATAAAATACTAAGTGAGGCTAGTGAAGCAAAAGCAGCAAAAACTCTGATATGTCCAACTTTAGAAACTAATAACGGTGTTGTATGTGAACCTAAAAAATAACCAACAAAATAACCAGACATAAAAATACCAGTAGTTATTACATTAAAATTTTCAATTACAGATCTTACGCCCAGCAAATTTATTTGAAGACCATTCGCTATCATCATGATAAACATTCCTGTAAATAGAGCCCAGGAATTTTTTAATACTTTGTACATAAATTGAGTGATTATTCTTTTAACTTAAAAAATCAAGTAATTAATTTTAATTTGTGTTTTTTTTAAGGCTCACATAGGAATGAATAGCTATCGCTGTAATTATAACTAAACCTCCTTGAATGGTTTCTAAACTGGGTTGTTCTTTTATAATTAGCCATACCCAAATAGGACCAAAGATAGTTTCTAGAAGAAAGAAAAGATTAACTTCTGCTGCTGTAATAAATCTAGGAGCAATTGTTACTAGTACAAACGGTATAGCCACACATAAAACACACATTAAAGGCACTATATAAATGTCTGTTTCAACTAACTCAAAGTTTTCAACAAAAAATAACGCAAATATTGCAACTAAAAGCTTTCCTATCGCAGCTGAAGGAACAAGGTTTCTGTCTTTAGCCGACCTTACAACTACAGCACCTATTGCTAAACCTGTTGCAGTGATAAACCCAAAAATATCACCAAAAAAATTACCTAATTGGATAGAGTCATAAAAAATATAAATTGCAGCCATAAATGTTATAAAAATTGTTGTCCAGGTTTTTTTATCTGGGTTTTCTTTTAAAAAAAAAGCTCCCAAAACAGCTGATAGCATTGGAGCCATTGCTATCATTATCAATGTGTTAGCAACATTAGTATTTTGAATAGAAATTATAAAAGTTATATTGGTAACCGAAAAGGTTATCGTGTAGACAATTCCAGGATACCCCATAGAAAATAAAAGTTTAAAAAAATTCGTTTTATAAACCATCAATAAACCAATCAAAACAACCACAAACGGTATAGCTCCTCTATAAAAAAGCATGCCCCAAGTATCGATATGAGAAAGTCTTATAAATAGAGAGTCTGGGGTAATAAGCACTACAGCTATAAAAGCTAATAAAGACCCTTTTTGTTGATTTGTAAGCTTCATTTAAGGTTTTTTATCAATTAATATATATTTTTTATCATTGTTTTATTGATTTACTTATAATATCTTTCTATTAGCGCTGATTTAAGTCGAATTGCGGGGCGCTATATGAAATCCTGCTAAAAAGATGTTTCTTTGTGAACCACCTCTTTAGCAGGTGGTTTTTTTTTGAATCATTTCTCATTTAAGAGCCGGGTATTTGAACCTTATTGTGCACCCAGCAAAGCTAAAGCACTAAAAAGGAGAAAAGTAGAGCTCTTTTTATTTCCCTTAGACCCAGGAGCTCCTTTTCTCCATTAGTTTGGAGGAAAATGACAAAAAAAAACTTAAAAGATAGGCTGGACAAGGGTCCGGTGATATGTGCTGAAGGTTTTCTTTTTGAAATAGAAAGAAGAGGCTATATGTCTTCTGGAGAGTTTGTTCCAATGGTTTCTTTAGATCATCCAGAAGCTCTAGAAAATTTGCACAGAGATTTTCAACATGCAGGATCCGATGTTGTTCAGGCATTCACTTATAACGGACATAGAGAAAAAATGCGAGTGATTGGTAAAGAAGAGTTATTAGAACCACTAAATAGATCAGCATTAAAAATAGCAAAAAAAGTTGCTCTCGATACACCAAAAGGAATTGAACCTAATTTAATGGCTGGCAACATTTCTAACTCAAATATTTGGAATGATAAGGATACTAGTTTAAATTCTGAGGTTGAAAAAATGTTTTCTGAAATGGTCGGGTGGGCTGTAGATGAAGGTGCAGATATATTAATTGGCGAAACTTTCTATTATGCAGAGGAAGCCTACGCAGCTTTGAAAGCAATGAAACAATCAGGACTTCCGAGTGTTATTACAATTGCCCCTATGGGTGAAAATATTATGAGAGATGGTGTTTCTATTGTAGATACTTGTAAAGAGCTAGAGCAAAGAGGTGGAGATGTTGTTGGAATGAATTGTTTTAGAGGTCCTAATACCATGATGCCTTATCTTAAAGAAATTAGGAAATCATTAAAATGTCATGTAGCTGCGTTGCCTATTAATTTTCGTACAACAAAAGAACATCCTACTTTTTTTAATCTGCCAGATAATAATGGATGCAGTTGTCATACACCGCATAGAACACCATTTCCTACAGCATTAGACCCAATGCAATGTAATAGGTATGAAATAGGTAAATTTGCAAAAGAAGCTTTTGATCTTGGGATAAATTATTTAGGTGTTTGCTGTGGGGCAAATCCAATGTTGATTAGAGAGGTTGCGGAAGCAGTTGGATTAAAAGTACCAGCTAGTAAATATAAAGAAAACATGTCTAGTCATTTTTTGTTTGGTACTCATGAAAGAATTGCAAAACACCAAAAAGATTATAAGGACAAAGCTTAATAAATTTATGAATAAACAACTCGAAGCAAAAGATTAATTGATTAATTGATTAATATGTTTTTCAATTAATTGAACATCATAAGTGTTATTAATTTTGTTGATTTTTGATTCAATTAAATTGCTAACTTCATTATAACATTTTTCTAAATTATCATTTATAACTACGAAGTCATAATTTTTCCAATGAAGAATATCCTTATTAAACTGTTTCATTCTTTCTTCAACAATAAGTTTATCTTTCATATCTCTATTGGATAATCTTTCAAATAAAACTTTTTTACTTGGGGGTAATATAAAAAAAGTAATTAATTGATACTTTAGTTGTTTTTCTTTTATTTTTTCAGTGCCTTGCCAATCAATATCAAATATAACATTATTTCCTTTTTTCAGATTTTTGATTACAAAAGATTTAGAAGTTCCATAGTAATGATTAAAAACTTTAGCATATTCTAAAAATTCATTATTGGTAATTAACAGTTTAAAATAATCTTGATCTACAAAATAATAATCCTTACCTTTTATTTCATTGTTTCTTGGTTTTCGAGTTGTGTGAGAGATTGAAATGCTAAAATTTTTTTTCTTTGATAGTAACTTTGCGAGCGTTGTTTTGCCGGCTCCTGATGGAGATGATAATATAACTATAATGCCATCTTCTTTTGAAGACATTTGTTTTAAATTAATTGCTTTTACTCTCTATAAATTTTATAGCATCACCAACTGTTAATATTTTTTCAGCTTCACTGTCTGAGATTTCAGAACCAAATTCTTCTTCAAAAGCCATAACTAACTCTACAGTGTCTAGACTGTCAGCTCCTAAATCATCTATAAAACTAGAATCATCGTTCACTTTTGTGTCATCAATCCCCAGGTGATCTGCAACTATTTTTTTTACTTTGCTTGAAATATCATCTGACATTTTATTCCTTTATGTTTTAATTTCGTTATTAGATTAATACTCACTTTTGTCAACCCATATACATGCCACCATTAACATGTAATGTTTGTCCCGTAATATATGAAGCGGCATCCGAGGATAAAAAAGCTACAGTATTTGATACATCTTCACCAGTTCCTAGCTTAGACATAGGGATCCTAGATGTTAATACTGCTTTGATACTCTCAACAATTTTATCTGTCATATTAGACTGTATAAAACCAGGTGAAACACAATTAATTGTAATATTTTTTTTTGCATATTCTATAGCTAAACTTTTTGACATTCCAATGATCGCTGCTTTGGAAGCTGCGTAATTTGCTTGGCCTAAATTTCCAGTATGACCTACTATAGAAGTTATATTTACTATTCTTCCATATTTATTTTTTAACATTTTTTTTATTGCATATTTACATAGAAAAAATGTTGCTCCTAAATTTACATCAATCACTTTTTTCCATTCCTCATCTTTCATTCTTAATGATAAGTTGTCCATGTTTATTCCAGCATTATTAACTAAAACATCTAAACCACCCAATTGGGATGAAGTATTTTCAATAAATTCTTCTATCTTTGAATGATCCGAAATATCAAACTTTAAAATATTAATATTTGGAAATTCTTTTTTTAAATCATTTAATTTTTCTGTTTTAGTCCCTGTTGCAAGAACATTACCTTCAAGATATACAAATTTTTTGACTAATGCATTTCCAATTCCTCCTGTAGCACCCGTAATCAATATTTTTTTATCTTTAAAATTAATCATTAATATTTATTTTATTAATATCTTCCTCATTGTTAACTGAACTAATTGTAACATTTTTATCTATTCTTTTAATTAATCCAGACAAAACTTTACCTGGTCCAATTTCTATAAATTTGTTTATTTTATTTTTAATCATGTAGTTAACACTTTCCCTCCATCTAACTCTGCTTTCGATTTGTTTAATTAACAATTCTTTTAGCAAAGAAGAATCATTAACTTCTTCACTTGTTACATTTGATATTAATGTATTATTTGGATTTTTAAAATCACATTTTTCAATTTCTGTATTCATAATTTTTGTTGCATTGTTCATTAATTTACAATGAAACGGTGCACTAACTGGTAACTTAATATTTTTAATATTATTTTTTTTTAAATCAACAATTAATAAGTCTAGATCTTTAATTGTTCCACTTATTACTAATTGTCCATTTGAATTATCATTTGCAATAAAACATTCATAATTATTTTTATTATCTAGAATAATTTTTTCAATAAATTCAATATTAGAACCAAGTACAGCAACCATTCCTCCTTGTCCCTTGGGCACTGCTTCTTGCATTGCTTTTCCTCTAACTCTTAAAAGTTTTAATGTATCTGCAAAACTTAATGATCCTGCCGCAGCTAAAGCTGTATATTCTCCAAGAGAGTGTCCTGCAAAGAATTTTGCTTTATTTAAATCTATTGAAAATTCTTCTCTTGCTAATTGAAAAATTGAATAACCAACTAAAAAAATTGCAGGTTGAGTATTTTCTGTTTGATCAAGATTCTCTTTTGAGCCATCAATTATTAATTTTGTCAGTGAATAATTTAAAATATCATCTGCTTGATTAAATAATTTTTTTACAACGTCAAATTTTTGATAAAGATCATTAGCCATTCCTACTGACTGTGATCCTTGTCCTGGAAAGATAACCGAAAACATTAAAAATTCTATCTTTGTTGTGGTTTTTTGTGTTGTAATTAAATAATTATAATAGTATATCCTCATTTTTTATAAAAGAATAATAATGAATTTATACGAACATACTATTATAGCAAAACAAGACACTAGCCCTGCTCAGTTAAAACAATTGACTGAAAAATATTCTAAATTAGTGGAAAATGATAAAGGCGATGTAGTAAAAACTGAAAATTGGGGATTGCTAAACTTGTCCTACATTATTAAGAAAAATAAAAAAAGGTAACTATATTCATTTTAAAATTAAAGGTGCTAGTAAATTAATTGAGAAATTAGAAAAAAATGAACGTATTGATAAAAACCTTTTGAGATATATGACTATAAAAGTCAAAAAATTTGATCTAACAACTAATTATTTTTCAAAGCAAGACGATAATAAAGAAATTGAAAAAAGAAAAGTAAGGTAAAATATTTAATGTTCAAAAAAAAAAGAGTTGGAAATAAAAAAACGAGAAAAAGTAATTTTGCTAAATTGAGTATTTTTCAACCTGATAAATACAAATTTAAAAGAAAATGCCCGCTTTCAGGAAAAGGCGCACCTATCATTGATTATAAAAATATTAAATTATTGAAAAAATACGTATCAGATAATGGCAAAATTCTACCTTCAAGAGTAACTAATGTATGCCAAAGAAAACAAAGAGAACTATCATTATCAATTAAACGAGCAAGAAACTTAGCATTAATTTAAATGAAAATTATTTTATTAGAAAATATTAGAAAAATAGGATCGATAGGAGATATAATTAATGTAAAAAGAGGATTTGCCAGAAATTATTTAATAGTCAAAAAAAAAGCTCTATACGCTTCTAAGCAAAATATACAACAAGTTGATAAAATTAAAGCTGCTCTAGGAAAAAAAGATCAAGAAAAAAAGAAAGAAGCAAAAAAAATCTTTGAACAAATCAATAAAAAAGAATATTTAGTTAAAAAGTTAAGTACTGAAAACAATGAACTGTACGGTTCTGTCAAACCTACTGAAATTTCAAAATTAATTTTAGCAACGAACAAAATTGATATCAGGCCCTCCATGATACAACTGCCACAAGAAATTAAATCATTGGGAAAATTTAAAGTTAAAGTTAATCTGCACTCAGAAGTTCAGGCTGAATTTAATATAGAAGTTGTTGCTGAAGAAGCTATTCAATAGTTTATACAATTTTTTCCCCAATTTATTTTTGTCATTGTTTTTAACTCTTCTTACTATAAAGTTTATTTGTGATTAATAAGAATTTAAATTTAGTTAAAAATAATTTTAACGAACTCCCAAATAATATAGAAGCTGAACAAGCTGTAATTGGCTCAATCCTCTTAACAAATGAAGTCTTTGATGAAATTAATACAATTATTTCTCATCTAAATTTTTACGACCCTATGCATCAAAAAATATTTAATGCAATTGAAAATCTTATTTATAAAGGGATGTTGGCTAATCCCATTACTTTAAAAAATTATTTTGAAAATGAAAAGGATGATATAAACATACCTGAATACCTAGTAAAAATTACAAAATTTTCTACATCATCTAGACAAGCAATAGAATATTCAAAAATTATTTATGATATGTTTGTCCGAAGAGAGTTAATCAAGATATCGGAAAATACAATTGATACAGCTAAATTAAATGACTTAAATATCAGCGGTCAAAACATCATAGAAAATTCTGAAAAATTATTATTTGATCTTGCAGAAAAAGGATCTTTTAATTCTTCTTTGGTCAAATTTGATGAAGCTTTGAATTTTACAATTGAAATGGCTTCTAACGCTTATAAAAACGAAGAAGGAATTGTTGGTGTGCCAACTGGCTTAACAGATCTTGATGATAGACTTGGAGGGCTTCATAAATCAGATTTAATAATAATTGCAGGTAGACCTTCTATGGGTAAAACTGCTTTAGCTACCAACATTGCCTTTAATGCGGCTAAAAAATTACAAGAAAAAGGTAAAAAATCTTCAATTGCTTTTTTCTCACTAGAAATGTCATCAGAACAATTATCAACTAGAATTTTAGCAGAACAGTCTAAAATTAAATCAAATGATATTAGAAGAGGTAGAATTTCAGAAGAACAATTTGATAAATTTATTGAAACTTCAAAGAATATTTCTGAACTACCTTTATATATTGATGAAACTCCAGCAATAAGTATTGCTGCTGTAAGTAATAGAGCAAGAAGAATAAAAAGATTATTTGGACTTGATATGGTTGTGGTTGATTATATTCAATTAATGAGAGCCCCAAACAATAAAGATGGAAGAGTTCAAGAAATTTCAGAAATTACTCAAGGATTAAAAGCAATGGCTAAGGAATTATCGATTCCAGTTCTTGCTCTTTCTCAACTATCTAGAGCTGTTGAGCAAAGAGACGACAAAAAACCTCAATTAGCAGATTTAAGAGAATCAGGTTCTATAGAACAAGATGCTGATGTTGTTATGTTTGTTTTTAGAGAGGCATATTATTTAGAGAAAAAAGAGCCAAGACCCGCAACTGTTGAGCATGCCGAATGGCAAGCAAAAATGAACGAAGTATCAAATTTAGCTGAAATAATAATAGGTAAGCAAAGACATGGCCCTACTGGCAATGTAATGCTTGAGTTTGAGGCTATGTTTACTAAATTTAAAGATAGGCAAAATATTTAAATTAAAATATATATTTTGTTATTTAATGTTTGCTCGTTTATATCAAAATATTGTTATTGAAAAACCCAAGCTAATTTTAACTCTATTAATATTATGTCTTTTAGGTTTTGGTTATTATACCAAAGATTTTAAATTAGATGCTTCATCAGATACTTTGCTAATCGAAAATGATCCAGATTTAAAATATTTACGAGAAGTAAACAATAGATACGGAGCAAAGGAATTTTTAATCTTAACCTATACTCCTAAAGAAAAATTAACTACCGACAGTTCAATTAATAATTTATTAAGTTTAAAATATAAAATTCAAAGTTTAAAATGGGTACATAGCGTAGTAACACTATTAGATATTCCATTATTAACTAGTACAGATCAGACTTTAACTGAAAAGCTTCAAAATTTTAGTACTTTAAAAAGTGAAGGTATTGATAAATCAAAAGGGTTTAATGAAATTTTAAATAGTCCAGTTTTTAGAAATTTTGTAATTAGCGAAGATGGAACTACAACAGGTATCATTGTCAATATAAAAGAAGACAAGAAACTAAAAAAATTAATTATCAAGAATAATGAATATAAAAAAAAAATAAAAAATAAACAAGAAGTTGTAAATTATGATCAATTTGTTGTTGAGTTTGAAAATTATAAAAATTT
>CACLNK010000017.1 GCA_902608305.1 uncultured Pelagibacteraceae bacterium | reverse complement strand
CTTATCAAGAAACACTACTTGGACATTGTCACGTGATGCTGACATAGGTCTAACATTTGTTGGTGTGAATTTTTATGATGGCCAAGGATTTATGGTTAGAAAAGATTCAGGTATAACATCTACAAATGATTTTAAAAGCGGACTATCTGCTTGCGTTAATATTGGAACTACTACTGAGTTAAACATGAGAGACTTTTTTACTTCAAAAGGAATTTCTTATGAACCAGTTGTGTTTGAAAAAGCAGACGAAGTCGTTGCAGCTTATGATTCAGGAAGATGTGATACTTATACGACTGATAAATCAGGTTTAGCAGCTCAAAGAACTAAAATGCAAAACCCTGATGACCACATAGTATTACCAGAAACGATTTCAAAAGAACCATTAGGTCCTGTTGTTCGTCAAGGTGATTCTGTTTGGGAAGACATTGTTCGTTGGTCACTAAATGTAATGATTGAAGCTGAAGAATATGGTGTTAATTCAGGAAATGCTGATGCTAGTAAAGCTTCTGAAAACCCAGCTATTAAAAGACTAGTTGGAGCAGAAGGTGAATTAGGAGCAGCTTTAGGATTAGACAACAACTGGAGCTATAACATTATTACTCAAGTTGGTAACTATGGCGAAAGCTATAAACGTAATATCGCTGACACAGGTATTTTACCTGACAGAGGTCCGAATGAATTATGGACAAGAGGTGGTATACTTTACGTTCCACCAGCTAGATAATTAAGCGAAAATACTCTTAAAAAAGGGCTAGATTTATCTAGCCCTTTTTTTTATGTTCAGTATTGAGGGAAAATTAAAAATATGAGCTTCAGAATTACCACTTTCTTAGATGATAAACCAAAAATTAAGAAATATTTTCCTCAGGTTATAACTCTTTTATTTATAATATTTATCTTTGGATATTTTACATATAACGCCCGAGTTAATATGGATACTAGAGGTATTGATTTTGGTTTACGTTTTTTAGGAGAAGAAGCTTCTTTTGATATTCAATTTTCATTGATAGAATACAGTGGAGCAAGTTCATATGCGAGAGCCTATTTAGTTGGCCTTTTAAATACTATTTTAGTAGCCGTTATAGGTATATTTTTTGCTACAATCTTAGGAGTTATCATTGGTATTTCTAGATTATCGTCAAATTATTTAATTTCAAAAGTTTCAGAATGGTACATAGAGATTTTTAGAAATATTCCTTTATTACTTCAATTATTTTTTTGGTATTTTGCAGCATTAAGAGCATTACCATTACCAAAAGAAGCAATTAATTTTTTTGATATAGCTTATTTATCTGTAAAAGGGCTCTATATTCCTAAATTTGTTTGGACAAATTTTTCAGTATTTTTATATTCAATAGTGGCAGCATTAGTTGCAATATTTTTTGTATTTAAATACGCACGAATACAACAGGAGAAATCTGGCAGACGAATACCAGCTTTTTTAATATCCTTGGGGATTTTTATTGTATTACCACTATTAACTTTTTTAATAGGAGGAGTTACTTTAACTTTTGAACATCCAGTTCTTACACAATTATCAAAAACTATTTTTAATTATATAGGTGGTGTAGCTATAATTCCTGAATTAATGGCTTTAGCTGCTGCATTATCGTTGTATACAGCTACATTTATTGCTGAATGTGTAAGAGCAGGAATAATGGGTGTAACTAAAGGACAAAAGGAAGCAGCAGCATCAATAGGTTTAACTCCAGGACAAATTCTTAGATTAGTGGTAATGCCACAAGCTTTAAGAATAATTATACCACCAACAACTAATCAATATTTAAATTTAACTAAAAATTCTTCTTTAGCTGCAGCAATTGCGTATCCCGATATAGTGTTAGTTTTTGCTGGAACTGCGATGATGCAAACAGGAAGAGCAATTGAAATTGTTTCTATTACAATGCTTACTTATTTAAGTCTTAGCATCGCAATTTCAATTTTTATGAATTGGTATAACAAAAAAATAGCTATTAAAGAAAAATGATTAAAAATACAAAATTTTTAGGAAAACCGAGTAAAGAAAAATTTAACCTATTTGTTCCAATGGGAATTTTGTTATTATCACTTGGTTTGATTGATGTAATAGCTAACTCACTTTTTGAAACAAATATCACTTCATTTTTGCCTAGATGGTTAAGCTATTTTACACCACTAATTTTTGGTTTTCTGGGTCTTTATTATTTAAGAATAGAATTTTCAGGAAATAAAATGTTGGATAAATTAAATATAAATATTAATTCTAATTGGTTTAATTCTATATTAACTTTGTTAATAATCTTTGTTTTAATCCAGAATATTCCACCGCTCCTTAATTGGCTAATCTTTGATGCTAATTTTGCAGGTACAACTAAAGAAGAATGTACTGATAGTGGAGCATGTTGGATTTTTATTAAAATTTGGTTTCCACGTTTGATGTACGGATTATACCCAAGCACTGAACTTTGGAGAGTTAATACCTCATTTAATATGCTAATCACACTAGTTGTAGCTTTATTTTATATTCCAATTAAATTAAAAAAATATTTAATTATTTTTTTAATATTTTTTTTTCCATTTATCATGTTTAATTTAATTCATGGTGGTAATTTTGGCTTGGAATGGGTTGAAACTGCAGCTTGGGGCGGACTTTCTCTTACATTTATTATTTCTATTTTTGCTTTAATACTTTGTTTTCCTATAGGAATGTTTTTGGCTTTGGGAAGAAGATCTTCAGCTCCAGTAACGAGATATTCTTCAATCGGTTTTATTGAATTTTGGAGAGGAGTTCCTTTAATTACAGTATTATTTATGGCTTCTGTAATGTTTCCTATGTTTTTGCCTGATGGAGTGTATATGGATAAACTTTTTAGAGTAATTATTGCGATCACACTTTTTGAAGCTGCCTACATGGCTGAAGTTATACGTGGTGGACTACAGGCTTTACCTAGAGGACAATATGATGCAGCTAAATCTCTTGGGATGGGATACTGGAGATTACATATGCTAGTAATATTACCACAAGCTTTAAAACTTGTTATTCCTGGTATAGCTAATACATTTTTAGCTTTAGTAAAAGATACACCTTTAATTTTAGTTGTTGGATTACTTGAGTTAGTAGGTATGATAGACATGGCAAAAACAAATCCTGACTGGTTAGGTTTTGCTACAGAAGGATATGTTTTTGCGGGAATACTCTTTTGGATTATTTGCTATAATATGAGCAGATATAGTCAAAGGTTAGAAATAAAATATAAAACTGATAGATAAATTTTATGTCTGAAAAAATTATACAAATGGAACAAGTAAATAAGTGGTTTGGAGACTTTCAAGTTTTAAAAGATATTAATCTTGAGGTAGTTCAAAAAACAAAAAATTGTAGTATGTGGACCATCTGGATCAGGAAAATCTACATTAATTAGATGTATTAATAGATTAGAAGAACATCAAAAAGGAAAAATAGTAGTTGATGGAATTGAACTTACAGAAAACACAAAAAATATCGAACAAATTAGAGCTGAAGTTGGTATGGTATTTCAGCAATTTAATTTATTTCCACATTTGTCAATTTTAGATAACTGCACGCTAGCTCCAATATGGGTAAAAAAAATTCCAAAACTAAAAGCCGAAGAATTAGCAATGAAACAATTAGAACAAGTTAAAATATCTGATCAAGCAAAAAAATTTCCAGGTCAATTATCCGGTGGACAACAACAAAGAGCTGCCCTTGCTAGAGCATTATGTATGGAGCCTAAAATTATGCTTTTTGATGAACCAACTTCAGCTTTAGATCCTGAAATGATTAAAGAAGTGTTAGATGCCATGGTTAATTTAGCGAAAGCAGGTATGACCATGATAGTAGTGACACATGAGATGGGTTTTGCTAAAGAAGTTGCAGATGAAGTTATATTTATGGATGAAGGAATGATTGTAGAAAAAGCCCCAACAAAGGAATTTTTTGCAAATCCTAAGAATGATAGAACAAAATTGTTTTTAAGCCAGATCTTATAATTAGTATTAAAAACTAATTGTTATTTTTTAGATTAGATTGTGTATTAATATTATCCATTTTAATACACTTTTATAAAACTAACTTTCTAAAAAAACCCTTATGTCAAGCCATAAATTGAATAATTTTTTCTTATTTTAACGCTTGCAACAGGAGTAAGAAACTAGTTAAATTAATTTTTTTATATTATTTAAGAGGGGTCTTAATGGAAGAAAACTTTAACAAGCACTTGGGGAACAAGTTAAAGCTAAGAAGATTAGCACTAGGTTTAACGCAAACAAAAGTCGCAAAAGCTATAAATGTCACATTTCAACAAATTCAAAAGTACGAAAAAGGAACTAATGGAGTAAGCTCCATTAGATTGCTTCAACTTTCTAATTATTTAAAAATACCAATTAATTATTTTTATGAAGATTTTTCGGAATATCTAATTAATCAAGAAAAGTCCAAAGAAAGTCATATGAATGTAAATTATAATTTTTTGGTTAAGATGTTTTCAGAATTAACCGATGAACAGAAAATTAAGTTAAGTAAAAATTTACAGGCGATTAATACAGTAGCTAAAACTGGCTGAGTCTGGCTCCTCGGGCAGGACTCGAACCTGCGACCAATTGATTAACAGTCAACTGCTCTACCAACTGAGCTACCGAGGAATATTAAAATCTGAACTTACTTTTTTTTAAAACTAAAACAACAGTTTTTTTTGGAGGCAACGCCCAGAATCGAACTGGGATACAAGGATTTGCAATCCTCTGCGTAACCATTCCGCCACGTTGCCGTATATTAATTAATAAATCAATTTAAACTATGTTTATATATAAAAAATATCAAAATAGTCTATTAATATTAATCTTAATTTCATTATTGTTAATTTTTATTATTAAATTATAAATTAATTAACCTATAAATGAGCTCAGAAAAATATAACCATAATCTAGTAGAAGATAAGATTTATTCATATTGGGAAAAAAACAACTTATTTAAGCCTAAAAAAAATAAAAAGAAATTTTCAATAGTAATACCTCCACCAAATGTAACTGGAAGTTTACACATGGGGCACGCTTTAAATAATTCAATTCAAGATTTATTAACTAGATTTCATCGTATGAATAATTTTGAAACATTATGGCAGCCTGGAACAGACCATGCTGGAATTGCTACGCAAGCATTAGTAGAAAAAAAATTATCTGATCAAAATATAAAAAAAAATGACCTGGGAAGAGAAAAATTTATAAAAAAAGTTTGGGAATGGAAAAATGAATATGGCGGTATTATAATTAATCAACTTAAAAAACTTGGTTGTTCGTGTGACTGGTCAAGAAATGCATTTACTATGGATGAGAATTTATCGTCCTCAGTATTAAAAGTGTTTGTTGAATTGCATAAAAAGAAATTAATTTATAGAACTAAAAAATTAGTAAACTGGGATACAGTTTTAAAAACAGCTATTTCTGATCTAGAAGTAGATCAAAGAGAAGTTAATTCAAAGTTATACCACATTAAGTATCCAATTGATGGAACGAATAAATTTATAACAATAACAACTACTAGACCAGAAACTATGTTAGCTGATACCGCTATCGCAGTAAATCCCAAAGATAAACGTTACGACAATTTAGTTGGCAAATTTGTTACCATTCCTATTGTTGAAAGAAAAATAAAAATTATTCAAGATGATTATGCTGATCCTAATCAGGGTACTGGTGCAGTTAAAATTACTCCCGCACATGACTTTAACGATTATGAAGTAGGAAAAAGAAACAAACTTGAAATTATAAATGTTCTAACTGAAGATGGCAAAATCAATAACAATGCCCCTTCCAATTACATTGATTTAGATATATTTGAAGCAAGAAAAAAAATATTAGAAGATCTATCAAATAAAAAAGTATTAATTAAGGAAGAAAATATTAAAAATAAAGTACCATATGGAGATAGATCTAATTCTATTATTGAGCCTTTTTTAACAGAGCAATGGTTTGTTGATGCTAAAAAATTATCTATTAAAGCAAAAAAAATTGTCAAAACAAAAAAGATAAATTTTTTTCCTTCTAATTGGTCAAAGACTTATTTTCAATGGATGAACAATATTGAACCATGGTGCATTTCAAGACAATTGTGGTGGGGACATCAAATACCAGCTTGGTATGGACCAGATAAAAAAATATTCGTTGCTTTAAATGAAAAAGAAGCAAACGCTAAAGCTAAAAAGTTTTATAAAAAAAAAATTCAATTAATTAGAGATCCCGATGTTTTAGACACATGGTTTTCATCTGGCTTATGGCCTTTTGCAACATTAGGTTGGCCAAAAAAAAATAAATATCTAAAAAAATTCTACCCAACATCAGTTTTAGTTACGGGTTTTGATATTATTTTTTTCTGGGTTGCTAGGATGATAATGCTAGGAATGGAATTTTTACACAAAGAACCTTTTAATGATATTTATGTTCATGCACTAGTAAGAGATGCGAAGGGACAGAAAATGTCTAAGTCTAAAGGAAATGTTATTGATCCTTTAGAGTTGATAGAAAAGTATAGTGCAGATGCTTTAAGATTTACTTTATTATCAATGGCTTCACCAGGAAGAGATGTAAAACTTTCAGAGGATAGAGTAAAAGGTTATAGAAATTTTTTAAATAAATTATGGAATGCTAATAATTTTTTAAAAGTTAATAAATGTGATTTTAACAAAACATCAAAAACTCCTAAAATTTCAATTAATATTAACAAATGGATTTATGACGAATTAATTGAAACTAAAAATATAGTTGAAAAAAACATCAAAGATTACAGATTTGATGAAGCAGCCAGGAATGTTTATCAATTTGTTTGGCATTCATATTGTGATTGGTATGTAGAACTATCTAAAACTATACTTTATTCAAAAGATCAAAAAGCCATTAAAGAAGTGAGGGAAGTTTCAAGCTATATATTTAAACAAATCTTAATATTAATGCATCCTTTTATTCCTTTTGTGACAGAAGAAATCTGGCTTAAAAATAAACTAGACAATTCTAAGAAAAATTTTTTAATGCTAACTAATTGGCCAAAAGGTAAGTCAAAAAAGGATAAAAATTTCAAAGAAGTTAAAAAAATGATTAATATGATTTCTGAAATAAGATCATTTAAAAATGAATTAAAAGTAAGTCCAGGTTCATTTATAGATATATCTATTGAAAAAGTTAAAAATAAGTCTTTTTTTAAAGAAAACGATATAATTTTAAAAAGACTTGGTCGTATTAATAATTTTTATAATAAAAATATAAATAAACCAGCTGCTACTTATGTAATATCAGGCGATTTATTTAAAATATATTTTGATCAAACTGTTGATTTAAATTTAATTAAAGAAAATTTGGTTAAAAGGCAAAATAAGTGTGAGGAAGAGCTAAATAAAGTTTCTCAAAGGTTAGACAATAAACGCTTTATAGATAGAGCTCCAAAAAATATTGTCGACCAAGAAAAAACTAACTATAGTGATCTTAAAAATGATATTCAAAAAAATAACGTTAACAATTAAAAGTCTTTAATGGCAAAATTTAATAAGAAAAAACTACCGAGCAGACATACTTCTTTGGGTCCTGATAAAGCGCCTCAAAGATCTTTCTATTATGCTATGAAATTAACCGAAAAAGATGTGGCAAAACCTTTTGTTGGCGTTGTATCTACATGGAATGAAGCAGCACCATGTAATATAGCTTTAATGAGACAAGCTCAATCAGTTAAAAAAGGTGTTAAAGCAGCAAGTGGAACTCCAAGGGAATTTTGCACTATTACGGTAACTGATGGTATTGCCATGGGACATGAAGGAATGAAATCTTCATTAATTTCAAGGGAGATTATAGCAGATTCAGCTGAACTTACAGTAAGAGGTCATTGTTATGATGCATTAGTTGGTGTAGCCGGTTGTGACAAATCATTGCCAGGATTAATGATGGCTATGGTTCGATTAAATGTTCCAAGTGTATTTATTTATGGCGGATCAATATTACCAGGAAGGTTTAACGGCAAGGATATAACAGTAGTAGATGTTTTTGAAGGTGTTGGAAAATATTCTTCAGGCAAAATTTCTGCAAAAGATCTTAGAAAATTAGAATTAAAGGCATGCCCAAGCGCAGGTGCTTGCGGAGGACAATTTACTGCAAATACTATGGCATGCGTATCTGAGGCCATAGGTTTGGCATTGCCTTATTCAGCAGGAACTCCTGCTCCTTATGAAGAAAGAGATAAATATGCCTACCAAAGTGGAAAGACTGTAATGAGTTTATTAAAAAAAAAATATTAGACCAAGAGATATCGTTACAAGAAAATCTTTAGAAAATGCAGCAACAATAGTTGCAGCTACTGGTGGATCTACTAATGCTGCTTTGCATCTCCCAGCATTAGCAAATGAAATTGGAATTAAATTTGATTTAATGGATGTAGCAAAAATATTTAAAAAAACCCCATATCTCGCAGATTTAAAACCTGGTGGAAAATATGTTGCAAAAGATATGTGGCAAGCCGGTGGAGTGCCAATGTTATTAAAAACACTTTATGAAGGGGGATTTATACATGGAAATTGTATGACAGTTACCGGCAAAACTATGAAAGAAAATTTAAAAAATGTTAAATTTAATTTAAACCAAAAAGTTTTAAGAAAATATAATAATCCTCTATCTCCTGATGGAGGTGTAGTTGGATTAAAAGGTAATTTAGCACCCGAAGGTGCAATAGTAAAAATTGCTGGATTAAAAAAATTACAATTCACAGGTAAAGCCAGGTGCTTTGATACTGAAGAAGCCGCATACAATGCTGTCCAGAAAAAAAAATATAAAGATGGTGATATTATTATAATTCGTTATGAAGGACCAAAAGGTGGTCCAGGAATGAGAGAGATGCTTTCCACTACAGGTGCAATTTATGGACAAGGCAAAGGTGAGAAAGTTGCATTAATTACAGATGGACGCTTTTCAGGAGCCACCAGAGGTTTTTGTGTAGGTCACGTTGGACCCGAAGCAGCTATTGGTGGTCCTATTTCATTATTACGAAATGGTGATGTTATTGATATTGATGCTAAAAAAGGAACAGTTAACGTTAGACTATCTAAAAAACAATTAGCAGCAAGACGTAAGAAATGGAAACCTAGAAAAATAAATTTTGGCAGCGGAACTTTGTGGAAATATGCACAAACTGTAGGTCCAGCTTATTTAGGCGCTTCAACACACCCTGGTAAAAAAAATGAAGTGAAGTGTTATGCTGATATTTAATGAAAATTAGACCCGTTATTCTATGTGGTGGCGCAGGTACTAGACTTTGGCCTCAATCGAAAAATAATACAGCAAAACAATTTATCGACTTTGGTGGATGGAGTTTGTTAGAAAAAACCTTAGATAGAGTTAAAGGGACAATTTTTGATTATCCAATTATAAGTACAAATCTTAAATATTTAAAGCAAGTTAAAAGTTATTTAAAAAAATTTAAAGTTAAAAAGTATAAAATTATTGTTGAACCAGCCAAAAAAAATACAGCGCCAGCAATTCTAGCTTCTGCCTTAATTAACGATATTCCAAACAAACAACCTCTAATGTTTTTTTCAGCTGATCATTTAGTTGAAAAATTAAGCTTATTTAATAAAGCAATTAATAAAAACAAACATCATTTAACAGATCACAATATATTTATTTTTGGAATTAAGCCTAGTGAACCGTCAAGTGAATATGGTTATTTTTTAACTAAAAAAAATAAAGACAACCTAAATAAAGTAACAAAATTTATTGAAAAGCCTAATAAAGCTAAAGCAAAACAAGTTATTAAGAAAAAAGGTTATTGGAACGCAGGAATGTTTTTTGTTCGAAAAGATTCAATAATAAATAATTTCAAAAAATATCAGCCTAATATTTATCGAAATTGCGTTAAATCAGTTATAAAAGCTAAATTAATAAATCATACTTGCTATTTAAATAAAGCTTATTTTACTAAAATAACTACCAAATCTTTTGATTATGCGATCTTAGAAAAATCAAAACAAATTAATGCTATCAAATTAAATATACCTTGGTCAGATCTTGGTAGTTGGAGAGAAATTTCAAAAATATATAAAAGAGATAAAGCAAAATATTTTAAGAAAAAAAATGTTTATTATAGACCATGGGGCCGTTATGTTAATTTATTTGAAGGTCAAAACTTTTTAGTCAAAGAATTAACTGTTAATTCAAAATCATCTATTAGTTTACAAAAGCATCATCATAGATCGGAACACTGGATGATTACCCAAGGTAAACCTAAAATTACTATAAATAAGAAAAAATTTTTTAAAAAAGTAAATGACTCTGTGTTCATTCCTACAGGCTCTATACACAGAATAGAAAATCTATATAAAAAACCAGTTAAAATTATAGAAGTTCAAACAGGATCTATTTTAAAAGAAACTGATATAGTTAGATTCCAAGATATTTACGGCCGCGTTAAATAAATGTAGGATATTTTAAAACATTATGAGCATAGTAACGGATATATTTTTGCCAATAGCCCTAGCATTTATTATGTTTGCTTTAGGTTTAGGATTAACTGGAGCTGATTTTTTAAGAGTTTTAAAACAACCAAAAGATTTTTTTGTTGGAGCAATCAGTCAAATTATTTTACTTCCAATTATTGCATTTATTTTAGTTAAAGTTTGGCCTATTTCACCAGAAATTGCAATTGGTGTTATGATTATTGCTGCAGCTCCTGGAGGAGTAACCTCAAATATACTAACGTCCTTTGCTAGAGGAGATGTGGCTCTTTCAATTTCACTAACGGCAGTCATAAGTCTTTTAAGCGTCATAACAGTACCTTTTATTATTGTTACATCTTTGTCTTTACTGGATTCAGAAACTATCTCTCAAAACATTTCTCTAGCAAGCATGGCTATAAGTATGTTTTTGATCGTAACAGTTCCAGTTATTCTTGGAATGGTATTTAGAGGATTTGCTTCAAATGCAGCAATAAAGTTTGAACCGGTAGCTAAAAAAATTTCAATTGGATTATTTGTAATTGTTTTACTTGGAGCTATTTTAGCAGAGAAAGACAATATAGTTTCTTATTTTGCTGATGCTGGTCTTATTACACTAGCTTTAAACGTTATTATGATGATTGTTGCTTTCTATGTTGCGCAATTACTAGCAACTGGAAATGCACAAAAAAAAAGTATTGCTATAGAGTGTGGTTTGCAGAACGGTACACTTGCCATTTTCGTTGGCACAACATTATTTGGTGGCGGAGCATTTGTAATTCCAGCTGCTACTTATAGCTTAATAATGTTCGCCACCTCTTTAATTTTTGTATTCCTCGTTAAAAATAATTAAAACCAACCCTTTGGAACAATTATATAGTGAATAGCAAGTACTATTCCAACCGATACACTTAATCCAAAGATCATTTTAATAAAGTCTTTTCCAATAAGTGGGAAGACATACTTAAATTTGTAATCCTTATTCATCGTTGAAATTGCTAATTCTCGACCACATAATAATCCAACAAACACCCAAGTTGTTGACATTGGTAGATCATTTAACTCTTTAAAGTAAAATAAAACTGCAGCGTAGATTACATTAATAATGGTAGCTGATCGTGCATATCTAGTTCCTGTTTTATCCAAAACTACTTTTTGAATAGGTCCACCATGAATATAAAAAATATAAAATAATAGAATTGTAAAGTAAGCCATTACTGTAATAAGGAGAGTAGGGCTTAATTGCCTTGGTAAATATACTGCAATGTTTGCAACGTCATGAGATAACCAAACCCACCATAACCAACCAGAAGTAACCCAAACAGAGTTACGCCAGAAACCAATCCATTTATCACTTACTTCATCAAACTTTTCATTGATAAATTTTGATACAACTATCCAAGCAATATAAGCAACTACTGCCGCTAAACCGTAACCTACAACACTTTTCATTAACATTTTTTCTAAAACAACAGTTGAAGCAAAAGCTGATAAAACTAAGAAAGTAGTAGAAACTGGAATACCAATTCTAGTTAATAACAATAGTATTCCAGGAGCAACTGCGTGATACCATTGAATTTCTTGATAAGGTATTCTTGTTAATCTTCCATATGAAATATCACCATCATAGGAATACCATCCCCAGGCAAGAGCCAAAATCATTACAAATGATGCTGAAGCTGCAAGCGTATACCATTTAAACCATTTTTGTTTTGAGGCAATAAAAGTACCTAATGTTTGAATAGAGTCGTTTCCAATTACAGACCATCCCGCCAGTCCAAATCCTACTATTGTATATATTAATGAGAGTTCCATATTTTTCTAGTTAGAGTTTAATTTTAAATTCATAAGAATCTTTTTCTTAACGACCATTTAATATGTGGCAAGGGGTTAGTCTATGATTAAATATGATTATTTTTCTTTTAAGAAGGTTGATTCATCAACAATTATATTATTTTAAATATTTGTCTAGATGTATAAAAGTATAAGTTGACACATGTTTTTGTTATGTTATAACATAACATATGAGAATATCTAAATGTTGTAATAAAAACGACCAACAAGCGTTAAATGTCTTAAAAAAACATAGCAAAGGTTTAACTGCTTATCGTCTATTAAGCGAATTACAAAAAACTAGAAATGTTAAACCTATGACAATTTATAGATCGTTAAATAGCTTACAAAAAATGGGTGTTGTACATAAGTCTAACCAAAGCAAAACTTATTTTGTTTGTAATAGTAGCGCTAAAGATAAACACAACCCAGCAGTAGCCGTTTGTAAAAAATGTGAAAAAACTGAAGAATTAAACCCAAATATTTTCTCTAAATTATTTAACAATATTAAAACTAAAGAAAAATATAATTTTTCAAATTTTGAAATTGAAATTTCAACTATTTGTCAAAAATGTAACTAAAGGATAATAAAAATGGAACACGCACACGAATTACCAGAATTTCTTCATTTTTTAGAAGAATTAATAGAAGAGCATAGCATATTAAGAGGTATGATTTTTGGCTTCATACATACTTTAATACCACTAATTGGTTTTTATTCTGGTTGGAGCATTAATCGTTTATTAAAAATAATATCTAATGGTGCTATTGCTGGAATAATTGGAATTGTTTTGGCGCATATAATTGCTGACTTTATAGCTGCTTTAGCTGATCCTCATTTAAAAAGTGCAGCTTTTGGAATAGTCATTGGAGGATTTTTACCTTTAACGGCAGTACCTTTTTTAGAAAAGTATGTAACAAAGAGTAGATACCATACAGTTGTAGGTGATCACGAAGATCTTAAAAAGGATTTGAAAAGAAAGCACAGATAATATTAAATACTATCTGTGAAAACAGTTTCCCTCACATTAGATGAGATTTATAATTTAGCTAAAAAAACTCTTTTAGCTAATGGATGTGATGATGAAACTGCATCAATTCTTGCTGAACTGATAATGAAAGCCGAAAGAGATGGTTCTTTATCTCATGGTTTATTTAGATTACCAGCTTATGTTTCTGGGCTTAAAAGCGGAAAAATAAACGGCAAAGGGGAACCTGAAGTAAAAAAAATATCACCAAGTGTAATTAAAGTTTTAGGAAATAATTGTTTAGCACCTGTTGTTTTAAGCAAAGGTATTCCAGAATTAATAAAAGCTGCTAAAGAAAATGGAGTAGCTGTTTTAGCTATAAATAATTCTCATCATATGGCTGCTATGTGGCCTGAAACTGAAATGATTGCCGAACAAGGCTTAGTTGCTTTTGCATGTACTTCTTATAAGCCCGCAGTAGCACCTGCTGGTGCAACAAAACCTTTATTTGGAACAAACCCAATATCTTTTGCTTGGCCAAGACCAGGAAAAACTCCAGTTGTTTACGATATGGCTACAGCTTCAATGGCAATGGGAGAAGTTCAAGTTGCTAAAAGAGAAGGGCATAAAGTTCCATTAGGAACTGGTCTAAACAAAGATGGTAAAGAAACTACAGATCCAGGAGAAATAGCTGATGGTGGAGTATTACTACCCTTTGGAGGTTACAAGGGTTCAGGAATTGCCATGATGGTTGAATTATTAGCTGGTGCTTTAGTTGGTGATAATTTTAGTTTTGAGACAGCTGCAAAAGATAATAATGATGGTGGACCCCCTAGTGGTGGTGAATTTATATTGGCAATATCACCTGATAAATCATCTGGAAATGATTGGAACAATCATTCAGATGAATTTTTTAACAAGATGAAATCTATGGATGGAGTTAGACTTCCGGGTGAAAGAAGACATAAAAATAGATTAGATAAAGGTCCACGAAATATTAACGAAGAACTAGTAAATAAAATTAAATCTTTAAGTTAATTCAATTTCAATAGGTGTATGGTCTGAAGGTTTTTGTCTACCACGTGGAAATTTATTTATTTTAACGTCTTTAATTATATTAATCAGTGAACTAGATACTAAAAAATGGTCAATTCGCATTCCATTATTTTTTTGCCAAGCACCACTTGTATAGTCCCAAAATGTATATCCTTCTTTTTCAGGATGTATGTATCTATAGGCATCATGGAAACCTAAATTAACTAACTCTCTTAATTTTTTTCTTATTTCTAATCTAAATAATGCATCATTTTCATAGTTTTTTGGATTGTGAACATCTTCTGCAGAAGGAATTATATTAAAATCACCACCAATAATTATATTTTCATTTTCTTTAGATAAAGATTTTATTTTTTTAATTAATTTATCTAGCCAGTAAAGTTTATAATCATATTTTTCTGTATCAATAGGATTTCCATTAGGTGTATAAATATTAATTAAATTTATATTCTTATTTTTATATTTTAATTCAGCTGAAATTATTCTTGATTGTTTATTTTTATCTTTAAATATATCGGTTTGAATATTATTTAATTTTGTTTTTGAAATAATTGCAACACCGTTATAACTTTTTTGACCATATACATAATTTTCATATTTTAATGATTTAATATCTTCATATGGGTAGGTCTCATTTGGTGTTTTGATTTCTTGTATCATAATAATATCTGGGGAGAATTTTTTTATATATTCTTTGATATTTTCGATACGAGCCCTTACGGAATTCACATTCCAGGAGCTAATAATCATTAAAGAGAGAAGGAAACACCGCAACCACAGGAAGATTTACTCTGTGGATTTGAAATTTTAAATGAATCTCCGATTAATTCAGAAACAAAATCAACTTCAGATCCTTTTAAAAGATCTGCAGAAGCTTTATCAATAAGAATATTATTAAACTTTAAATCTTCTTTCTGAGGATTTTTATCAAAAGAAAAATCGTATTTAAAACCAGAACAACCACCACCCTTAATGGCGATTCTAAAAAAATCCTTATTATCCTTTTGAGACAATAAATGATTAATCTGTTTTATTGCGTTATCTGTAAATTTAATTTCTTTAATCATATAGCAACACTGTTATTACTAATATAATAGTAATTTATTCAAATTAAAGTATGAAAAAATTCGCAAATTTAGGTTTATTTAAAAGCAAAGGGCGTATTTTTAAAGAAAGCAATAATCAATATCGAACACCCTTTCAAAGGGACAGAGATAGAATAGTTCATAGTGCCTCATTTAGAAGATTAAAACATAAGACGCAGGTTTTTGTTAATACAGAAGGAGATCATTATAGAACAAGAATTACTCATTCTATTGAAGTTGCGCAAATTGCTCGATCTATAGCAAAATATCTACACTTAAATGATGATTTGGCTGAAACATTAAGTTTAGCGCATGACCTTGGTCATACTCCCTTTGGACATGCTGGAGAAGAAGCTCTAAATGATTGTATGTCTCATAATGGTGGATTTGATCATAATTTACAAACATTACGTATAGTTATGTTTTTAGAAAACAGATATCTAAAATTTAGAGGTTTAAATTTAACAGTAGAAACTTTAGATGGCTTACTTAAACACAACGGATCAATATTTAACACGTCACAAATTGACGAAATTATTGGACTAAAAAATTTTAAAAAAAAAATACATTATAAAAAATCGCCATCTTTAGAAGCGCAAATTTCATCCATATCAGATGATATAGCTTACAATAATCATGACATCCAAGATGGAATAAAAGCAAAATTATTTAAACTAAATGATTTAATCGAAATTAGTTTTTTTAAAGAAATTCATTCTTTCCACAAAAAAAATATAAAAAATAATAATAATAATATTTTAATATATCAAATAATAAGAGATTCGATTGATTTAATGGTTAAAGATTTAATTAAAAACACTATGCAAAATTTTAAAAAAAACAGAATTAAAAATATACAAAATGTTTATTCTTCGACTAGTCAAATAGTTTGTTTTTCTAATAAATTTAAAAATATCGAAAAAGAAATTAGATTATTTTTGAGAAAAAAAATGTATAACAATAAAAATGTATTAATTAAGAATAATAATGGGAAAAAAATAGTCAAAAATTTATACTCTTTGATATCTAAAAAACCCAATAAATTTTTGAATAGAAAACAATTGAAAGAAGATAAAAATAGAGCAATAGCTGATTTTATATCAGGAATGACTGATAGATATGCTATTAATTTATATAAAAATACAAAATGAATATTTTTGATATTTATTTAGATAAAATAAAAAAAATTGTTATAGATCAACAGAAAAAAGATATTTTAAAAATTCCTGATAATCTTGATGCAATAAATGTCGATATTCCACCAAAGCAATTTAATTGCGACATTTCAACAAATGTTGCTATGGTGCTTTCTAAAATTAATCAAAAATCGCCAATTGATTTAGCCAATATTTTTATAGAATTAATCAAAAAGAATGATGCTAATATTAATTCCATTACTGTTGCCAAACCAGGTTTTATTAATATTAAATTTCAACAAAATTTTTGGAATGAATTTTTAAAAAATATTATTAGTAGTAATTTAGTTTATGGGTCAAATTACAAACAAAAAAAACAAAAATACCTTATTGAATTTGTTTCTGCGAACCCTACTGGTCCACTCCACGTAGGACATTGTAGAGGTGCTATATTAGGCGATGTTATTTCAAATATTCTAGTCTTTAATAATCATGAAGTTGTTAAAGAATATTATGTAAATGATTCTGGCAATCAAATCATTAATTTTACAAAGTCTGTTTATTTGCGAATAAGAGAAATCCTTAATAAGGAAAAATTTCCTACAGATGACAACAATCTCTATCCGGGTGATTATATTATAGAAATTGCCAACAATATTATAGACGAAAACAAAAAAATGGATTTTAGTAAATTTCAAAGTATTTCAACAGTATTAACAAAATTATCAATTGAACAGTCATTAAAATTAGTCAAACTAAATCTTAATAATTTAGGCATTAAACATGATAATTTTGTTAGAGAAAGTGACATAATTAAAAACAAAGAAGTAGAAAAAGTTGTTAAAGAATTAAAAGTTAAAAAATTTGTTTATGAAGGCCAAAAGCGACTCCTCTAATTTCTTCAATTTCTGCTCTAGTAACAGGTTGGTGATAAACAATAATAGCTAAGGTTTCTATAGCGGCTTGTGATAGTTTTTTTTCTACTGACTTTTGTTGAGACATTAAATTTGAGAGATTTTGCGCTGTTCTAAAAGACCATTTGTTTGAAATACAAATTAAATTTATGCCTCTATTTGAATATGTTTGTTGAAGTTTTTTGAGTGTTTTTAATACGTTGATTTTTTTTGAAATCTTAGACTCTATAGTATCTATATTTAACGGCTCTCCTGCAGCAAACAAAATAGCTTCAACTTCTCTCTCTCCTTTATCTAGATTGGATGGAAATTTTACAACGTTATTTTTATTATTTTTAGGTTTATTCATTATTTTCTTTGATATAAATATCATCAAAAAGTTTATTTTGCTTTATAATTAAATTACCTTCTTTAACTAATTCTAAAGAACCAGCTAACAAGCCAGCTATACCACTTTTTCTTAAATTTTTTTTAGAAGAAAAACTATTAGGTATTAAATCTTTAATATTTTTCCAATCTAAAAGATTACCAAAAAATTCCTTAATTCTATTAATACCATCTTCGGTTGTTAAGACAGGTAATTTAGGAATATTAATTCGTTGAAAATCTTTTTTCATAACTATTGATGAATAACTTTTTAAAAGTTCATACAGTGTTAGAGAATAATTTGAATTATAAATAGATGTCATTTTTCCTTTAATGCCTCTCATAAATACATCTCTACCTAATCTTTTTCTCTTTAGCATTTGATCTGATAGCAATCTTATTAATTCTAACTTTTTTAATTGTAATTTTAACTTTTCCGCAACTTCTAAAGCTTTAAATTCTTCTTCGTCAGTTTCTGGTAATAATAATTTAGATTTTAGATAAGTAAG
>CACLNK010000016.1 GCA_902608305.1 uncultured Pelagibacteraceae bacterium | reverse complement strand
AAAGTAGCAAATTATTTAGATGCAGAGATTGTTGGTAAAAAAATTATTGAACTGTTTAAAAAAAATGAATTTGATATTTGTACAATTTTTTATAATCAATTTAAAAATGTAATTACGCAAATTCCTCAAGAACAACAAATAATTCCTCTTAAATCCAGCAAAGCTAAAGAAAACACAGTAGATGATAATTATGAATTTGAACCAGATGAAGATGAAATTTTATCGAATTTATTACCAAAAAATATTTCAACACAAATATTTAAAGCAATGTTAGAAAATTCTGCTAGTGAACAAGGTTCTAGAATGAGTGCAATGGATAGTGCAACTCGTAATGCTGGCGAATTGGTTGATAAACTAACCATTAATTATAATAGAAGTAGACAAGCAGCCATCACAAAAGAATTAATTGAAATAATATCAGGAGCAGAAAGTTTATAAATTATGAGTAATAAAGGCAAAGTAACGCAAGTTATTGGGGCAGTTGTAGATGTAAAATTTGAAGGTAACTTACCAGAAATATTAACTGCTTTGGAATGTAAAATAGGAAAAAACAGATTAGTTTTAGAAGTTGCACAGCACCTTGGCGAATCAAGCGTAAGAACAATAGCTATGGATGGAACAGAGGGCCTTAAAAGAGGTGATGAGGTAATAGATACTGGAAACCCAATAAAGGTTCCAGTAGGACCTGAAACATTAGGAAGAATTATAAATGTAATAGGTGAACCAATTGATCAAAAGGGTTCAGTAAAAACAAAAGATAGCTGGCCGATACATAGACCAGCACCACCTTTTACAGAACAATCAACCGAAACAGAAATTTTGGTAACAGGAATTAAGGTAGTAGATTTATTAGCACCATATGCTAAAGGAGGAAAAATAGGATTATTTGGAGGTGCGGGAGTTGGTAAAACAGTTATCATTATGGAATTAATTAACAATATTGCAAAAGCACACGGAGGTTTTTCAGTTTTTGCAGGTGTTGGTGAAAGAACTAGAGAAGGGAATGACCTTTATCACGAAATGATTGAATCAGGAGTGATTAAGCCAGATGGAAAAGGCTCTAAGGCAGCGTTGGTGTATGGTCAAATGAACGAACCTCCAGGAGCAAGATCAAGAGTAGGCTTAACTGGTTTAACAGTAGCTGAATATTTTAGAGACCAAGAAGGTCAAGATGTATTATTTTTTGTTGATAATATTTTTAGATTTACTCAAGCAGGTTCAGAGGTGTCAGCTCTTTTAGGCCGAATTCCTTCAGCAGTTGGATATCAACCAACTCTTGCAACCGATATGGGTAATCTTCAAGAAAGAATAACCACAACTAACAAAGGATCAATTACTTCAGTTCAAGCAATTTATGTTCCTGCTGATGATTTAACAGATCCAGCACCTGCAACTTCATTCGCTCACTTAGACGCAACAACTGTTTTATCAAGACAAATTGCAGAACTTGGAATTTATCCAGCAGTAGATCCATTAGATTCTACTTCAAGAATATTAGATCCAAGAATAGTAGGTGAAGAGCATTATAGAGTTGCTAGAGAAGTTCAAAAAATTTTACAAACTTACAAATCCCTTCAAGATATAATTGCAATTTTAGGTATGGATGAACTATCTGAAGAAGACAAATTAACAGTAGCTAGAGCTAGAAAAATTCAAAGATTTTTATCTCAACCATTCTTTGTCGCTGAAGTTTTTACTGGTTCGCCAGGAAAACTTGTAGATTTAGAATCAACTATTAAAGGATTTGATGCGATTTGTAAGGGTGAATATGATCATCTTCCAGAAGCAGCTTTTTATATGGTAGGTACAATCGAAGAAGTAGTTGAAAAAGCTGAAAAAATGGCAAAAGAAGCCGCTGCCTAATGAGCAATGTTTTTAAAATTGAAATAGTAAATCCTGAAAAATCTTTTTTAACAAAAGAAGATGTAACAGAAGTAGTAGTACCTGCTTTTGAAGGCAACATGGGAATTTTAAAAGATCATATATCTATAATATCTTTTTTAAAACCTGGTTTAGTAAAAGTTATTGATATGAGCTCTGCTGAAGAAACTTATTACGTTGAAGATGGAATAATAGAATTTAAAAATAATTGTCTATCAATTCTAACAAGCAATATTTTTGATATTAAAAAAATAGATAAAAATAGGGTAAGAGATATTTTGGCAAAAGCGGAAAAAGATGTGAAAAATAAAGATATTTCCGATCAAGAAAAATACCTAGTTGATCATAAAATTGAAGTTTTAAAATCTTTAACTTTAAATTAATTCAATATTTTTTCTACTTCAGACTTAACTTGTTTATAAACTTCAAGTTTAAAATTTACTGCTATTTTGGTTAAATCTTCCAAATTTATCCATTTCCAATCTAAAAATTCTGGATGTTTAGTTTTTATATTAATTTCTAATTCATCACCAATAAATCTCATAACAAACCATTTTTGTTTTTGGCCCTTAAATTTACCTTTCCAAATAATACCAATTAAATGGTCAGGCAAAATATATGTAAATTTATTTTCAATTTCTTTAATTAGCTTTACACTAATGATGCTAGTTTCTTCTTTTAACTCTCTTAAGGCAGCGTGATAAAAATCTTCACCCTCATCAACACCACCTTGTGGCATCTGCCAAAAATTTTTTGGATTGTCTATTCGTTTTGCAACAAGAACTTTGTTTTCTTTATTTAATAAAACTATTCCAACACCACGCCTTAGTGGTAGTTTTTTGTATTTTTCGTTCATTTTTAACCGTTAAGAAGTCTAATTACAAAATTTAACTGATTATCTGTATCTGTATTAATTACAAAACCTTCTGACGCTTCTTCTATTTCTATATCTGGAACAACTCCTACTTCAGAAATAGAATCTCCAGATGGTAAATAATATTTTGATATTGTTAATCTTATTGCACCTTTATTTTTTAATGGAATTATTGATTGTACTGATCCTTTTCCATAACTATGTTCTCCAACTATAATAGCTCTTTTGTGATCTTTTAAAGCACCAGCTACAATTTCAGAAGCTGAGGCAGAACCATAATTTGTAAGTACAATCAATGGTTTTCCTTTTATAAGATCACCTTTTTTTGCAAACCACCTTCTATTTTCTGTTTTTTTTCTACTTTTTGTTGAAACGATTTCACCATTTTCTAAAAAAAAATCTGATATTCTAATTGCTTGGGACAATAATCCTCCAGGATTATTTCTTAGGTCCAATATATAACCTCTTAAGTCTTTTTTTTTGTTAAATTCAATAATTTTATTTTTAATTTGATCCCCACTATTTTCATTAAAAGATGTTAATCTTAAATAACCAATACCCCTATCTATATACTTTGATTTTACTGATGTTATTTCTATTATCTCTCTTGTAATTGTGAAAACAATTGCTTTTTTAACACCTCTTCTTCTAACTGTAATTTCTATATCTGAACCTACAGGACCTCTCATTAGTTCGACAGCTTCTGTTAAAGATTTGCCTTGAACCTGAATATCATTTATTTTTACAATGTAGTCTCCAGCTTTTACTCCTGCTTTTGATGCTGGAGTATTATCAATTGGTGAAATAACTTTTACAACACCATGCTCCATACCAACTTCAATTCCAAGACCACCAAATTTACCACTAGTTTCTGTTTGCATTTCTTTTAACATTTCGGGGCTCATATATGCTGAGTAGGGGTCTAATGATTGTAAAACACCATTAATAGCGGCATCCATCACATCATTTTGATTAATTTCTTCGACATATTCTTTATTAATTTCATTTAAAACTTCGCTAAACAAATCAATTTTTTCGTAAATAGTTTTCTCGGTTTCTGCAAAACTCTTATTTAGAAGAAAAAAACCACATAAAAATATAATAATAAATCTCATATTAAAATCTTTTCTTTTGGTATTAATTCAGACCACATTTTTTCAAGCTCATAGAAATTTCTTTTTTCTGGATTAAATATATGAACTATAACATCTATTCCGTCTATTAGTTTCCAATTATTGCTATTGGTTCCTTCAATTTTACAATTTTTAATTCCATTATTTTTAAATTTTTCTAAAACAATTTCAGATAAAGCTTGCATGTGCCTAGATGAGGTTCCACTAGCAATTATTAGATAATCAGCCATTGAACTTTTATTCTTCAGATCTATAGTGACTATATCTGAAGCTTTATTGGAGTCTAATGTATTTACAATGGTTTTTTTTAAATCAAAAATTTTATCCATTAATTTTAAAAGTTTATCAAATTTTTCTTAATTGAGAAGATGAAATATTCACTTTTTTAAATTTAATGAATTTCAAACTTTTTTGATTTAATTGTTCAAATGTAATTGATTTTAACGATTTAGCTCTATAGCCTTGTCTATCAAATACTAATATATTACATTTTTGTGAAATAGCTTTCCATTTATGCCATTTATGGAAATTAATAAGGTTATCAGCTCCTATTATAAAATAGATATCTAATTTTTTATTAATTTTTTTAAAGTAGTTTATAAGATTAATAGTTCTATTTGATTTTATTTTATTTTCATAAAATTTTATTTGAATAAATTGTTCTTTTTTAATAATTTTTTTTGCATATTTAATTCTTGAACTTAAATTAGAGACACTTTTATTTTTGAATGGATTTTTTTTTGTTATAGCCCAAATTATGTAATCCAGTTTAAATTTTTTTTTTGCTTCTCTAGATATTTTAATATGTCCAATATGAGCAGGATCAAAAGTTCCTCCCAATATACCAATTTTTTTATTTTTTTTTTTAAATAGATTTTGCAAAAAATTATTTCCTTATTTGCCCCTTTCCTTCTAAAATATATTTGTAAGTAGTAAGTTGATCAAGACCGATAGGACCTCGTGGATGTAGCTTATTTGTTGATATGCCTACCTCAGCACCAAAACCAAATTCTCCACCATCAGCAAATTGTGTTGAAGCGTTATGTATAACTATAGAACTATTAATATTTGAAAGAAATTTTTTAGCAGTTTTTCTATTTTTTGTTACTATTGATTCGGTATGAGATGAACTATATTGATTTATATGATCAATAGCTTCTGTTACTCCATTTACACTTTTCACCGAAATTGTGGGAGAAAGATATTCTGTCTTCCAATCTTTTTCAGTTGCAATTTTAATTTTTTTAGAAATAAATTTTTTTACTGTTTTATCTCCTATAATTTTGCATCCTATTTTGCTTAGTTGATCAAGTATCGGTTTACAATGGGTTTTTAGACACATTTTATCTATCAATAAAGTTTCGGCAGCACCGCAAATACTAACGTTTCTCATTTTTGAATTTTTTACAACTTTAATTGCCGTACTTAAGTCTGCATCCCTGTCTACAAAGACATGACATAAGCCTTCATAATGTCCAATGATTGAAACTGCAGATTTTTTTAAAACTTTTTTGACCAATCCTTTACCTCCCCTGGGGATAATTAGGTCTATGTAATTTTTCATTCCAGATAAAAGATAATCGACGTGACTTCTATCTTTACTTTCAACAAATTGAACGCAATTTTCATCACATTTTTTCTTTTTAAGAGCTTTTTTAAAAAGTTTAGCCAAAATTTTATTAGAATGAAATGCCTCTGATCCTCCACGTAAAATTACTACATTTCCACTTTTAAAACATAAAGAAGAAACATCTGAAGTAACATTAGGTCTACTTTCATAAATTACACCAATTATGCCAATTGGTATCGATACTCTTTTTATAATTAAACCATTTGGTCTTTTCCAAGAAGATAAAGTTTTTCCCACAGGATCTCTAAATTTTATGATTTTTTTTATAGCATTTCTAATTTGTAAGATTTTTTTAGTATTTAACTTAAGTCTATCAATCATACTATCTTTAATTTTTTTAGACTTTGCATTAGATATGTCTTTTTTGTTTGCATTTAAAATTAATTGTTCATTCGTTTTTAGATAAAAACTAAATTGTTTTAAAACAGAATTTTTCTTATCGATGCTTAAATTAGATAAATTCAGGGAAGCAATTTTTGCTTTTTCACCTATTTTTTTCATGTATAAATTTTCAGTCATTGTTTAAACTTTCACCAGATCATCCTTATGTATGA
Source organism: uncultured Pelagibacteraceae bacterium (assembly GCA_902608305.1). Taxonomy (GTDB): domain Bacteria; phylum Pseudomonadota; class Alphaproteobacteria; order Pelagibacterales; family Pelagibacteraceae; genus Pelagibacter. Next base: position 13,883 of record CACLNK010000016.1, on the reverse strand, counting down.
TTTCTTCTCTACTAGAATACCCTAATATATTTTTTATTTTGCTGCTATGTGAACCTTTTATTTTTTCAATTTCAAATGAAGAAAACGACGTTAAGCCTCGAGCACATTCAATATTATTTTGATCTTTGACCAAAATATGATCTCCCTTCTCAAAAGTACCATTAATTTTTTTAACTCCTGCTGGTAATAAACTTTTCCCATTGTTTATTGCTTTTATTGCTCCATGATCAATAACTACTTCACCTCTAGGAGCAACTGATCCGATTATCCATTGCTTTCTAGCGTCAAGTTTAGATATTTTTGGTAAAAACCAAGTACAATTTTGATTTTCAATTATTTTTCTTATTGGATTTTTGGGAGTTCCATTTGCGATAACCATATAACAACCAGATAGTTGACAAATTTTTGCAGCCTCAATTTTTGTTTTCATGCCTCCTGATCCGTAGGTATTTTCTGTTCTAGTTGCATATTTTTTTATATTTTGATCTATTTCTTTAACAATCTTAATTAACTTTGTTTCTTTATTTTTTTTTGGATTATCAGTGTAAAGTCCTTCAACATCAGACAACAAAATTAAACAATCAGCACTAATTATTTGCGAAACTCTTGCTGCTAATCTATCGTTATCTCCATATTTTATTTCAGTTGTAGCCGTAGTGTCGTTTTCGTTAACAATTGGCACAATCCCCATTGTTAATAAATTATCAATAGTTCTTCTTGCATTTATTGATCTTCTTCTTTGTTCAGTATCATCCAAAGTTAAAAGAATTTGAGATATTTTTATTTTTAATTTCTTACATACATTTTGATATAGATTCATCAACTCTATTTGACCAATTGATGCTACAGCTTGACTTTTATCAAGTTTTAATTTTTTTTTGTTTAAATTTAATTTTTTGCAACCAAGTGCAATCGCTCCAGAGCTAACAATAATTACATTTTTTTGTCCTTTAATAAATCTTTTATATCTTTTGCAAATTCAGATAACCATTTTTTTCTTATAGTTTTTTTGTCATTTATTAATAAAGAGGATCCAATTTTAATTACAATAGTTTTAAAGTTTTTAAGATACATACTTTATTAATTTTGATTTAATTTTTATAACTGAATGTTTATCAAAAGTTGAAATTGTTAGAACTTCGTTTTTTGTTTTTTTTAAAAACTTATCTTTTTTTTTCTTTAATTCATTCTTATCTATCAAATCAATTTTATTAAATACAATTAATTCATCTTTTTTTAATAAATCTTTGCTATACTTTCCAAGTTCATTTCTTACTTGTTTATATAAATTTTCTATATTTTCCTCAGTTATATCAATTAAATGTAATAATGTTTTGCATCTCTCTATATGCTTTAGGAATTTTATTCCAAGTCCAATTCCCATATGAGCTCCTTCAATTAAACCAGGTATATCAGCAATAGTAATTTCTTTATTATCATAAGTAACCACACCTAAATTTGGATTAATTGTTGTAAATTTATAATTTGCAATTTTTGGAGTAGCATTTGTAATTGCAGCAAGCAAACTTGATTTACCTGCGTTCGGCAACCCAACTATACCTATATCTGCAATAGTTTTTAATTGTAACCATATCCAAAACTCTTCCCCCAAAGTTCCTTTTGTAAATTTTCTCGGAGCGCGATTTGTTGAACTCTTAAAATTAGTATTTCCTAGGCCGCCCCTTCCTCCATTAGCTACAACAAATTCTTCTTTTTCATTTTTAAAATCAAATAGTAAAGTTTTATTATCTTCTTCTAAAATTTGTGTACCAATTGGAACTTTTAATATTAAATCATTTCCAGTTTTTCCTGTTTTGTTTTTACCTTTACCATTTTCGCCTCTTTCAGCTTTAAAATGTTGCGTATAACGATAATCAATTAAAGTGTTTAAATTTCTTTCAGCTTTAAGAATTATTGAGGCACCTTTACCACCATTTCCACCATCTGGTCCTCCATATTCAATAAATTTTTCTCTACGCATGCTGGCAGAACCTGAACCGCCATCTCCTGCTTTTATAAAAATTTTTACTTGATCTAAGAACTTCATAATACAACTCTGTTTATTTTTTTGTTGTATTGATTAATTGGGTTTTACTGAAACAAATGTTCTGTCCGATTTGCTTTTTTTAAATTCAACCTTTCCTTTGACTAATGAAAAAATCGAATGATCCTTACCCATTTCTACATGTTCTCCAGGAAAAATTTTAGTTCCTCTTTGTCTGACAATTATATTTCCGGGATTGACAAACTGACCACCATATTTTTTTACTCCGAGTCTGCGACCCGCACTATCACGTCCGTTTCTTGATGATCCACCTGCTTTTTTTGTTGCCATAATAGTTTACCTAAATTTTATTTTACTTTTTTTGAGTTTCTTTTTTTTCTACTTTTTTAATTTCTTTTTTATCTACTTTTTTAATTTCTTTTTTTTCTAATTTTTTACTTTCAGAAAAAATACCACCACTTTTTGAAAAAATTTTTTTTATTTTAATTAATGAATAATGTTGTCTATGTCCATTTTTTGTTCGGGAATTTTTTCTTCGTCTTTTTTTAAAAATTAATACCGTTTTATTTTTCCCATTTTTAATGAGCTCTGCTTCTACTTTAGCGCCTTTTACAAGCGGAGATCCAACTTCCATAGTTTTATCATCTCCATAGGCCAATACTTCTTTAAACTCTATTTTTTTTTCAGGTTTTAAATTTTCTAGTTGTTCAATTTTAAGAATTTGACTAGCTTTAACTTTGTATTGTTTTCCACCAGTTTGAATTATTGCGAACGACATAGTATATCCTAATTTTTATAGTGAGGAATATAGACGGAGGTTAATTATAGTCAAGTCGAATAACTTAGAAATTATCCTTTAAATCTCTTAATTTGGAAAAAGTTGTGAGAGATGTACTATTATTAATGCCTAAATTAGTTTTAATTTCTTTGCTATCACTTCGCAGAAAAATATTATTTTTTAATTCATCATTTATTGTTGAAGGTATTGTTGGTATTTTTTTTTTTGATTTTTCTTTTATATCTTTTATTTTTTTTATTAAACTTTGGTTATCTTTATCGTATGTAATACAAAATTTTGAATTTTGTAAAGTATATTCATGACCACAGTAAATTTTGGTTTTGCCCGGTAATTTTTTGATTTTTTCTAATGAAGAAAACATTTGCTCATAGGTTCCTTCAAAAATTCTTCCACATCCTAACGAAAATAAAGTGTCGCCAGTAAATAAATTATTTTCCTTATAAAAATAATAACAAATATGACCAAGAGTATGCCCAGGTATATGAATTATTTTTGCTTCAAAATTATTTTCTATCCAAATTTCTTCATCTTTAACCATAATATCAATGTCTGGAATTCTTTTAGAGTCCCCAACATATCCTATTACTTTTGCATTGTATTTTTTTTTTAATTCACTATTTCCACCCACGTGATCAAAATGATGATGCGTGTTTAAAATGTAATTTAATTTAATGTTATGTTTTTCTAAAAAATTTATTATTGGTTTAGCTTCACTTGGATCAACAACACAAGCATTTTTGTTATTTTCATCAATAATTAAATATGAATAATTATCTTGTAAGCAAGGAATGATTTCGATTTTCATTTATTTTTCAATTAGAAAGATTCCTAATTCTGAAAAAAGATTTTTAAAATTAAGATTTATTTTGTTTATAGTAGAAGTTTTTTGTTCATGTAATGCAATTGATTTATATAATTTAATATTCTTTTTTGAACAAAAATTAAAAAAATCTTTTATTGTGCACATATGTAAATTTGGAGTGTTATACCATTCATCAGGTAAATTTTTAGTTATTGGCATTGTTCCTTTAAAAAGCAGATGTATTCTAACTTTCCAATATCCAAAGTTTGGAATTGTAACTATAGCTTTATTTGCAACTTTTAAAAGATCATCTATCACTTTTTCTGGACTATAAAATGCCTGAAGTGTTTGACTTAAAACTACATAGTCAAAAGATAAATTAGGAAACTGTTGTAAATCTTTTTCCGCATTACCTTCAATAACAGCCAATCCCTTGCCAATACAAGTTTGAACATTATTTTTTGATATTTCTAAACCTCTAGTATCAATATTTTTATTCTCTTTTAAATGTTTCATTAAAGTACCATCACCGCAACCAACATCTAGGACTCGAGTATTATTTTCAATTAGTTGACTAATTATTTTAAATTCTTTTTTCATATTTATTTTAATAATTTGCCTCTAAAAATTTTTTTATCGATTTTAAAAAATCAGGCACATCTAATAAAAAAGAATCGTGACCTTTATCACTAGTTATTTCTATAAAGCCAACATCAGCGCCAGCAGAATTTAAAGCAATTACAATTTCTTTATTTTCAGACGTAGGATAAAGCCAATCTGATGTAAAAGAAATTATAAAAAATTTTGTTTTACTAGTTTTAAAAGCTTCTGATAGATTTCCATTATACTGTTTTATTAAATCAAAATAGTCCATTGCTCTTGTTATATAAAGGTAACTATTAGCATCAAATCGATCCACAAATACTGAACCTTGATGTCTTAGGTAACTTTCAATTTGAAAATCAGCATCAAAACTAAATTTTAAGTCATCTCTTTCTTGAAGTTTTCTTCCAAATTTTTCTTGCAAACCTTTTTTTGAAAGATAAGTAATATGTGCAGCCATTCTTGCAATTGCCAAACCTTTGTCTGGTGATAAGTTTGTATTAAAATAATTTCCTTTATTCCAGTTTTGATCGGCCATTATTGCTTGTCTACCTAATTCATTGAGCGCAATATTTTGAGCTGAATGACTAGCTGTACATGCAATTGGAATCGCAGTCTTAGCTTTGTCTGGATAATTAGCAACAAATTGTAAAACTTGCATTCCTCCCATTGATCCACCTGTTATACAAAATAACTGATCAATTTTAAAAAATTCTAATAAATTATACTGAGCATTGACCATGTCATTAATCGTAATAACTGGAAAATTTGTACCAAGTGTTTTATTAGTTGTTGGATCTATGCTGTCAGGTCCATACGAACCCATGCATCCTCCTATTACATTTGCGCATATTACAAAAAATTTTTTTGTATCAATTGCTTTTCCTGGTCCAACTGCATACGACCACCATCCACTTTTATTTGTTATTGGGTTGGTTCCACTTACAAATTGATCACCCGTTAAAGCATGAAAAGCCAAAATTGCATTATCCTTTTTTTCATTTAATGTGCCGTATGTTTCGTAGGCTATTGGATAATTATTTATAATCTTCCCACAATCTAAGGTAAGTGGTTTTTTTACAATTATTTTTTTAATATTTTCTTTAGTAATCATAATTTTGCACTAAAGTTGAATTGTGAGAAAAAACTTGTTTAGCGGTTTTTTTTAAGCGCTCGCAATTCAGATAAATCAGCGCGCTTTTTTGTACTAGATGAGATTCCATATGTCAATTTTTTTATTAATTTCATTAATTCCCAATAAATATTGATTAATTTAATTATAAAGATAGGTATATAAATTAATAAAATGATATTAACAAAATTTAAAACAAATAGTCTTGAAACTTATAAACCTGGTAAATCAAGGTTATACAGAATTAAGAAAATCATAAAACTGTCCGCAAATGAGTCAGCTTTAGGTACAAGTCCCAAAGCTAAGAAAGAAATTAATAAGAAAATTAATCTTTCTAAATACCCTGATAGTAAATCAAATAATTTAAGGCTAAACATTTCAAAAAAATTTAACTGTGAATTTGGAAAAATTATTTGTGGGGCTGGTTCAGATGAAATTATTCAAATTATTTGTCAATTATTTTTAAAACCAAAAGATGAAGTAATAGTGCCTCAATACAGTTTTTTAATGTACAGAATTTACTCGAAAATATCTGGGGCTAAAGTGTTATATGCAAAAGAAAATAATTTTAAAATATCTGTTTCTGAAATTATAAAAAAAGTATCAAAAAAAACTAAAATTGTTTTTTTGGCGAATCCAAATAATCCAACAGGAACTTATCTAAAAAAAAATGAATTATTGGAATTAAGAAAAAAACTTAAAAGCAACATTTTATTAGTCGTTGATGATGCTTACGATGAATATATACAAAAAAAAGACTATGCTTCAGGACTAAGACTTTTTAAGAAAAGTAAGAATGTTATAATATTAAGAACTTTTTCTAAGATATATGGATTAGCGTCATTAAGAATAGGATGGGGTTATGGTCCAAAAAAAATTATTGATGCTATGAATATTATTAAGCCTCCATTTAATGTAAATATGGCAGCCCAATTAGCAGCTGTTGCCGCTTTAAAGGATAAAAGTTTTATTAATAAATCAGTTAAACATAATTTTATTTGGGCCAATAAAATTAAAAAAATTTTAAATAAATTAAATATAATTACAAATGAGGTTGCTACCAATTTCTTATTATTAAATTTTAGCAAATGTAAATATTCTGCAAACTATATTAAAAAAAAGTTAGAAAATAACGGAATTATTTTAAGATCGATGCAGACTTATAAAATTAAAAATGCTTTAAGATTAACAATTGGTAGTAGCGCTGCTAATAATAAACTTGTAAGTATTCTTAATAAAATTTTTAAAAAATGATGAAAAATATTCTTATAATTGGATGTGGATTAATAGGTTCTTCAGTATTAAGAGCTGTACATGCTCACAGAGTATCAAAAAATATTTATATTTACGAAAAATCAAAAAAAAATATATCAATAATAAAAAAATTAAAAATTAGTTGTAAGGTAATCAATAAGTTAAAAAATATTTCTGTTAATTTTGATTTAGTAATTTTTTGTACTCCAATGAGTCAATATTCAAATTTTATTTCAAAAATAAATAAATTTAATACAAACAAAACAATCGTAACAGATGTAGGATCTACTAAAGAATTGAGCTCTAAAAAAGTTAAAAAACAATTAAACAAAAATATAACTTGGATTCCTTCTCATCCAATAGCTGGATCTGAAGTAAGTGGAGCTGAATATGGAGATAAAGATTTATTTAAAAATAAGTGGTGTATTTTAATTAAAGAAAAAGATATTGATAAAACACATTTATCTAGACTCAAATCATTTTGGAAAAAATTAGGTTCTAAAGTTATTATGATGAATTCGAAACAACACGATGCTATTTTTTCGATAACAAGTCATTTACCTCACTTAATCGCTTATAATTTGGTCAAAACAGCAACTGACTTTGAAAAAGGAAAAAAATATAATTTAATTAAATTTAGCGCAGGAGGATTACGAGATTTTTCACGTATTGCAGCAAGTAATGAAATTATGTGGAGAGATATTTTTTTTAGTAATCAAAAAAATATTATTTCTGCAATTAATTTATTTATTAAAAATCTTAAAGCTTTTAAAAAAGATATTAGTGTTAAAAATAATAATCAAATAATCAAAAAGTTAATTAATACAAAAAAAGTAAGAAAGAAAATTCTTTTATTAAAACAAGATATAAACAAACCTGATTTTGGTAGATTTTAATTAAGATTTAAGGACAGATGTGAGTTTATTAAGATATTTCAAATATTTACTTGATGAATTTATTGATGATTTATAGATAGGTTTTCTAGCTTGTGCAAAACTTACTGTTTTAATTATTTTTGTGTTTTTATGAAATTCAAGGCAATTTGGATCCCAATCTAAACCACAAAATTTGATTAAAAGCTTAATTTGAGCATCTTGGTTATTAATTAAATCTTCATAAGATAAATTATAAATTTTATCTTTAAATTTATTATTCCAAAAAGACATAAGTTCTTCATATAAATTATGAAAAAAACCAAGATCTTCTAAGTTATAAGAAAAATTTAAACTACCAGCAAAATTATTTTTATAAATTGACCAACAATTATCAATTTTTTTTCTTTTGCAGTGAATAATTTTTGAGTTTGGGAATACTGAAAGAATAAAACCTATCCACCTAAAGTTTAAAGGCGCTTTATCTGTAAAAACTTTTTGTGAATTGTCTATTATTGATATTTGTTCAATATATTTTTTTTGAATATCAATTAGTTCATTATAATAATTTATAGATATCTCGTTATTTTTATTCAATTGATTATTATTTTTAAATTTTTCATAAAAAGCTTGTCCTAAAATAGGAATTTCTCCACCCCCATATACATTTTTATGGCTTGATATAATTTGTTCTACAAGTGTTGTACCTGATCTAGGCATACCTAAAATAAAAATAATTTTTTTTTTATTAGAATTTAATTTATTTAAGGAAATTTTTGAAAAAAAGCTTTTAATATTATCAAATAATTTAACATCATTTTTGATGTTATATTTTGTAATTTTCTTTTTTAATAAATTTGCACGTTCTATATGAAAAAAAGAATTTTTATAATCTTTTAAATCGTCATACGCTTTTCCTAGAGCAAAATGTAATTCTAATTTTTCAAAGTCATTAAGATCTTTGTTAGTTAATTTTTTTTGTATATCTAAAAAATGCTTATTTTTAGATGAATATTTTGTTATCATTGCAATTTCATGGTCAGCTTTTGTAAATTTTGGATTTAATTCTAAAGTTTTTTTGTAGTGATAAAGAGATTTTTCGAAATTACCAAATTGTTGATAAAGTAGTCCTAGATTATAATGCGTCTCCATAACATTATCATTCAATTTAACAGATTTTTTATAAAAATTCTTAGCTTCATCCAAAAGATCTAAATCTTTTTTTAAATTACCTAAATTATTTAAGGCATTTATATAATTGGGATTTATTTCGAGAACCCTCTTAAAATAATATTCTGCTTCAACTAAGTTTTTTTTGTTGTAATAACTTACTCCTATATTATTTAAAAAAAAAATATTTTTTGGATTTTTTTTAAGTGCATTGGTTAATAAATCTATTGACTTATCATTTTCACCTTTTTGCTGATATGCTAAGGATAAAATATTATAGAGTATTTGCTGGTCGCTAAATTTTTTAATAAGTGATTTTGTATCTCGAATTACTTCATCAGAATTTCCCACTCTTAATTTATTCTTAATTATATTAATTTTATTTTCGAGTTTTTTTAAATCCATTTAGTTTTTATATTTTGTAATTACTTCAAGATTGGCATTTTGTCTAATCTCATTTATCGTTTTTTTTATATCCATAATTAAAACCTTTTTTTTTGGCCCATAAGCATGAATTAATGAATTTTTATTGATGGAAATTGCTACGTGTCCTTTCCAAAAAATTAAATAATTTTTATTTAAATTTTTTTTTTTTTTATTAAAAAATTTGATTTGATCTTTCGTATCTCTTGGTACAAATTTATTATTAAATTGAAAAAATATTTGCAGGAGTCCAGAACAGTCAATACCATTAAAAGTTTTACCACCCCATTTATATTTACAATTAATAAACAGTTTTAAAATTTTAATAAAATTTTTTTCTTGGTAATTAATTTTATTAATATCTTTTATATGCAACCATTTATTCTTGTCGAACATGATAAAATTCTTATATTTTTTCAAAACTTCAATTTTACTTGCAAATGGCAAAGAATTTTTTGATTTGTATTTTATTAAATTTTTGGGGTGTTTAAAAATTCTTGCCTTTAAATTACTTATTTTATGTGTTGGATTAAATTTTTCTGTGTAATGTATTTTTTTAATATAACCTATATAGTTGTCATATGATGTTTTAATTTTGAACCAATTTTTTTTTTTTAATAAAATTTTAAATTTTTCACCATAGAGAATTTGTGAACTAACTTTCGATTTATAAGAAGGGTATTCATATAAATCAATATACAAGCTTTTACAAAAAAAATTATTTTTCACCAAGTTTTAATTTGTCTTTGATAAACCATAAACAAATCAAAGATGGAATAACCATAACCGCTGTTAAAATAAAAAATGTTCCCCAGTCGCCATTTAACCAATCAACTAAGGCTCCAGACGAGGACGCAAGTGTAGTTCTTCCAGCTGTTCCAATAGAAGCAAGTAATGCATATTGGGTTGCTGTATATGTTCTATCAACCAATAATGATATAAAAGCAACAAATGCTACGGTTGCAAATGCAGCTGCTATATCATCAAATATGACAGCAACCGCAAATAGTAATTCAGATTTACCACTCCACGCTAAAGCAGTAAATAATAAATTAGTTAATGCCATTGTTATTCCAGCAAGAAACATTGCTTTTAAAACTCCAGATCTAATTACAAATAATCCGCCCAACAATGTAAAAATAACAGTAGTTATCCAACCTAAGGTTTTTGAGTAAATAGCAATATCACCTTTAGAAAATCCTATTTCTTTGTAAAAAACAATGGACATACGTCCCAAGAAAGCTTCTCCTATTTTGAATAAAAATACAAAACTTAAAATTCCAACAGCAATAGAAAATCCATTTTTTTTAAAGAAACTAATTATAGGCCCGCCTATTGTGCCAGTTACCCAAGCAGTTAAGCTAGTTATAATATTTTTTGATCCAAGTTTATTTTCTATTAATTCATCAGTTTCTCTTTGTTTTGATTGTCTTTCAGTTAAAACTGGCTCATGAACAAACATTAAACCTATGTTCATTAAAATTATGACAATGCCCAAAATTAAAAAAGTTGTTTGCCAATAATTAGCTATGCCTATATTTTGAAAATATTCTGCTGTGAATAGTGCTATAACTCCTCCTAATTTGTAACCTGTCCACCAACCAACAACTGCCATTGCAGCTCCAGCTGCCATTGAATTTCCTTCACTTTCTCCAATTTGTTCAATTCTTAATGCATCTACCGTTATATCTTGAGTCGCAGAAGCAATTGCAATAATTAATCCAATAGTAATTAACAATGCTAAGTTTTCTGTTGGATTAATATAACTCCAAACAATTAAGCATAGTAAAATTGCAATTTGCATTAAAACTATCCAAGCTCTTCTATGGCCTAGTTTTTTTGTTAAAATAGGTATTTGAATTCTATCGATTAGTGGTGCCCATAAATAGTTAAAAGCATAAACACCAAAAATTAAACCTGCCCAACCAATTGTTGAACGGCTTAAACCTTCTTCCTTAAGCCATAAACTTAAACTACTTCCTATTAATACCCACGGGAATCCCGAAATTGCCCCTAAAAGCAAAATTCTAAGCATTCTTTTATCGAAGTAGACAGAAAAACTTTCGGATAATGATTGTTTTTTCAATTCTATCATATTTATTTTACCCAAAAGGATGGTAAAAATAGAACTAGTATAGCAAATAATTCTAACCTACCCAAGATCATTCCAAAGCTTAATATCCATTTTGAAAAATCTGGCAATTGAGAAAAATTACCATTTGGTCCTATTAATTCACCAAGTCCAGGACCTACATTTGAAATTGAAGTGGCAGCTCCTGAAATAGACGTAGTAAAATCTAGGCCACTTAATGATAACATTGCGGTGATTATAAAAAAGATAATTATGTACAGGTATATAAATGCAATTATTGAAGCCATAAATTTTTCATTAACATTATTATTGTCATATTTTATAATAAATATACCTCTAGGATAAATAATTTTTTTTAATTGATTTTTTAAAAATAAATACAAAATTTGAACTCTAAAAATTTTTATTCCACAAGCCGTTGAACCAGCACATCCCCCAATAAACATTAATATTAAAAAATAAATAAGTGGAAAACTTCCCCAATCATCAAAGTTTTGCGTAACATATCCCGTACCTGTTAAAATTGAGATTACATTAAATGAAATTGACCTCAAACCAACATCTGAGAAACTTTTATTAAAAATAGTTAAATAAAAAAACAAAATTATAATTGAATAAAAAATAATTTTAATAAAAGATTTAATTTGCGTGTCTGTATAAAATATATTTTTTTTACCACTTAAGAATTTAATATAAGAAATGAAAGGTATACTCCCCAAAATGATAAAAATCATTGATACTATTTCAATTTTTATATTATTAAAGTACCCAATGGATTCATTATAATTAGAAAATCCACCAGTAGCTATCGTTGTCATTGAATGGGTTAAACTATCAAAAAATTTCATTCCACATATGTTGTAAAAAAAAGAACAAAGAAATGTTAAAATTAAGTAAATTAATATTAATCTTAAAGTTATCTCTTTTGTTTTAGGTAAAATTTTTTCCGAAGCATCACCGCTAGATACTTTAAATAACTGCATTCCCCCGATATTCATTATTGGCATTAAAGTAATTGCCATTACAATTATCCCAATTCCCCCCAGCCATTGCAGAAGAGCTCTCCAAAGAAGAATAGCTTTTGGAGATGAATTTAAATCAGTAATGATTGTTGAACCAGTGGTTGTAATACCTGACATACTTTCAAAAAAAGAGTCAGTAATGCTTAAATTTAAATTTGAAAAAATAAATGGAAGTGAGCTAAATACAGCAATGCTAAGCCAAGATAAAGCAGTTAGCAAAAAGGCATTTTGTAAACTTAGTTTTTTATCATGATCTAAATTTGATAAAAAAAATAGTGTGCCAAATATTATTGTAATTAAAGATGCACCTATAAAAGATGAGTCTAATTCATCAAATATAATTTGAATTATAATTGGGAAGACCATTGAGATCCCAAGTATGATTTGTAAAATACCTAGTGTAAAAAACACAGTTTTGTAATTAGACATTTTTAATGAACATTATTTTATGGTAAATAAATTTCAACACTATAAGAATTGATAAAAACAGCAATTTTTTGACTTTTTGTTATTATAACACGTGATTGAAAAAATAAATTTAGATAAAACCAATGCTTGGCCTTTTGTTGAAGCAAAAAAAATTTTAAGAGAAAGAAAAAATTTTATAGAAAAAAAAGGTAAAATAATTTTACAAACTGGCTATGGCCCAAGCGGATTACCTCATATAGGAACTTTCGGAGAAGTTGCCAGAACAACCATGGTTGTTAATGCTTTAAATCAACTTACAGATTTACCTAAAGAAATAATTACTTTTTCTGATGATATGGACGGTTTAAGAAAAATACCTGAAAATGTACCAAACAAAAAAATTTTAAGTGACAATCTTCATAAACCATTAACAAGTGTACCAGACCCTTTTGAAAAATTTAAAAGTTTCGGAGAACATAATAATGAAATGCTCATAAAATTTTTAAATAAATTTAAATTTAATTATGATTTTAAAAGTTCCACAGAACTTTATAAATCTGGATATTTTAATTCAACGCTTGAAATTATTCTTGAAAATTATCAGTCTATTATGGAAATAGTAATGCCAACACTTGGCAAAGAAAGACAAAAAACTTATAGCCCTTTTTTACCAATATGTCCTGACACAGGAGTTGTTTTAGAAATTCCTGTTTTAGAAATTAAAAAAGATAAATTTAAAATTATTTTCGACAACAATGGAAAAAAACTTGAAGTTAGTATTTTAAATGGTGATTGTAAGTTACAATGGAAAGTTGATTGGGCTATGAGATGGTATGCTCTGGATGTTGATTTTGAAATGTATGGAAAAGATTTAATTGAAAGTGCAATTTTATCATCAAAGATAATAAAACTATTAGGAAAAAATAACCCATCAGGATTTGCCTATGAATTATTTTTGGATGAAAAAGGTGAAAAAATTTCAAAATCAAAAGGAAATGGCATTACAATTGATCAATGGTTAGAATATGCATCACCAGAAAGTTTATCATTATTTATGTATCAGAATCCAAAAAGAGCCAAGAAACTTTATAGAGAAATTGTACCAAAAGCAGTAGATGAATATTTAGATTTTATAGAAAAAGGGAAAACTCAAAATGAATTGCAATTATTAATGAATCCAGTTTGGCATGTACATAATGGAGAAATGCCAAAAGAAAAGATAATTATGACTTTTTCTATGTTATTAAATTTAGTCGAAACAAGTAATGCCGATACTAAAGAATTATTATGGAAATTTGTAA
>CACLNK010000015.1 GCA_902608305.1 uncultured Pelagibacteraceae bacterium | reverse complement strand
AATTCCATGAACCATACATGGATATCTGTTTCCATAATACTCTTCAGGAAGTTTCCAAGATTTTTCAGTAAATTCTTTAAAAGACATTCCTGGTTTAATTAATCGAGCATTGTGATCAATATGTTCAACTCCCATTTGATATAATTTTTTTTGATCACTGCTAAATTTATTTCCTTCTACAAATGCTCTTGATATATCCGCACAATATCCATACGGTCCAACCATATCTGTATCAAAAGATACTATTTCACCTCTTTGAATAACTTTATTGCTACTTTCTTGCATCCATGGATTTGTTCTTTCACCAGATGAAAGTATTCTGCACTCAATCCATTCACCACCATGTTCAATATTTGTTTTGTGTAAAATTGACCAAAGTTCATCTTCGGTCATACCAGCTTTTAATTTATTACGCATTTTAGCAACACCAATTTCAGCAACTTCTATTGCGGCCTTCATGCATTTTAATTCTTCAGGAGATTTTATAACTCTTGCTTGTTCAAGAATTAATTTAGCATCTACTACTTTAATATCTGCTTTGTTTAAAGCTGTTACTGCTGGACCATTAATAACATCAATTGCTACTTTTTTACTTTTAAAATAAGAATTTGATAAATCTTTAATCTCATTAACCCATTTTTTTAATTGTATACTTGCTTGGTCACCATTACTAAAATAATCCCAAGTTATTGCTGGTCTTATTTCGTCTATTAAATTTAAATGGCTAGATAGTCCTTCGCAGTTAAAATATTCATATAAAATTACCGGTCCATTAACTGGTACAAAACAATATCTGGTGAGATTATGCATATGATAAACGCTCATATTTGTAGTGTCTAAAGCATACCTAACGTTTACTGGATCAAATAATATACAAGCTTCAAGATTATTTTTTTCTAATTCTTTTTTTACTCTATCTAATCTATAAGATCTAAGTTTATCAAAATTTATTTCATCTTCTCTAAACCTTTTCTTTGTTATAAAATTTGACTTAGATTTTGTATCTGGTGCAATTTTCCTTTTAAATCTCATTAAACTACATTTGTTGCTACCCATTTATGAAAATGATGAGTAGGATTGTCCATAACTGGTGAAAAGTTTCCTCCATTATATGATGGAGAGTTCCTGCCTTCTTGCATGCCTTCTATGATGTGTACATCTTCTGACTGCACACTTTTCCACAGTTTATAATTCTGTTTTCTTAAAGATTTAAATTTTTTTGAATTAGCTGCTTTATCTCCTACATAATATATTTCCATATGTTCAATTGTATACGTATGATTAACAGGCTCTAACCAAAATGCATAATAATGATCTTTATGTATTCCCAACATTACATTTGGAAACAAAGCCACATATTCAGCTATATTTTCATTTTTTTTTGGCCAATTCGTAAAACAAGGAAATTTTTCTTTGCCTTTAAGTCTTGGGTTATAAACAGTTGTTCCTTGACCAGCAAAACGATTTGGTAATCCTTGAATATGATAATGATCTTCAATTTTTGAATAAGAATTTAAACCTGGATGAACCCAAGGCAAATGATAACTCTCACAATAATTTTCAATAGCAAATTTCCAGTTACAATTTGCTCTTAGTTGAAAATATCCATAATCATTTGAATGATAGATTAACTTTCTATCTTTTTCAGGCCAAAATTTTGACCATCTATCGCTTAACGGTTTAATATATTTTTCAAATGAAATTTCGTTATTGCTTATATTGATCATTATTAGATCTAACCAAACAGTTGACCTGATTTCTTTTAAACCACTATCTGATTTATTAAAATTCTTAGCAGAGTGCTTATTCATTCCACCGATGTGTGGTGTTGCGATTAATTTACCATCTGTATTGTAAGCCCATGAATGATAAGGACATCTGATAGTATTTTTAATGTTACATGGTTTTTGTAATATTTTATAACCACGATGGCTACATACATTGTGAAAAACTCTAATTTTGTTTTTTTTGTCTCTTAAAATTATAATTGGCAGATCAAGAAGTTTGAAAGGTTTTGCATCACCCTTATTTGGCACAGAACTTGCTACCCCAACAACTACCCATTTATCTTCAAATAGTTTCTTTCTTTCAATTTTTGTATATTCTTGACTTATATAACATTCATTGGGTAGGCCATGCGATTCAGTTATAGGTTTACTAACTATATCTAATTTTGCTTTATTTATTAGCTTATATATCTCTGAGTTGTACTTGCCATTCAACATGCAAAATCTTACCATTGGCAAAGCTTTTGGCAACAAATTTCAATTAATCATGTCGATTGAATTTAGTAGACAGACTTTATTAAAATAGATAATTATCCGAAAATGAATTTCTCAATAGAAATTGGTCCTCATACTGACCTTGAAACCTTACCTTCGGTAAAAGACGTTTATATTACAATGTTACCAGGAGGAGACTACGTAGAAACAGCCCAAAAAGCTGGTGATTTAACTAAAAAAGGTTTTAATCCAGTACCTCATTTTCCTGCTCGTTCAATCGCTGATGAAGCTCAGTTAAATGACTACGTTTCTAGATGTAAAGATTTAGGGGTCAAGCAAGCTCTTGTAATTGGCGGAAGTCGTGAACAAGTCGGAGTTTTTGATAGTTCAATTCAGATTTTAGAGACAGGATATTTTGAAGGACTTAAGATAGGAATCGCTGGACATCCAGAGGGGAGTCCTGATATATCCGATTCAAATTTAGAAAAAGCTATGAAAGACAAAAAACCTTACGCTGACTATATAGTAACTCAATGGTTACTAAACCCTCAGCCAATCATAGATTTTATTTCTAAACAAACAATACCAGTTCATGTTGGAATTACTGGGCCGCTAAAAATAACTAGCCTAATAAAGTTTGCTAATATTGTTGGTGCAAAAAATTCCTTAAACTTTCTTAAGTCTAATTTTAGTAAGGCGTTAGATTTAATGAAACCTAAAGACCCAAATGATTTAATTGGGAAAGTTAAATCGCATACTGATTTTTTTCACATTT
Organism: uncultured Pelagibacteraceae bacterium; assembly: GCA_902608305.1. Classification (GTDB taxonomy): domain Bacteria; phylum Pseudomonadota; class Alphaproteobacteria; order Pelagibacterales; family Pelagibacteraceae; genus Pelagibacter. The sequence continues at coordinate 17,536 of CACLNK010000015.1, read as the reverse complement.
ATACATTCGGCGGCTTGAAGGAAACAAACAAGTGGTTGATGGAGAACAAATATGTCTAATGAATTTGATTATACTAAACTAAAACATGTAACTTCAGTTGATCAATCTGATCGACAAGTTCCTTATAACTTAAGACAAAGTGGTCCTACTAAAGTTGAAATGTTGATTTCAACAAGAGTAAGAAAATCACCTTATTGGCATTTATCAATGCAAGCTGGTTGTTGGAGAGCAACAGTATACAATCGTGTTTATCATCCAAGAGGTTATGTTAAACCTGAAGACGGTGGAGCAATGGTGGAGTATGATGCAATTGTTAATCACGTTACCATGTGGAATGTTGCTGTTGAAAGACAAATAAGAGTTAAAGGCCCAGATGCAGAAAAATTTACAGACTACGTAATAACTAGAGATGCAACTAAAATCTCACCTCTGAGAGCAAGATATGTAATCTTGTGTAACAAATATGGTGGAGTTTTGAATGATCCAATTCTTCTTAGAATTTCAAAAGATGAGTTTTGGTTCTCACTATCAGACTCTGACATTGGTATGTACCTCCAAGGTGTTAATGCTGATGGAAGATTTAATTGTGATATCGAAGAAATTGACGCTTGCCCTGTACAAATTCAAGGACCTAAATCAAAAGCACTGATGAAAGATCTACTTGGTGACCAAGTTGATTTAGATAACATGCCTTTCTATGGTTTAGCTGAAGTTAAAGTTGCTGGAAGAAGTTGTGTTATTTCACAATCTGGTTTCTCAGGTGAAGCTGGTTATGAAATATATTTAAGAAATGCTACTTTATATGCAGATGAAATGTGGAATGCGGTTCTTGATGCAGGTAAAAAACATAATTTAATGGTTATTGCCCCTGCTCACCATAGAAGAATTCAAGCTGGAATTCTTTCTTGGGGACAAGATATGGATACTGAACATAATCCTTTTCAATGTAATCTAGGTTATCAAGTTTCTTTATCTGGTAAAGGTGAATGGAATAAAAAAACTGACTATGTTGGAAAAGCTGCTTTAGAAAAAATGAAAAATGAAATCAAAGCAGGTAAAAAACCATACAAACTTCAGTTGGTAGGTCTTGAATTAGGTGGAAAACCTATTGAAGAATACGCTCCTGACTTTTGGTTAATTTCAAATGAAAATGGAGGTGATCCAGTTGGATTTATCACTTCTCCTTGGTACCACCCTGAGAAAAAACAAAATATTGCAATGGGATATGTCCCTTTTGATGGAACATTAAATGCTAATGGTTTCCCTAAAGGTAAGGTTGGAACTAAATATAAGGTTCATTTACCAGCTAAATATTCAAATACTCCGGGAACTCCAGTAGATGCAGTAGTTGTAGACATTCCATTTAAACAGTCATTTAATGCAAATACTAGAGAAGTAGTTAATAGTTAAATAATTTTTGTGGGGGAATAATATCCCCCCATTCAAATACTTATGTTCAATGAATTTTTAAATATAGTTTTTTCATCTTTAAAATTAGATAAAAATCTCTACAAAAATAATAAAAATTTTGGAGAAGCGGCCATCTATTTTGCTGGTTTAATTATGATCCTTGATGGAATAGCAGGTGCTGTTGCTGCAAATACAATTATTAAAACTTCAATTGGAATTTCGGGCTTAACGGCAATTTTAACTTGGTTAGTTTGGGCTATACTTATCTACGTTATCGGTGTTAAAATTTTTCCAGACAAAGCTACAACTAATACTCCTTTTAAAAGAATTTTAATTGGAGTGGGATATGCCCATGCTCCTGGATTACTAAGATTTTTTGCTGTCACTCCAGAATTAGTAATACCAATAATTTTTCTTACTCAATTTTGGATTTTTGCTTCTTTAATAATATCAACCAAACAAATTCTAAATTTAAAGTCTAACTTTAAATCTTTTGGAGTAGTTTTTTTGTCTTTTTTAATATTTGCTTTTGTTTCGGTTTCTTTTGTTATGAGCAGAATGGATGCCATGCCAATAAGTACTTATAGCTAGACAGGAAAGACAGTCTTTGAAGTTCTGCAAGATTTGCAAATTTTAAATCCTGTTAAAATTAAATTTTGAGATACACTTTCATCTTCTTTTTTACATTCTTCACATTGATTGTTTAATTCTTTTAAATCTTTTTCTTTTAAAGTTTTGTCTTCAAATTCTTCAGTCATTGTCCGTTAAACCAGCGCCAGCGCCAGTTTCTTTTAAACTATCACTTTCTTCAACAAATGTATCTTCAGATAATCTATAAAGTTCTTCCCATTCCTTTTTATCAAATGAATCTGCATTATTTAAAAATTTTATTGAAATGGTTTCTGCATTTTCAACAATATTATTACTTAAAAAATTTGAATAAATATTATTATTAAAGTTAAGTAAAAATTCTTTATCATCTAATTTAATAAAAATTCTTTTGCCAATAATTTCAGATGCTCTGCTTACAAATGGAAGGAAAAGCAAAGGATATGCTATTTTTTCAAAATAAATTTCATTTAAATTTTCTAAAGCCTTAGCTTGATCTAAAAAACTAGTTCCAGTAATTATAGGACAAAATTCTAGTTTTATAGCTTTATTTTCTTTGTTAATTAAATTTAAACTTTCAAATCTCTTTTGTTTTTTTTTCTTAAAATAATCATTGAGATTTTTAATACCTGGTAAACCAAACATTTCTAATAATCTTATGTTTTTTCCAACTTCCTCGGCAATTCCCCACGAATAACCGGCAGCCTTGCATGCTCTTTTAGAAGTTGTATCTATTTCGCTTAACGATTTCATTTAATTTAATGAATTATAAACCCAGTAAGGATTATAGTTTTTTAATTCATGTGGTAATGGTGCACCCTGAAACATACAAATTCTTAACCATTTATCTGATCTTGGGTCAAATTTGAGTGCGCCAAAAAATGATAGTTTTAATCTTAACATATCAATGGGTATAATTGATTGTCCGATAGTGTTGTCTTGAATTTCTGAATATGGAAATTTTTCTACAATAAACGCTCTTCTAACTACATGTCGTAAGTCGTTATTATTTAACAAAAATTTATCAATTGTAGAGCTGTTTTTAGAAACAGAAATAACTTCATAAAGTTTTTTAATATCTCTAGCAATGGCAAGTGGCTGTTCTAATTCAGATCCATTTTCTTTAAATCTGTCTGCCATACGAGGTTCCTCTTTATTTTTAGATATAAACCAAAAATTTTGATAATTTTCTTTCTTAGAAAAATCTATTTTTATTATTTCTGAATATTTTTTTTCTAAAATTTCTCTTAATTCACCAATCGTTCTATCTGTGGGAATATTAAAGTATTTTTCTTCTTCTGAGCTCATTTGGTTAATTAATGGGTTTACGATATCGTCATATGGCTCCATCATAATTGAAATGATATATTCAATGCATTCTTCTCCCAAGTTTTCTTCGGCCCATAAATAAATATTATTAAATGCAAATTCTTTTAAAAAATCAAAATCTTTTTCAATAAATTGAATAAATTTATTTATATCTTCTAACAAAGATTTAATTTTTTTTTGCTGGTATTCACTATCTGTATTCCAGGAAGTGATATTTTTAATAGATTTTTTTAAATAAACTTTAAATAAATCACTATCTTCTGTTTTAACATCTTTAATTTCTCTTATAGTTTTTAATGCAATTTCTTTTGCTACTATCCAATTATTTAAAAGTGTTGGATGATTAACTATAAATGGTGCCATTCCTAAACCAGTAGAATTACCTATTCCTAAATTTCTACAAATTTCAACATCTAAAGATACTGCTTTTCTTGGATTTTTGTTTTTAGCAACATGATTAGCTTGATCAAAAGTAAATTGTCTTACTAAATAAACCAACATCATTTCCAATCTAAAAGGACCATATATTTCTTCTCGATTTTTAATTCTAAATCTGTCTGCTAAGCCAAATTTACCTGATCCATATACTGCAGTTGTTCTGTATAAGTAACCAACTTTTGATAACAATTCGATGTCAGGTTGATTGCCTTTGCTTAAACTTTCAACAACATGATTAAATGCACGAACTGATTTATTCGCTCTAGAAAGAGTGAGCTCCTTGTAAGATAATCTTCCCACTTCTTGTTTTGGAACTTCGTTTCTTAATCTTTCTATATCTTGTTTTGTAGGAACGCCATCATGAAGTACAAAAGCAGCGTCCCATTTTGTTGCGATAACTCTGTCTGATCTTTCATTTTCATTAAGTTCATTTGCATAGCAAATTAAAGAATAAACTCTAGTACTTTTTTTAAAAGAATATACTGCTGTCCCATAACCATTTTCATTTAATTCAAATAAATCTCTTTTGTACTCCCAATCTTTAAATTCTTTTAAAAAACTTCTTAAAAAAGATAACTTTGATTGATGAAATGAACCTAATCTTGATAGTTTCATTACAATATTAGGATCTCTTAGCTCAACATTCATTAATTTATACCTTTGTAAAAATTGTACCAATTATTTCCTAAAATTCCATTAACTTCATCTTCATTAAATCCAACTTTCTTCAAACCAATTTCTAAATTTTTAAAACCTCTTGCATCCAAAAACCAATCTGGTTGATTTGGAAAACCTGGTTTGTTTTTTGATCCTTCTCCATAATTTTTAGCTTTAGTCCATGTTCCATTTCTCATCCATTCAACAACACTGTCTGGCTGGTTAAGACATAAGTCTGTTCCTATGCCTATATTTTTTACACCCATAATTTCTGCTGTTTTTGCAGTCATTTCACAAAAACTTTCTAACGTACAATTTGTTCCTCCTTTTAAATGATGAGGATATAAAGAAAGTCCCAACATACCATCACTATTAGATAGAGCTTTTAATAAATCATTTGATTTATTTCTTTTAGCTGAAAACCAAAACAAGGGATTAGCATGAGTAATAGCTATGGGCTTTTCGCTAATTTCAATTGCATCTAATGTACTCTGTTCTGCAGAATGAGACATGTCGATTACAATGCCAACCCTATTCATTTCTTTTATTACTTCACGGCCAAAATTGGTAACTCCACTATCTATTTTTTCATAACAGCCCGTAGCAAGAAGTGATTGGTTGTTATATGTCAATTGCATAAATCTGCAATTTTGTTGATGAACCTTTTCAATTAAAGAAATATCATCTTCAATAGGTGAACAGTTTTGAAATCCAAAAAATATTGCTGTTTTGTTTTGATTTTTAGCTTTTTCAATATCCTTATAATCTTTTCCTAAAAAAATTAAATCTGAATTTTTTTCAAAATGATTGTTCCAAGATTTAATTACCGTTTGAAGTTCATTATAATCTTCATGATAAACAATTGTAACATGAACTGCATCTAATCCAGCTTCTCTATTAATCTTAAAGATTTCTCTAGACCAATTACAATATTGAAGATTGTCAATGCGATAATTAATACTTTTATTCATATAAAAATAATATATTCTAATTTAATTGATTTAAACATTTAATAAACATGGGGCAAAAAGACAAAGACGTTGTAAATAAAATACCCATTTACAAATTAAAAACTACCAAAGAAGTCATGAAATACTATGATGGATGGGGAGATAAGTATGATCAAGAGATGGTGGATTGGAACTACACGGGTCCTAAGGAAACGGTCAACGTTTTTACAAAGTACACACCAAATAAAAAAATTAGAATATATGATGCTGGTTGTGGTACTGGTCTTGTTGGAATTGAATTAAAAAAATATGATTACTTAAATATTGACGGTGCTGATCTATCAGAAAAACTATTAGATTTAGTTCCTAAAGGCTATTATAAAAATCTTGAACAAACAGATTTAAATAAACCTATTAAAGTAGCAAATGACCAGTACGATGCTGTAATGTGTGTAGGGACTTTTACTTTTGGCCATGTAAAACCTCATGCTTTAAATGAATTCATAAGAATTACAAAAAATAAAGGATTAATTTGTTTTACTATTAATGAAGGTATTTATAAAGAATATGGTTTTGATAAAAAAATAAAAGAATTATCTGATAATAATCAGTGGAATGTTAAAGAATTTTTTAAATCTGATTATATTGCTAGCAAAGATGTTAATGCTTGGTTAGGATTAGCAGAAGTAATCAAAAAATAATATGTCTATAAAAAAATCTAATAAAAAAGTTTCAATTGTAATGGGTAGTCAATCTGATTTTAAAACTATGAAGCTTTGTAAAAAAATTTTAGAAAAACTTAAAATTAAACATGAAATAAAAATTATTTCAGCTCATAGAACTCCGTATAGAATGTTTCAATTTGCAAAAAAATCTGAAAAAAGTAATGTCGCTGTAATTATTGCTGGAGCAGGAGGGTCTGCACACTTACCTGGAATGATTGCTTCTTTAACTAGCGTTCCTGTCATTGGTGTTCCTATAGAAAGCAAAAAACTTAAAGGTCTGGATAGCCTCTTATCAATTGTTCAAATGCCAAAAGGAATTCCTGTTGGCACTGTTGCAATTGGTAAAGATGGTGCAATAAATGCAGCATTGTTTGCTGCCTCAATTATTGCTTTAACTGATAATAAAATCAAAAATAAATTAAATCAATGGAGAGCTAACCAAACTCGATCGGTTAAAAATAAACCAAACTGATGAGTGCTGTTAAACCAATACTTGGAATCATTGGTGGTGGCCAGTTGGGCAGTATGCTCGCGTCTGCTGCAAAAAAAATAAATATAAAAACAGTTGTAATATCTGATGATGAAGCAGCACCTGCAAAAAATTTTTGTGACAAATTTATTTATGCAAAGTACAATAATGAGAATAAAATTGATGAATTTGTTCAAGCTTCAAATATTGTAACTTTTGAATTTGAAAATATTCCATATGAAACTTTAAAAAAGATAAGTCAAAAAAGGCCCGTATTTCCAGATCCTGCTATTAATAAGATTATTCAAAATCGATACACAGAAAAAAACTTTATTAATCAAATTGAAATAAAAACTACAAAATTCGCTTTAATAAAAAAGAAGGAAGATTTATTAAATAATAAAGATTTGTTGCCTGGAATACTTAAAACTTGCACATTGGGTTATGATGGAAAAGGACAATACAAAATTAATTCCTTAAATGAACTTTCAAATTTAAATATTGATTTTAATAATGAATATATATTAGAAAAAACAATTACTCTTAAAAAAGAAATATCAATAATTATAACTCGATTTAAAAACAATACTTATCAAGCTTATGAGCCTATTGAAAATATTCATCAAGATCAGATTCTTAAAAGTTCTAAAATTCCTGCACGAATTGATCAACTAACCTTTGATCAATCGATCTCGTGGGCTAAAAAAATTTCTGAAAAATTAAATTATATTGGAACAATGTGTGTTGAATATTTCATAGATCAAAATAATATTTTATATGTCAATGAAATAGCGCCAAGAGTTCATAACTCTGGGCACTTAACTATTAATGCATATAATATAAGCCAATTTGAAAATCATGTTCGTGCTGTTTGTCAATTAGATAAAATAGAATTAAAAAAAATTTCGAATGCTGAAATGATAAATATTATAGGTAAAGAAATTACAAATTATCAAAATAAAAAATTTTCTAATAATGAATTTTTTTTCGACTATCTAAAAGAAACAATTAAAGATAAAAGAAAAATGGGACATTTAACCATTTTAAAGGATTGATCTAATTTTTTCCTTGCAAATATAAACTTTTAACAGAAGTATAAAAATTCATTGATTTTTTTTCAACGTTCTCGAAGGACTCTTCCAATTTGTTTTTGCTATTTATAATTTTTTTTTTAGTATCTTTAAATTTTTTAGAATCTATAAATTCTGACATATGTTCAAAAGTTGATTTGCCAGTAGTTTCTTTAACTAATTGATTGGAACCATAAGAAAGACCGGCCTGGTAAACATTTCCTGATGTACCTACTGTAATTGCGGGACCCAAAAAAGCTGTTGCGTCCATACAACTGTTTAAAAAAAATAAACCTAAAATTAAAAATATAATTTTTTTTAAATTCAATGATTCGCTCCCCACTTGTTAGTATATTTTTAATCTAAATAACTCAAGTTAGTATTTTTGATATTTTTGGGTGTTAATAAGTATTTTTATAAAGCTAGTTTATAAACTCTTATACCCAAATTCTAAACATGCATCAGTAATAGAGTGATATAAAGATTCACCAAAACTTCTAAGAGCAAACAATCTTATTGTATTTGGATTGTCATCAATCATATCAATGGTAATTGTTATGCCATTAAATACAGAATTTACACAGTTGTCTTTTTTTAATTCATTAAAGTTAAAAGGACATCCTTTTTTTAATATTTCTTTTGAATTTTCTCCTTCGAGTTCAATTATGGCTCTTGAATGAGATAAATTTGTTACTGCAAAATCATTGTCTATTAATAATTTTTGAATAGTTTTTAATAAATCTTTTTTTCTTGATATTAAAAGCCAATTTTTAGGACCACACCATAAAATTCTAGTATCAGTGTTACAGCTTACTTTTAATGTTTCATTGGTCAAATTAAGACCATCAATGTTAATATCTTTTGTTAAAAAAGAAGAATTTTTGTATTGTGCAATTTGAACAATCAATAAGTTTTTTCTTTCAAAAATTTTTATTAACTCGTTTTCATTTTTACCTTCATAATCTCCAAAAAGACCTTTTTGATGAATATTTTCTAATGCAGAAATTGATGTCATGATCTTACTCTTTCTCCTTTAGGATCAACATAATGTGATGATACTATTTCAACTGCTATAGATTTATTTTTGAGCGGTGATAAAGCAAACAATTTTTCGCCAATCATATTTTTTCCATCATGGAGAATGGCTAATGAAAATGGATTGTTATATTCAACACTCCAACATGAAGCTGAAATATGACCTAATTTTGGATTTGGTAGTTTTGCATTTGCGTCTTTTACCAAATGTGACCCTTCTGGAATACTTGTTTTTTTATCAAGAGGAACTACACCTACTACTTTCTGTCTATCTTTTGCTATAAAAGCCTCTCTATTTAAAGATCTTTTTCCAATAAAATCTTTCTTTTTACTAACCATTCCTTCTAAAGAATTATCATAAGGAATAGTTCTTCCATCTAATTCAGACCCTGCAACATGTCCCATTTCAATTCTTAGTGTTGATAAAGCTTCTGTTCCATATGGCTGAATTTCAAATTCTTTTCCAATTTCCATTATTTTTTCCCACATAAAATTTCCATTATCTGACTCAACATTAACTTCATAAGCAAGCTCACCAGAAAAAGAAATTCTGAAAATTCTTGCATGAACACCAAATAAATTGCTTTCAATGTATCCCATGAATGGCAAATCTTCATTTGAAACATTTATATCTGGAAATAATTTTTGTAATACGTCTCTTGATTTTGGTCCTGCAATCGCTGCACCAGCCCATTGTTCTGTAGTTGAAACTACATTAACATTTAATTCTGGCCAGACAACTTGTAGATAATACTCTAGGTGAGATAAAACATTTGCTGCTTGTGCAGTAGTTGTTGTCATATGATAGTGATTTTCTAAAATTCTAGTTGTAGTTCCATCATCCATCACAATTCCATCTTCTCTAAGCATTGCGCCATATCTGGCTTTTCCAACTGGCAACTTTAGCCAAGCATTTGTATAAACTCTATTTAATAGTTCAGCAGCATCTGGTCCTTTAATATCAATTTTTCCTAAAGTAGTTACATCACAGACACCAACATTTTTTCTAACATTAGTTGCCTCTCTTTTAGATGCTTCAAATAATGTCTCATTGCTTCGTTTATAATATCTCGGTCTTAACCAAACTCCCGCATCCACAAATACAGCATTATTTTTTTCATGCCATAAATGCATTGGTGACTTTCTCGTTGGTTTAGAATGTTTTCCAACTTCTCTTCCAACAATTGCCCCAATTGTAACAGGAGTATATGGTGGTCTAAATGTTGTATGACCTACTTCTGGTACTATTTTATTTTCAACATTTGAAACAAGCTGTAATCCATTAAGATTACTTGTTTTACCTTGGTCGGTTGCCATTCCTAATGTTGTGTATCTCTTTACATGTTCTATTGATCTGTATCCTTCTCTTAAAGCTAACTCTATATCGGTAACAGCAACATCATTTTGAAAATCTAAAAATCTTTTATATTTTTTTCCTTTTGGAAGTGGGACACACCAAAATTTATCATGTTGTGTAGTTTTTTTTTCAACAACTTGTGGAACTGAGACTTTGTTGTCTTTATTTGTTATTTTTTTTGACAACTTATGACCAACTTCAAAAGATTTTTTTAAAGTTTCTTCCAAATTAAATACTCCATTTGCAGATCCAACTGTTGTTTCTTCTTGTTTAGGCTGATTAGGAACAAAGGCATCAATTTCTTTATTAAATTTAGTTTTGTTTCCTGATTGAGATGCTAAATGTATTGTTGGTGTCCAAAATCCAGAAACACATATACAATCGCAGTTAAGATTTTCAATTTTACCTAAATCTTTTTTATCTTCAGATATTTTTGCAATTTCAGCTGATTTTACTTTTTTATAACCTTTTGCAGCTATAACCACATATGAAAATTTTATATCAATTCCCATTCTTTTTGCTTCATCAATAATTTCAGATTCTGGGTTACTTCTTGTATCTAAAACTATCGGCCAAATTCCATTCTTTTTAAACTCAATGGCAGTTTCGTATGCGCTGTCATTATTTGTAAATATAAGTGGGTTTCTACCAACCAAAACCCCATAAACTTTTAAATATTCTTTAGCTGCAGAGGATAATACTACTCCTGGCGTATCATTATTTCCAAAAACTAATGGTCTTTCTATTGAACCTGAAGAAATCACAACTTCTTTAGCCCTGATGTACCAAAGTCTTTGTTTCGGACTATATTTTTTTGATTTTGGCAAATGATCGTTTATTCTTTCTGACATTACCAACATATTATGATCGTAATAACCAAAAACTTGGGCTCTATTTTTTACTATTACATTAGGCATTCCTTTAAGCTCAGTTATGATTTTCTCAGCCCACTCTTTTCCACTTTGATTTCCAATATTTACTTCGCTAGTTAATAAGCTTCCTCCAAACCTTGGTTTATCTTCTGCTAATATTACTCTTGCTCCATTTATTGCTGCAGCATATGCACTTGCTAAACCTGAAGGGCCTGAACCTGTAATTAATAAGTCACAATATTCGTACTTATGCTCATATCTCTCTTGATCATGTTTTATTGATGCAACTCCAAATCCTGCTGCTTTTCTAATAAATGGCTCATAAACTTTGTACCAAAAACTCTTTGGCCACATAAAAGTTTTATAGTAAAACCCTGCCGGAAAAAATTTATTCAAAAAATTATTTATTGCTCCAATGTCAAAATTTACACTTGGCCAACAATTAACACTTGTGGCTTCTAATCCTTCAAAAAGTTCCTGTTCTGTAGCACGTACATTAGGATCAGTTTCATTATTTCTATATAATTGAACTATAGCGTATGGCTCATCTACGCCAGCTCCAAAAAAACCTCTTGGCCTGTGATATTTAAAACTTCTTCCAACAAGATGAACTCCATTTGCAATCAATGCAGATGCAAGTGTGTCTCCTTCGTAGCCAAAATAACTTTTTCCATTAAATTTAAATGAAATTTTTTTATCTCTATTAATTAAACCAATTTTATCTAATCGAAAATCTTGTGACATAATTAAATATCTTCGCTCGGTTTTAATGTTTTAAATATTTCATGAGTTGCTGTATCTCTTTGCACTTTAAACCACTGCCTACACCCTGAAATATGATGCCATAGTTCTAAATGTTTTCCTCTTAAACTTTTTCTTAGATAAACAAAACTATCCCATTCTGAATCTGTAGTTTCTTTATTTAGTTCCGGTCTTTTGACGCTTGCATCACCACCATATGCAAATTCATTTTGTGATCTCATTCCGCAATAAGGACATTTAATATGTAACATTTATGAAATCCAAGTTTTTGTGCCAAGACCTTTTTCGTCAAGCAAATGACCAGTATGAAATCTATTTAAGCTGTATCCTGCATTTAATTCATGAACTTTATCTTGTGCTATTGTGTGCGCAAAAGTCCATCCGGATGCTGGTGTTGCTTTAAAACCTCCATAACACCATCCACAGTTTAAATATAATCCTTCAATATGTGTTTTATCAATAATCGGAGAGCCATCCATTGACATATCCATTATTCCTCCCCAAGTTCTAAGCATTTTTAATTTACTAAGAAAAGGAAACATGGCAATTCCTTCTGTTAAAACATGTTGAAGTGTTGGTAAATTTCCTCTTTGAGCATAACTATTATAACCATCCAAATCTCCACCCATTACCATTTCGCCTTTATCTGATTGACTACAATAAAAGTGTCCCGCACCAAAAGTAACTACACTATCTAAAATTGGTTTAATTGGTTCAGAAACACAGGCTTGCAAAAGATGTGTTTCTACTGGAAGTGTCATGTTTAATTTTTCAGCAAGAATTGATGTGCTACCAGCTACACATAATCCAACTTTATTTGCTTTAATATCTCCTTTTGATGTTCTAATCCCTTTAATCTTCCCTCCAACAACATCGAAACCTGTAACTTCACAATTTTGAATAATATCTACTCCCATTGAATCTGCTTGACGTGCATAACCCCATGCAACTCCATCATGTCTAGCAGTACCAGCACTTGGCTGCATTAATCCACCAAAAATTGGGAAACGAACATTTTCTGAAAAATCTGCCATAGGTATTATTTTTTTTACTTCTTCTCTTCCTAATAAAACGGCATCAATGCCATTTAATCTCATAGAGTTTCCTCTTCTAGAAAAAACATTCATTTGTGCGTCTGAATGAGCAAGATTAATTATTCCTCTTGGAGAAAACATCACATTGAAATTTAATTCCTGACTCATATTTCTCCATAAATTCATTCCAAATTCACTAAATCTGGCATTGTCATCATGCATATAATTAGATCTAATAATTGTAGTATTTCTCCCTACGTTTCCGCCACCTATCCATCCTTTTTCAATGATAGCAACATTTGTAATATTGTGTTCTTTTGCAAGGTAGTAAGCTGTGGCTAAACCGTGGCCTCCGCCACCAATAATTACAACATCATATTCGGATTTTGGTGTTGGGTCTTTCCAAGCTACCTCCCAATTTTTATGGCCAGTAAAAGCATTTTTAATTAGGTTAAATACTGAATATTTTTGCATAATTTAATTTTATAACAATAAATATAAATAGTTCTTATTTTTTTTATATATATTTTTTAGAACTTTAAAAAATTGATAAAAAAGGATATTACTCCAACAGCTTCAAAGAATTTTAAATATATAGAAAGTGTCAAAATGAGCGCAGTAAAATCAGATATTGAAATAGCTAGAACAGCAAAAATGAAGCCCATCAAAGAAATTCTTGATGGCATTAACGTTCCTGACCAATCTGATGTCTATAGCCCAATAAGTAGATACATTGCAAAAATTAAACTCGAATACTTAGAAAAATTAAAAAATAAAAAAGACGGAAAACTAATTTTAGTTACCGCAATCACTCCAACTCCTGCTGGCGAAGGAAAAACTACAACATCTGTTGGATTGACTGATGGTTTAAATAAAATAGGAAAAAAATCTATTGTTTGTCTTAGAGAACCAAGTTTAGGTCCATCATTTGGAATGAAAGGTGGAGCTGCTGGCGGAGGTTATGCACAGGTAGTACCAATGGAACAAATTAATTTACACTTCACTGGAGATTTTCACGCAATTACCTCTGCTCACAATCTTCTATCTGCTTTAATTGATAATCACATTTATTGGGGCAACAAACTAAATATTGATGTAAGAAGAATTGTTTGGAAAAGAGTAATGGATATGAACGATCGTTCATTAAGATCAATTAATATTAACTTAGGTGGAGTTGCTAATGGATATCCTAGAGAAGATGGTTTTGATATCACCGTAGCATCAGAAATAATGGCAATTTTTTGCCTATCCAATAATTTAAAAGATTTGGAGAAAAGAATAGGAAACATTACAATTGGTTATACTAAAGAGAAAAAGCCAATTTTTGCAAAAGACCTAAAAGCTCAAGGGCCTATGACGGTTCTTTTAAAAGATGCAATGAGACCTAACATTACACAAACTTTAGAAAATAATCCCGCAATCATTCATGGTGGTCCTTTTGCAAATATTGCACATGGGTGTAACTCAGTTATTGCCACAAAAACAGGATTAAAATTAGGTGACTATGTTATAACTGAAGCAGGATTTGGTGCTGATCTTGGTGCTGAAAAATTTCTAGATATAAAATGCAGAAAGTCAGGATTAAAACCGAATTGCGTTGTAATAGTTGCAACAATTAGAGCGTTAAAAATGCATGGTGGTGTAGTAAAAGAAGAGCTTAAAAAAGAAAATGTTGAAGCGCTTAAAAAAGGTTTAGTAAACTTAGAAAAGCATATCATTAATGTACGAAAATTTGGGTTACCTGTAGCTGTAGCAGTAAATCATTTTATTACTGATACCGATCAAGAAGTAAAAGCTTTAATTGATTACTGTAAAACACTTAATGTTAAAGCAACACTTTGTACTCATTGGTCAAATGGAGGAGAAGGAACAAAAGAGCTTGCTAAAGATGTTGTTGAATTATGTGAAAAAGGAGAAAGTAAATTTAAATTTTTATATGAAGATAAAACTCCACTATTTAAAAAAATTGAAACAATTGCTAAAGAAATTTATAATGCAAGTGAAGTTGTAGCAGATACAAAAATAAGAGATCAATTAAAAAATTTTCAAGATAATGGGTATGGAGAACTTCCAATATGTGTAGCAAAAACACAATTTAGTTTTTCTACAGATCCAAGTTTAAAAGGTGCTCCATCAGGACACGTCTTGCCAATAAGAGAAGTTAGACTTTCTTCAGGGGCTGAATTTATTGTAGTAGTCTGCGGTGCAATAATGACTATGCCAGGACTTCCAAGAGTACCTGCTGCGGACTCTATTAAATTAAATGACAAAGGTGAAACTGAAGGTCTGTTTTAATTTTTTAGATGATTAAGCCAATTTTTTAGTTCAGTTGTTCTTATATCGTCGCTTAATTCTAATTTAGCTTTTTCTACAGAGATAATATGTTGATTAATTTCATCTTGATTTTTAAAAACATTTTTTTCTATCATTCCTTTTGATCTGTGTTTAATTAGTTTAATCATATAATCATAAGGTATTTCGGGATGGTATTGTAATCCCCATATTTCTGATTTTCCCACGTAAAAATGAAGTGCTTGAAATTTATTTATTTTATCACTCGCTAATAAAATTGAATCTTTTGGTGGTATTTCTACTTCATCATAATTAAAGGCTGGTGTAGTAAATTTTTCTGGTTTTGTTGAAAATATTTTATGTTTTTTTCCTGCTTCTGTTAATTGTATATCGTGTGCAATACCAATATGAGGACCATTAGGTGCTACTCTGCATTTACCCCCAGCAGCCATAACGGTAACTTGTAAACCCCAACAAGCACCAAATATTTTTTTTTCATGCTTAAAACATATCTTGGCAAATTCAATATGTTTTTTTACTTCTTTAATATCTTCATTCAAACGCAAAGTGCTTCCAGTTAAAACTATGCCATCATATTTTTTTAAAGATAAAATAATTTTTGAAATAGAATTATCATCTATAGGTTCAACGATATCTATCTCGCTATTTGGTTCTATTTTTCGAAGATGTTTTTTAAAGTTTTGTGATTGTGTTACACATCCAGCATCACCAAAGTTTACATTTTCTTCTTTTGTGTTACCTTCAACTATTAAAACTTTAAATTGACTCATTTTAAAATAACTTTCCAGACAAACTATGTTCGTACATAATTTTCATATCTGATTTAGATAATTTTTTAGGATTTCCTCCTGTTGAAGGATCGTCAAGTGCCATTTGGGAAAGCTTATCTAAATCAAATTTTTTTTCATCCAATACTTCAGATAATTTATGAGGAATCCTTAAATCTTTTCTTAGGTCAATGATCCAGCTAATAAAACCATCAAAACTTTTTTCAATATTTAAATAATTACAAATCGAAACAATTTTTTCTACTATAGCATCTTTGTTAAATGTTAAAACATAAGGCATAAAAATTGCATTTGATAATCCATGATGAAGATTAAATTGAGCATTTACTGGGTGGCTTAACGAATGTATCGCTCCTAAGCCCTTTTGAAATGCAGTAGATCCCATGCTTGCTGCAGTTAGCATCTCTAATCTTGCATTTATATTTTTTCCATCTTTTACAGCAACTAATAATGAATTTTTAACTAACCTCATTCCTTCAAGTGCTATTCCGTCAGCCATAGGATGAAAACCTGGAGCACAAAATGCCTCTAAATTATGAGCAAGTGCATCCATTCCTGTTGCAGCAGTTAATCTTGGAGAAAGATCAACTGTTAAACATGGATCTAAAATTACTATGGATGGTAAAAATTTAGGATGAAAAATAATTTTTTTTACTCCAGTTTCTTTGTTTATAATTGCTGAAGCTCTTCCTGTTTCTGATCCTGTTCCTGCGGTAGTTGGAACAGCAATAATAGGAGCAATTTTTTCATTATTAGCTCTTTTCCAGTAATCTCCTATATCTTCAAAATCCCAAATTGATCTTTCTTGACCTGACATAAATGCAATTGCCTTTCCTACATCTAGGCCACTACCACCACCAAATGCTATGACGCCATCACATTTATTTTCATTAAAAATTTTAACACCATCGTTTACATTATCTCCTGAAGGATTTCCTGAAAAATTTGAAAAAATAGACAGATTATTAAGGTTTTTTTTAATTTCTAAAATGACATTTTTAACCATATCAAGATTTATAAGATCTTTATCGGTAACTAATAGTGGGCTTGATATTTTTAAATTTTTGCAAGCTTGAGATAAATCTTTAATCCTATCTTCCCCTACCCATACAGAAGTAGGGTAATTCCAATTTATTTTCATAACAAAATATTATTGCAATTTTTACTTTTTTGTTAGAAAAATACATTTATAAATTTGTTTTTTAGATGGGGAAAATTCAATGACAAAAGTAGCTATTATTGGGACAGGACCGTGTGGTCTTTCAATGTTAAGGGCCTTCGAGCAAGCTGAAAAAAAAGGTGAAAAAATACCTGAAATAGTTTGTTTTGAAAAACAAGAAGATTGGGGTGGATTGTGGAACTACAATTGGAGAACTGGATCTGATCAATATGGAGACCCTGTTCCTAACAGCATGTATAGGTATCTTTGGTCAAATGGTCCTAAAGAATGTTTAGAATTTGCTGATTATTCGTTTGATGAACATTTCGGACATCCAATTCCATCATTTCCACCTAGAGAAGTTTTATATGATTATATAATTGGTAGAGTAAAAAAAGGAAATCTTAAAAACAAAATAAGATTTAACACAACTGTTATTACTGTAACTCATAATGGAAAAAAATTTGAAGTAACTTCACATGATAAAAAAAATGATAAATTTTCAAAAGATACATTTGATTATGTGGTTGTGTCTTCAGGACATTTCTCCGTTCCATTT
>CACLNK010000014.1 GCA_902608305.1 uncultured Pelagibacteraceae bacterium | reverse complement strand
AAGTTGAAAATTTTTTAGTTAAAAATTTTGAAGAACACAAAAAATACTGGGAAAAAGAAAATCGCTATGAACGTGATAAATTGCCAGAAATAAAGATAATTAAAAGTGAAAAAAATTTTACTTTAAATAAATTTCCAAATGAAGAAAATTTTGAAAATTGGCCAAGAAGCCATGGAAATCATTCATCAAATAGATTTTCAAGTTTAAAACTTATAAATAGTGAAAATGCACATAACTTACAAATTGCTTGGATTTATAGATCAAAAGATCAAAAAAATGATATTCAAGCAAATCCCATAGTAATTGAAGGAACTATATATACTCCAATTTCAGGAGGGATTATTGCTGCAATCGATGGCTCCACTGGAGAAATAAAATGGAAATCAAAAAAATTTGGCACCTCAGTTGCGCGAAGAGGTTTGGTATTTTGGAAAGGTAATAAATTTGAAAAATCAAGAATAATATTTTCTAATAGAGAAAGATTAGTTTCTTTAGATGCACAAAGTGGAGAATTTATTTCTACTTTTGGAAAAAATGGTCAAGTTAGAACGGGTCTTAATGTGTTAGCGCCTGTAATTTACAAAGATTATATTGTTATTGCCACTTGGGATAGAGCGATAGAAATATATAATTTGTTTACAGGTAAAACTGAATGGAAGCTTAAATATAAAAAAAAAATTAATAAAAGATTTGGAGGAAAAAAATATAATAACTTGGGAGCTAACCCTTGGGGTGGAATTTCTGCTGATATAAATAGAGGTATTCTATATGTTACAACAGGAAATCCACATCATTATTTTGATGGCACCCAGAGACCTGGGAGCAACCCAAATTCTAATAGCATAATAGCTATTGATTTAAATCAAAAAAAAATTTTATGGAGTTTTCAAGAAACTAGTCATGATATTTGGAATTCAGATTTACCCGCTCCCCCAATTTTAACATCTTTAATAATAGATAACAAATTTATTGATGTTGTTGTTGCTCCTACGAAAAGAGCAAACACTTTAATTATTGATAGAGTTACTGGAAATCCTATATTTGATTTTGTTTTACGCAAGGCTCCAATTTCAAAATTAAAAGGTGAAAAAACAAGTGAATATCAACCTGATTTAAAACTACCTGAACCTTTTGGGAAAAATATTTTTTCATTAGATGACCTTTGGTCATATGATCAATCAAAAAAATCAATACATAAAAATAAATATAAAAGCTATAATTTTGGTTTTTATCAAGCTTATGAATTAAATAAAAAAAATCTTCAATATAATTTTAACGGTGGAGCAGAATGGATGGGTGCCTCTGTCGATCATGATAAACAAATTATGTATGTAACAAGCAATAATATTCCATGGGAAACTGAAGTAAAAAAATTAGAAACAAACCATACCTATATACCCGAGTATTTTAGCAATTATAAAAGAGCACTTGATGACCTTGGTTATCCTGTTACTAAACCACCATGGGGTACTCTCACAGCATTAAATTTAAATAGTGGAAAAATTATTTGGCAAGTGCCCTTTGGGGAGTATGAATTTTTAAAAGAAAAAGGAATAACACAAACAGGTACCGAAAATTTTGGGGGCGTTACTGCTACTTCAGGAAATATCGCAATTGCTACTGGTACATTAGATAAAAAAATGTATGTTTTTAATAGTAAAAATGGATCAATTTTATACAGCAAAAAATTGCCTTTTATAGGCTCTGCACCACCCACTACATATATTTACAATAATAAGCAGTATATAATAATACATGCTACTGGTGGCTCGACCTTAAAAAAAGGATACCCTGATTTAGTTGAATTTGGAAATGCATTGGTAGCCTTTAAATTAAAAGATTAAAATATTTCTTTGAAAATAATTTAAGAATCAATAAAATCTTTAAACTTATTTATATTTTTTAATAGGTAATCTGGAAAACTATCATCAAGTTTAACAATTTCGTACCTATGTCCTCTCTCAAATAAATCAATTTTTTTTTTTAATTTTTCTTTGATTACATTTATAGATGAAAATTTTTCTTGAGCAAATTCTGTATGTGCAAAAGTTTTTAACTTTAATGAAATTTCTTTAGGTGTAAGAATATTATTAAAGTGCCACCCGGCATTATCAAATATTTGAATACTTTTTTCTTTATCAAATCTTAAAAAATTATAATTTAAATTTTTTAATTTAATTTTTTGCCTCATAAAATCTATTGATTTTAAATTCTTTTTTTTACTAACTCTAGACCCTTCCCAAGGACTTTCATAACTATTAAATAAATTAAATTTATAATTGAAACATCTTTGCATAAAAATTCCATATTTTTTCTTTAATTCAAAATTAGTTAAAATTTCAGGTTTTGGTATTTCATCTGGATCAGAAAAAAATATATAGTCATCTGGCTCAGCAAAGTTTGTGCACTTTAACAAAAATTCTCTTTGTATAGCTTGATTTTCCCATAGACTTGTATGCTTTGGAAATGGTTCTTCTAAAACAAAATATTTAATTTTACTAAAGTCATATTCTTTATACTTAATAAAATTAAGATTTTTTGGATTACCTCTGTGGTCAAATTTGGACTCACATATAACAAAATAGTCTACATGTTCTTTAAGAATATTATATCTTAAGTTAAACATATAATTATTATCAAAAAAAGTTATACAGTCAAAAATTTTATTCTTAATCATTTAACCACTCATCTAAAATTTTCATATTCAATAACGTTTCTACTAAGCTCATTCCAGGATATATTGATTCCTTTTTGTTTTCTAATACAGATTTACTGATATTTCTAATCTCGTATGAATAAATATTTTCATTACACTTCACATTAATTTCGTAACTTTTTTCTCCTTTAATTTTAATTATACTTGGATCGCCATGCCATGTATTTTCAATTAATAATTCTCCTTTTTCTCCAATAATTCTTGTTCCTTTTCCTAAATTTTTTGTAAATGATGCTCCAACTTTAGATTTAAATTTATTATCAAATTGTAATTCTGCATATGAATCTAGGTCAACTCCTGTAGATCCAATTTCTTTTTTTTTATTCAACACTTTTATACTATTGCAATTAATATCAGGTATTAAAGATGCAATAAATTGACTGATTGAAACAGGATAACACCCCAAGTCTAATATTGCTCCACCGCCTAAATCTTTATTATATAATCTGCTGTCTTTATTTAATTTTTTTATTTTTTTAAATCCAAATAAATTTTTTTTTGTTAATATGTCCATTCCAAAAAAAGATTCCATTGAGATTAATTTACCAATTACATTTCCTCGTATTAATTTAATAACCTCTATTATTTGAGGATGGTATCTGTACATAAATGCTTCAGTAAATAATAAATTTTTATTTAAAAGTTTATTTTGAACATCTTTCATCTGAGAAAAATTTAATGTTGCTGGTTTTTCAACCAAAATTTTTTTTTCTTTTTCAATACATTTAATTATCCATTCATGATGCAAAGAATTAGGTAAAGCAATATAGATTATATCAATACCTTTGCATTCCAATAAATTTTCGTAATTATTAAAACAAAAGTTATTTTCTATTTTAAAATCTTCTTTAAATTTTTTAAGTTTTTTATTATCCTTGCTTGATATTCCAAGTAATTTTGCATTATCTACGTTTTTAAAACCCTCTGAAAATTTTAAAGCAATTTTTCCTAAGCCTATAATTCCCCAGTTTACTTTTTGCACAAAACTATTCCTTTTTAATTTTTAAAACTCCAATGAATGCTTCTTGTGGGATTTCTACTCTACCAAATTGTTTTGATCTTGCTTTTCCTTTTTTTTGTTTATCTAATAATTTTCTTTTTCTATCCATCGCGCCTCCTCCATGAATCTTGGTAAGCACATCTTTTTTAAATCCTTTTATTGTTTCTCTTGCAATAATTTTGCCTCCAATCGCCGCTTGAACTGGAATCATAAAATTGTGTCTTGGAATTAAATCTTTTAACTTTTCACATACGTCTCTTCCAGTAGATTGGGCAAAGTCTTTATGTATCATCATGGCAAGTGCATCTACTGGTTCTGTATTTACTAAAATCCCTAGTTTTACTAAATCTCCTTCTCTATGTTCAATAATATCATAATCAAAACTAGCATAACCACTAGTCATAGATTTTAATCTATCATTAAAATCAAAAACAACTTCATTTAAAGGTAATTCGTAATTAAGCACTGCTCTACTCCCAGAATAACTTAAATTAGTTTGTATGCCTCTTTTATTCTGACAAATTTTTATTATTGATCCAAGATATTCATCTGGCGTTACAATTGTTGCTTTAATCCAAGGTTCTTCAATAAACTTAATATGTGTTGGGTCCGGTAAGCTTGAGGGATTTTGTAAATCTATTACATCCCCTTTGCTTAAGTGAACTTTGTAAACTACGCCTGGAGTAGTAGTTAATAAATTTAAACCAAATTCTCTTTCTAATCTTTCTGTAACTATTTCCAAATGTAATAATCCTAAAAATCCACATCTAAAACCCAAGCCAAGAGCAGATGAAGATTCTGCTTCAAATGAAAAACTAGCATCATTTAGTTGAAGTTTTGCTAAACCGTCTTTTAATTTTTGATACTCCGAACTATCCAATGGAAACAAGCCACAAAAAACAACTGGTTTGCTTGGCTTAAATCCTGGCAAGGATTCTTGCAATGGCTTGTTCGCTTCACATATTGTATCGCCAACTTTTGTATCTGATAATACTTTTATTCCAGTTGTAATAAAACCAATTTCACCTGCATTTAATTCAACAATGTTCTTTGGTTTGGGTGTAAAAACTCCAACTTTTTCAACAATATATTCTTGATTAGTTGACATCATTTTAATTTTCATATTTTTTTTAATTTTTCCATCAATTACTCTAACTAAAATAACAACTCCTAGATAAGTGTCATACCAACTATCAACTAATAAACATTTTAAAATTTTATCTTTTTCTCCTTTTGGACCTGGTAATGTTTTAATAATCTGTTCTAAAATTTCTTCAATCCCTTCACCTGTCTTTCCAGAACATGGAATAGCGCTACTAGTATCAATACCAATCACATCTTCTATTTGTTTACTTGTTTTTTCTAAATCTGAAGCAGGCAAATCAATTTTATTTAAGACTGGCAAAATCTCATGATTGGTGTCTAAAGCTTGGTAAACATTTGCAAGAGTTTGGGCTTCCACTCCTTGAGTACTATCAACAATTAAAATGGACCCTTCACATGCATATAGAGATCTACTAACTTCATAACTAAAATCTACATGACCAGGTGTATCTATAATGTTTAATATATAATCTTTCCCATCTTTTGACTTATAATCAAGTTTAACTGTTTGTGCTTTAATTGTTATTCCTCTTTCCCTCTCTATATCCATAGAATCTAGAACTTGTTCTTTCATTTCTCGATCTGTAAGACCTCCACATTTATGAATGATTCTATCAGCTATAGTAGATTTACCATGATCTATATGTGCAATAATGGCAAAATTTCTAATATGATCGATATTACTCATTACGATCTAATTTTTGCACCAGTTTTTTTTTCAACAGTTGAAATTATTTTTTTTGTAATCTGATTTAAATCTTCTTCGTTTAATGTTTTTACTGAAGATTGAATAGTGACATTTAATGCTACTGATTTTTTATCTGAAGGAATATTTTCTCCTTGATAAACATCAAATATTCTTACGTTCTGAATTAACGAATTATCTACATTTGAAATAATCTCAATTAAATCTTGTGATTTAAAAGATTTATCAATTACAAAAGCAAAGTCTCTTTCTGATTTTTGAAAATCAGAAGTATTCATTCTAGATTTTGTTTTTTTATTTTTACTTTTATATTTTACCAAATTGTCTAAATAAATTTCAAAACCTTGTACGGCATTTGTTTTTATATCTAGCTCTTTCAAAATATTTGGATGTAATTCACCAAAATATGCCAAGATATTTTTTTGATCTTTTTTTGCAAAAATTACTCCGGATTTACCTGGGTGGTAATATTGAGGTGTTTTATCTTCTATAATAATATCACCTCGTTCCAAGCCAAGTTCAGATAAAGTTTGCATTACATCTTTTTTAATATCAAAAACATCAATAGATCTATTTTGTTCATTCCAATTTTTTTCGTTTACATTCCCAGTTTTAACTCCACAAACAACAGTTTTTTGCTGTCCTGGTTCCCTGCCCTCAAATGATGGTCCAATTTCAAACAAAGAAAAATTCTCAAAGCCTCTATCAATGTTTTTTTTCAGATAGTAAATTAAATTTGGGTAAATTGAATTTCTTAAAACATTAAGATCCGAGCTTATAGGATTAACTAATTTTGTTAGTTTGCTATTTACAAGAAAGAATTTATTTATTTTTTCATCAGTAAAAGACCAAGTTATTGCTTCTAAATATCCTTTAGATGCAACAGATCTTTGGGCCAAATGAAAATGTCTTTGTGTATAATTTAAAGTTGCTTTTAATCTTTCTTTTTCTGGTTTTATAGAATTAATTTTATCAAATCCTTTAATCCTTATTACTTCTTCTACTAAATCAATTTGACCAAATATATCTGGTCTCCAACTAGGAATTTCAACTTCTAAATCTTTACGTTTTTTTTTAATTTTAAATCCTAAATCCTCCAAAATTTTAACAATTTCGTTTAATCTAATTTGTATACCAATAGTTTTGGAAACTAAGTTTGCATCAAATAGTATTTTTTTTGTTTCAGGTCTTTTTGTTTTTTGAATATCTATTTTGGTTGCTTCACCTCCACATATATCAATTATCATCTCTGAAGCTTTTGCTAACCCTAAAATAATTGAATTAGGATCAATTCCTCTTTCAAATCTAAACTTTGCATCGGTATCTAAATTTAATTTTTTTGATGTTTTTCTTGTAATCTCAGAATCAAAATATGCGGATTCTAGCAATATGTTTTTTGTGTTTAACTCTGTTCCAGATCTTGTACCGCCGATTACTCCTCCTAATCCTAGGACCCCATCATAATCTGATATAACGCACATATCTTTATCTAAAACATAATCTTTATTATCTAGCGCTTTGAATTTTTCTCCTTTTTTTGAGTTTCTGACTATTATTTCTTTTTTAATTTTATCAGTATCGTAAGCATGTAAAGGTCTGTTTAAATCAAACATTACATAGTTTGTAACATCAACAACAGCCGAAATAGGTCTTAAACCTAAAGATAGAATTCTATTTTTTAACCAATCAGGGCTTTCTTGATTTTTTATATTTTTAATCAAGCAACTACCAAATATTGTACAAGCTTGACTTTTGTTTTTTTCTATTTTGACTTTTAAAGATTGTTTGTTTTTTTGTTTTGTTTTTTTAATCTTATATTCTTTTAATTTTCCAAATCCGCTGGCGGAAAGATCTCTTGCTATCCCTCTAATTCCTAAACAGTCTGGTCTATTTGGTGTAATTGATAATTCAATAACATTGCCTTTATTAGAATTAAAATAGCTTTTTCCTATTTTCTTTTTAAAACTTTCATTTAATTCAATTATACCTTCACTTTCATTTGATAAATTAAGCTCTGCCCCGGAACAAAGCATTCCGTAAGAAGTTTCACCTCTTATTTTAGAAATTTCTAATTTCATTTTATTTTTTGGAATTATTGCTCCCGGTGGAGCATAAATTGTTAATAGATTGTTTTTTGCATTAGGTGCTCCACAAACAACTTTTACTAATTCTTTTTGTCCAATATCTACAACGCATAATGTCAGTCTATCGGCATTAGGGTGTTTCTCCACCTTTAAAATTTTAGCAACTAAAAAATCACTTAAATCATTTTTTCTTGGTTCAACACTTTCTACCTCAAGACCAGTACTATTTAATTTTTCGACAATTTGTGCCTCTGTCTTATTTGTGCTTATATGTTCTTTAAGCCAATCTATTGTTAGCTTCATTTGCTTAAACCCCTATAATTTGTTGGAACATCCAAAGGATCAAAACCATAATGGTTTAACCATCTATAATCACATTCAAAAAATGCTCTTAAATCATTAATTCCGTATTTAAGCATTGCAAGGCGATCAATGCCTATACCAAAAGCATATCCCTGAAATTTTTTATGATCTACTCTCACATTTTTTAAAACATTTGGATGAACCATTCCACATCCCAATATTTCAAGCCACTTATTTCCTTCTCCAATTACAATTTGATCATTTTTAATTTCATACCCAATATCAACTTCTGCCGAAGGTTCAGTAAATGGAAAATGACTTGGACGGAATCTCATCTTAATTTTATCGATTTCAAAAAATTCTTTTATAAAATAATTTAGACAACCTTTTAAATGCCCCATACTTATGTCTTGATCTATATGAAGGCCTTCCAATTGATGAAACATTGGTGAATGAGTTTGATCACTATCACTCCTATAAGTTCTTCCAGGAGCAATAATTTTGAATGGTGGTTTTCCTTTTAACATTGTTCTGATTTGAACAGGTGAAGTGTGAGTTCTTAATAAAGTTTTTTTATCTTCATCTAAATAAAAAGTATCATGCATATCTCTAGCGGGATGATGTTTGGGAGTGTTTAATGCTGTAAAATTATTATATTCATTTTCTACATCTGGCCCTTCTTCAACACTAAAACCAATTTCTGAAAATATTGATGAAATTTCATCAATCACTTGTGATACTGGATGAATTTTTCCAATTCTAAATGATCTTTCAGGTAAAGTTACATCAATTTTTTCATTTTCTAGTTTTTTGTTTATTTCTTCAATTTTTATTTTTTCAACTTTTTTACTGATGATTATTTGTAAATCATTCTTTAAAGTATTTAATTCTGATGCAAAAGTTTTTTTATCTTCATCACTTTTGGTTGCTAAAACTTTGAATTGATTTGATATAATGCCATTTTTGCCAAATAGTTCCGACTTAATTTGATTTAATTTTTCTAGATCCTTAGCTTCTTCCAGTTTAGAAAAAAATTGATTCTTTATTTTTTCAATTTCTGACATATATGCAGATTATTTCTTAACTAGAATAAAACAATAGTGAAGATTAATTTAGTGCTGATTGAGCTTTTTTAACGATTGTTTTAAAGGCTTCTGGGTTATCATAAGCTATTTCGGCTAATACTTTTCTATCAAGCTTAATGCCGGATTTGTTTAAGCCATTTATAAATTTTGAATATGTTAGTCCTTCTGCTCTAACACCAGCATTAATTCTCTGTATCCACAACGATCTAAAATCTCTTTTTTTTGTTCTACGATCTCTATAAGCATATTGCATTGCTTTCTCCATCGCTTGTCTTGCTACCCTAATGGTATTTTTTCTTCTTCCCCATTGACCCTTTACAGCTTTTAAAACTTTTTTATGTTTAGCGTGACTTGTTACGCCTCTTTTGACTCTTGCCATTTTATCCTCTTAAACTGTAAGGCATATATGATTTAACAATTTTGCCATCTTGTTTGGACATCACTGTTGTGCCTCTTTGGTTTCTAATTTGTCTATTAGTTCTTTTAATCATGCCATGTCTTTTACCAGCTTGAGACATAATTACTTTGCCTTTTGCTGTAATTTTAAATCTTTTTTTTGCTGAACTTTTAGTTTTTAATTTTGGCATAATTCGATGAGTTTATACAAATATTGAATTAAATTTACAACCTATATTATGACTTATAAAGGCTGAATTACCATTATCATTTGTTTGCCATCAAACTTTGGGTTCATTTCTACTTTGCCAACTAATTTTATATCTTCTTGAATTTTATTCATCAAATTATGTCCAAGATTTGAATGCTGTAATTCTCTACCTTTAAATCGAATTGTGAATTTTACCTTATCTCCTTTAGAGAGAAATTTTTGAGCATTTTTTAATTTAAAATTATAATCATGTGTTTCAGTAACTGGTCTTAATTTAATTTCTTTTAATTCAATTTTTTTTTGTTTTTTTTTAGCCTTATTGGCTTTTTTTTGCGCATCATATTTATATTTACCCATATCAATAATTTTGCATACGGGAGGTTTTGCGTTTGGTGCAATTTCTATTAAATCTAAACCTTCTTCCTTTGCCATTGAGATTGCTTCATTAGTATTTATGATTCCTAAATTTTGTCCAGTACTACCGATAACTTGAACTTCGGGCGAATTAATTCTATTGTTAGCCCTGGGTCCTCTTGGCTTTGTTCTTTTTTGAAAATAATTTCGTTTAAATTCTGCCACTTAAAATGAAGGTGCTTTATTTAAAGCAGAAAATTTTTTTAGAAAAGTATTTAATTCCATAGTTTCTTGTTTTTTAAAATCCAATCTTCTAATAGTTATAGTGTTGGAGTCAACTTCTTTTTTTCCACAAATAAGCAACAAAGGAACTTTTGACATAGAATGTTCTCTAATTTTATAATTTAAATTGTGATTTTTGAGATCTATTTCACAATTAATACCAATTTCATTTATTTTTTTATAAACTTGCTTTGCATAATCATCAAATTCATCAGAAACTGGTATGATCATTGCTTGCAAAGGTGTAAGCCAAAAAGGCAGTTTACCTGCATAATTTTCAATTAAAATTCCTATAAATCTTTCTAAAGATCCAAACAATGCTCTGTGAAGCATGACTGGCACTTTTTTTGAACCGTCCTTATCCACAAATAAAGCTCCTAGTCTACCTGGCAAGTTTAAATCAACTTGTAAAGTTCCACATTGCCAATCACGCCCAATACTATCCCTAAGTACAAAATCAATTTTTGGTCCATAAAATGCACCTTCGCCTTTATTTATTTCATATTTTAGTTTTGATTGTTTTATTGCTTTTAATAATGCAGATTCCGCTTTATCCCAAATTTTATCATCTCCTACTCTTTTTTCTGGTCTATCAGAAAACTGCAGTAAGACATTTGTAAAGCCAAGATCTTTATAAATTCCTAGTATTAAATTTGTTACACTTAAACATTCATTGGTAATTTGATCTTCAGTGCAAAAAATATGAGCATCATCTTGAGTGAATGCTCTAACTCTTAGTAAACCATGTAAAGCGCCCGAGGGTTCATATCTATGAACTTTACCGAATTCGGACATTCTTAAAGGTAAATCACGGTAACTTTTTAAACCTTGATTAAAAACCTGAACACAACCAGGGCAATTCATTGGTTTGATTGCAAATACTTTTTCATCAGGCGTTGTAGAAGTATACATATGTTCGCCGAATTTTTCCCAATGACCAGATTTTTCCCACAAAGTTCTATCTAAAATTTCAGGTGTATTAATTTCTTTGTAGCCAGCTTTTTTTTGTTTAGTTCTCATATAATCAATAAGTTTTTGAAATAAATTCCAGCCTTTTTCATGCCAAAATACAGATCCTGGACTTTCTTCTCTGAAATGAAAAAGATCCATTTCTTTACCTAGCTTCCGATGATCTCTTTTTTCAGCTTCTTCTATTCTTTTCAAATAATTATCTAAATCTTTTTGCGTAGACCAGCCTGTACCGTAAATTCTTTGTAGCATTTCATTATTTGAATCTCCTCTCCAGTAAGCTCCGGATACTTTTGTTAATTTAAAAAATTTTCCAACTTTTCCAGTTGATGGCAAATGAGGTCCTCTGCATAAATCATTCCATTTGCCATGAAAATATATTGAAACTTGTTCTTCCTTAGGAATGCTTTCAATTATTTCAGCTTTATAGATTTCTCCCTTTTTTTTAAAATGCGAAATTGCTTTACTTCTTTCCCAAACTTCCTTTTTTGTAATTTCATTCCTATCAACAATTTCTTTCATTCGATTTTCAATTTGCGCTAAATCTTCGTTTGTAAAAGGTTCTTTTCTTGAAAAATCATAATAAAAACCATATTCAATTACTGGTCCTATTGTTACTTGTGTTCCTGGAAATAACTCTTGGACTGCCATTGCAAGAATATGGGCAGTATCATGTCTAATAGTTTCTAGGCCTTCTTTATCTTTATTGGTAAATATTTTAATACTGCAGTCATTTTCAATTGTTTCGCTTAAATCTTTTAATTCACCATTAATGCTCATTACTAATGCTTGTTTTGAAAGTGATTTGCTAATTTTTTCTGAAACTTCAAATCCAGTAACTTTTTTATCAAAAAATAAATTTTTTCCGTCAGGTAATTTTATAGTTAGCATTTAATTAATTAACTTTTTATATTCTGAATATGTAGAAAAACACATTTTTTCAATGTTAAATTTTTTAATGACATTTTTTCTACCTTCAATTCCAATAAATTTCAATGTACTTTCATCCAAATTTAGAGCATGAATTATCTTTTTGCTTAGCTCTTCTGGTTTTCCTGCTTCAAATAAAAAACCCGTTTTATCATTAACTATTGTTTCTTTTGAACCACCAATATTACTTGCTATTATTGGTTTTTCCATTGATTGCGCCTCTACAGAGACACGACCAAATGCCTCGGGCTCTATTGAAGCTGAAACAATTATATCAGAAATTTTATATGCTAATGGCATTAACTCACATTTATCAAAAAATTGAACCTGATTATTTAATCTATATTGTTCAACTAATCTTGATAATTTCTTT
This sequence comes from uncultured Pelagibacteraceae bacterium, assembly GCA_902608305.1. GTDB lineage: Bacteria > Pseudomonadota > Alphaproteobacteria > Pelagibacterales > Pelagibacteraceae > Pelagibacter. The sequence continues at coordinate 8,283 of CACLNK010000014.1, read as the reverse complement.
TTATAAACTTTTCTTCCTTGATCACTCCCTAGAATTACTGCTGAAAAAGGTTGGTCGGGCATTTCTTTATTTACAAGATTAAGTGCTTCTATAAACATTTCTTGTCCCTTCCAAGAAGTTAATCTTCCTGGTAATAAAATTAATGGTCTTTCCTTATTTATATTCCATTGGGATATCAGTTTTTTTTCATCAGAATGATGAATTTTATTTGGATTAAAATATTCGGTATTAATTCCTCTAAAAATAACTAAAAATTTTTTATTCAAGTCTAAACATTTGGAATAATTTTCATTAATGTGAGAAAAAATAAAATTTGAGCCTGCAATAATTAAATCGGACTTTAACATAACAGAGTTATAATATTTTTTTAATGGATTTTTAAAATTGTAAGTACCATGAAAAGTTGTAACAAATTTTCTTCTTGTAATTTTTGTAGCAAATAAGCAGGACCAAGCTGGTGCTCGACTTCTTGCATGAACAATAGATATATTAAAAAATAAAATTACCAATATTAAAATCAAAGAGTTTATTAGGATTAAAAGGGGATTTTTACTTTGTACTGGAAGTTTAATTAATTTAACTTTTTTTTTATCAATATATTTAATTAATTCACCACCACTTGTTACTATGTAAGAAGAACACCCATTTTCTGAAAGATAATGGGCTAAATCATAACAACCGGTTTCTGCTCCTCCATAACCAAGTCTAGGAATTACCTGTAAAATTTTTATTTTAGAACTCATCAAATTTATCTTATATATTAACTCTAATGTCATATAAACGGTTTAAATATTTTCATATTTCAAAAACAAAAAAAATTAGATTTTTATCTCTAATATCATCATCGAAAATATGTGTAATTTTTTTACATGGATTTATGTCAGATATTGAGGGTGAAAAACCAACAAAATTTGCAAAATTTTGTCATAAAAAAAAAATTAATTTTTTAGCACTTGAGTATTCCGGCCACGGAAAATCATACGGAAAGTTTACTAATGGAAATATATCTAAATGGACAAGTGATGCTCACAAATTAATTAAATCTAAATTTAATGAAAAAAACTTTATAATAGTTGGATCAAGTATGGGTGCTTGGATTGGTTTAAATTTAATTAAAATATTAAAAAATAAAATTAAAGGTTTTATTGGAATTGGCTCAGCTCCAGAGTTTTTGGAAAAATTAATGTGGAATAAATTTACTAAAAAAATTAAAAAAATTATTGCTAAAAAAAAAATTTATAACTTAGAACATGGTAATTATGTCTATCCATTAACTAAACAGCTTTTTTTAGATGGAAAGAAAAATCAAGTTTTAAAAAAAAAACTAAATATAAAAATACCTATCACCATGTTTCATGGAACAAAAGATGAATCGGTTCCTACAACTTTTTCAAAAAAAGTATTAAAAATTTTTCCCAAAGCTGAAAAAAAATTATTTATTATTAAAGGTGGAGATCATAGTTTGTCTAAAAAAAAATATTTAAAAAAAATGTGTAAAGAGTTAGATAAAATGATCATAAATTCCACTTAATCCCTCTTTATAAGTTGGAAATTTTAATTTATAAGAAAATACTTCCTTAATTTTTTTATTACTGACTTTCTTTGAATCTTTATAAAAATTTCTTAACATTTCATTTTTTATTTCATTAATTTCAATCATTTTTGGTTTTGAAACTTTCATCATTTCATATGCATAATTTGCTATCTCGATGTTTGAACAAGGATAATCATCAGATAAATTATAAATTTCACCAGGTTTTATATATTTTGAATCTAGAGTTATTTTTAAAACATTTGAAATATCTTCTACATGTATTCTAGAAAAAAAATGGTTGGGCTTGTTTATAATTTGATGCGATCCAGATTTTATTTTCTCTAGGATATTTCTTTCTTGGGAATAAATGCCAGACAATCTAAAAATTTGAATTGGGAGATTTTTTTTTTTTGCAATATTAATCCATATTTTTTCTGCATTTAATCTAGATTTTCCGTTTTCAGTTAATGGATTAACTTTACTATTTTCGTCTACCCACTCACCATTATGATCACCATAAACACTCGTAGCTGATAAGTATGTAATCCAATTTGATTTCAAAATTTCAAAAGTTTCTTGAAAGTTTTTAATTACAATATCAATTCCATTTTTTGGAGGAATTGAAACTAAAATATAGTCATAATTTTTTATTTTTTTTAATATCTCCCTATCAAAACTGTCATCTAAAAAATGATAGCTATGATAATTAATTCCATAAATTTTTTTTTTTTGAGTTTTATCTCTTGATGTTGTGGCAAGATTTACATCATATGTCTTATTTAAATTATAAACAAAATTTTTTGCAACTTGCCCAAAACCAAAACAAAAAATATTAATTTTTTTCACTTTAACTTACTTCTTTGATGTTAATTTTATTTGCAATTGGATTTTCTAATTTATTGATCATTTCTTTTGGGCAAACTTGAATAAAACTATAAATTTCCTTGTCAAAATTATCTATTATCTTTTGAGATAAATTGGAATTTGTTTCTTTATAATGATTTTCAATTAAATTTTTTAGGTAATTTACCCAATATTTTGACTCTGGTTTTTGCCAAACAACAGTTTCTGGATTTACTCTATTTTCAAAATTATTATTTAAATCATAAATAAATGCCATACCTCCAGTCATTCCGGCTGCAAAATTATCTCCCACTTCTCCAAGAATAACAACAGTTCCTCCAGTCATATATTCACATCCATTAGAATCACATCCTTCAATAACAGAAACTGCTCCTGAATTTCTTACTGCAAATCTTTCACCTGCTTGTCCTGCAGCAAATAATTTTCCTGATGTTGCACCATACAAAACAGTATTACCAATAATTGTATTTTCATTGGATATTAAATTACTTTCTTTTGGTAATTTAATTGAAATTGAAGCTCCAGATAAACCTTTGGCTACATAGTCGTTTGCGTCACCTTCAAGTGAAAGTTTTAAACCCTTCGTTCCAAAAGCTCCAAATGATTGTCCAGCTGAACCCTTAAACTTTAAGGTCAAAAAACCTTCTTCTAATTTGTTGTAACCATATTTTTTTAGTAAATGGTAAGATATTCTTGTACCAACCGCTCTATGCGTATTTTTTATAATAAATTCTTTTTCAATTAGATTAGTTTTGCCAATTTTATCTTTAATTTCAGAAAATATTTCTTGGTCCAAAGTATCTGGAACTTTATTAATTTCATTTTTTTCACAATATCTTTTATGATTGCCAGGATCAGGCAGAATAAAAAGGGGATGCAAATCTAAATCGTCTAAATTTGATGATCCAGTACTGACTTGTTTTAATAAATCTGATCTTCCAATAATCTCGTTTAATGTTTTAAAACCTAGGTCAGCTAAGATTTCTCTTACTTCTTGAGCGATAAATGTAAATAAATTTACAACTTTTTCAGGAGTTCCAATGAATTTTTCTCTTAATTTTTTGTCTTGAGTACAAACACCAACTGGACAAGTATTAGAATGACATTGTCTAACCATAATACACCCCATGGCAACAAGGGCTGTTGTGGCTACTCCATACTCTTCTGCTCCCATCATTGCTGCAATAACAACATCTCTTCCTGTTTTGATTCCACCATCTGTTCTTAAAGTAACACTATCTCTTAAGTTATTTAAAGTTAAAACTTGATTGACTTCTGTCAATCCCATTTCCCATGGAATTCCAACATACTTAACACTGGTTTGTGGCGTTGCTCCTGTTCCACCGTTATGGCCTGATATTAATATTATATCTGCTTTAGCTTTAGCAACACCGGCTGCAATTGTTCCAATTCCTGATGATGCAACCAACTTAACTCCTACTCTAGCTTTAGGATTAACTTGTTTTAAATCATAAATTAACTGAGCCAAGTCCTCTATAGAATAAATATCATGATGTGGAGGTGGTGATATTAATGTTACTCCAGGAGTTGAATATCTTAGCTTGGCAATTTCATCTGTCACTTTAAAACCAGGCAATTGTCCACCTTCACCTGGTTTAGCTCCTTGAGCAATTTTAATTTCTATCTCATTACAGTTATTTAAATAATTAATTGTCACTCCAAATCTTGCAGAAGCAATTTGTTTCACTCTTGAATTTGCGTTATCTTTATTTTTCATTAAAGTAAATCTTTTTTCATCTTCTCCTCCTTCGCCGCTACATGATGCGCCTTTAATTCTATTCATTCCTATTGCTAAAGTTTCATGGGCCTCTTTTGATAAAGCGCCATGAGACATACTACCACTTCCAAATCTTTTCAAAATTTCTGATACCGGTTCCACTTTTGAAATATCTATGGATGATTTTAAATATCTTTTTCTAAAATCAATTAAATCTCTTATATTTATAGGGGGAAGATCATAAATTCCTTTTGCATATTTTTTGTAAGTATCAAAAGAATTGTTTGTTACAGCACTTTGAAGTAAATGAATTAATTTACCTTGATATTGGTGTATTTCACCATTTTTTCTATATTTATAAATTCCTCCAATAGGTAATACGCTATCATTATTCTGGAATGCTTGTTTATGTATACGTTTTATCTTCTTTTCTATGCCAGTTAGTCCAATGCCAGATATTTTTGAAGTTACTCCTTGAAAATATTCAGAAACTATTGTTCGACTTAATCCAACAGCTTCAAAATTACAACCACCTCTATAAGAACTTAAAACTGATATTCCCATTTTAGACATTATTTTTAAAAGTCCAAAATTTACTGATTTAATATATCTTTCAATGCATTCCTCATACCTAAATTTCCCAAAAAGTTTTTTTTCATATCGATGATGCAAGCTATCTAATGCTAAATATGGATTAACAGTACTAGCTCCTACCCCTAAAAGGGTTGCAAATGAATGGGTATCTAAAACTTCTCCGGTTTGTGCATTTATAGAAACATACCCTCTTAACTTATTTTTTATTAAATGTTTATTAATTGCTCCTGCACATAAGAGCATTGGAATTGCTATTTTTTCTTCAGATATTGTTTTATCAGTTAAAATTAACTGTGTCGTTCCTTGCCTTACAGCAATTTCAGATTCTTTTATGATGCCATCTAAAGATTTTTGAAGAGATTGATCGTATTTAAAAGTACAATCAATAACTTTTGAGTTCTTCCCAAAAAAATTTGTAAATTTTTCAAATTGTGAGTTTGATAAAATAGGACTTTCTAAAACATAAATATTATCTTTAGTTAATTTGTCAAAATCCAATATATTACCTAAATTTCCAAACCTTGTCTTTAAACTCATAACTTTATTTTCTCTTAATGAATCTATTGGTGGATTTGTAACTTGACTAAAGTTTTGTCTAAAAAAATGATACAATGGTCTATAATGGTCAGATAAAACAGCTAACGGTATATCATCTCCCATTGAGCCAACCGCTTCTTTAGCATCTTCTGCCATTGGATGAAGAATTAATTCAAGGTCTTCAATGCTTACTCCAAAAGCATGTTGCCTTTTTCTTAATTCAGATCCAGTAAAAACGAATTTTTCCTTGTTAATTATAATTTTTTTATCAAGATCTACTATTTGACTGTTAAAATGTTTAAATTCTTTTGCTAAATAATTTTTGATTTCATTATTGTTAAAAACTTTTCCTTTATTAATTCTTATTCCAATAATTTCTCCAGGTCCTAATCTTCCTTTTGAAATAATTTTTTTTTCATCTAATTCGATCATGCCTGTTTCAGATCCTGCAAAAAGTAATTTATCTTTCGTTATGGCATATCTTAAAGGGCGCAGACCATTTCTATCATTGGCAGCTATTACCCATTCATTATCTGTTGCAGCAATTGCAGCTGGGCCGTCCCATGGTTCCATTGTACTATTTAAAAAATTAAATAATTTTTGATGATCTCTTGGTAAAATTTTATTTTTTTTGGACCAAGCATCTGGAATTAACATTAATTTTGCTAAAGGTGCAGGTTGACCTGCAATATTTAATAATTCAAAAACATTATCCAAAGCAGCAGAATCTGAAGCTCCAGGCTGGATTACTGGTTTTAAATTTTCTATATCTTCAAATAATGGACTTTCTATTTCATCTTCATGAACTTTCATCCAATTACAATTACCCTTAAAAGTATTTATTTCTCCGTTGTGAGCAATAGCTCTAAAAGGTTGTGCTAAATCCCAACTTGGAAATGTATTAGTAGAAAATCTTTGATGAAAAATTGCATACCTTGATATAAATCTTTTGTCATTTAAATCTGTATAAAAATCAGATAAAGCTTCGGCTAAAAACATACCTTTATAAATTATTGACTTTGAACTTAAGGAACATATGTAAAAACCTTCTAGATTATTTTTTATAGCTTCTTTCTCAATTTTCCTTCTAATTTCATAAAGCTTTCTTTCCAGATCTTTATCAACTAAGTTTTTATCATTATGTTTAAATAAAACCTGAGTAATTTCAGGTCTATTACTATTCGCTTTTTCACCTAAAACTTTTGTATTAATAGGTACTTGTCTCCAACCATAAATTTTAAAACCTGATTTAGTGAGTTGTTTTTCAACTATAGTCTTACAGTCTTCCTGAACATTAAAATTGTCCCTAGGTAAAAAAATCATTCCAATACATATTTCAGAGTTATCGTGCTTATGTCCTTTAGTCTCTATTTTTTCTACAAAAAAGTCATAAGGAATTTCAATGTGTATGCCCGCACCATCTCCCGTTTTACCATCAGCATCAACGGCTCCTCTGTGCCATACAGCTTTTAAAGCTTCAATTCCATATTCTACTATCTTTCTTAATTTTTTTCCTTCTGTAGACGCTACTAGTCCAACACCACATGCATCATGTTCCATGCTTTTTGAATAAATATGATTTTTTTCTAAAATTTTTAAATTTTTTTTATAATTTTTCATTATTCAACCTTTGCTCTCTTGGCTTCTTTGTTTTCTAAGAAATTCTCAATAGAAATTGCCGCATCTCTACCGTCTTTGATTGCCCAAACGACTAATGAAGCTCCTCTAATGATATCTCCTGCGGCAAATACTCCGGGTAAATTAGTTTTCATTGTATCAAAATCTGTTTTTAAAGTTCCCCATTGCGTGATTTGTAAATCTTTTGAATTAAACAATTTTGGAAGATTTTCTGGGTTAAATCCCAAAGCTTTAATAACCATATCTGCCTTAATAGTAAATTCTGAATTTATTTGTATCTCTGGTTTTCTTCTACCGCTATCATCTGGTTCAACTAATTTAATTTTATCAACTATTAAATTTTCAATTTTATTTTTTCCTAAAAATTCTTTTGGACTTGATAACCAAACAAATTCAACCCCTTCTTCTTCAGCGTTAGCTACTTCTCTTGCTGAACCTGGCATATTTTCTTTATCTCTCCTATAAAGGCACTTAACTGACTTTGCATTTTGTCTAATAGAAGTCCTAACGCAATCCATTGCTGTGTCACCTCCACCAATAACCACCACATCCTTTTTTTCACTATTTAATATTCCTTTATCAAATAATTCTACCTTGTCTCCTAAACCTTTTCTATTTGAGGCAGTTAAAAAATCCATTGCAGGAAAAATATTTTCTAAGTTGCTTCCTGGTATTTCTATTTCCCTTGGTTTATAAACCCCAGTTGCAATTAGTATTGCATCATGTTTTTCTTTTAATTGATCTAATGATGAGTCCTTCCCAACTTCAAAATTTTGAACGAATTTTATTCCACCTTCTTCTAGTATTTTTGTTCTTCTTTCCACAACATATTTTTCAAGTTTAAAATTTGGGATTCCATAAATTAATAATCCACCAGATCTGTCGTACCGATCATATATTGTAATTTGGTAGCCTTTTTTTCTCAGTTGTTCTGCACAAGCTAATCCTGCGGGACCTGCCCCTATTATTCCGACACTTTGTTTTTTTTCATTTCTGATTTTAATTGGTTTGATCCATCCTTTGTCCCATGCATTTTCTGTAATATATTTTTCTACGGAACCTATTGTTACAGTTCCATGGCCAGCTTGTTCTATAACACAATTTCCTTCACATAATCTGTCTTGGGGACAAATTCTTCCACACACCTCAGGCATGTTGTTAGTGCTTTCAGCTAATTCATAAGCTTCTTGTAACCTTCCTTCTGCAGTAAGTTTCAACCAATCAGGAATATTATTACTTAAGGGACAATGAATTTGACAAAAAGGGACTCCACACTGAGAACATCTGCTTGATTGCTCCGCTGCTTTTTTGTGGATGTATTCGTTATAAATTTCATTAAAATCACCTCTTCTAGTTAAAGCTTCCCTTTTAGGGGGGG
>CACLNK010000013.1 GCA_902608305.1 uncultured Pelagibacteraceae bacterium | reverse complement strand
ATCACAACCAGTAGAACAAGTTGGGGAATCAGAAAAAGAGTTAATGAATGATATGCTGGAAACAATGTATGCTGCGAATGGAATAGGTTTAGCTGCAATTCAAATAGGTGTACCAAAAAGAATTATTGTTATGGATTTAAGTAAAAAGGAAAATAAAAAACTTCCTATGTATTTTGTAAACCCAGTAATAACAAAAAAAAATAATGAAAAAGCAACTTATGAAGAGGGCTGTTTATCTGTTCCAAACCAATTTGCTGAAATTAATAGACCAAGTAAATGTGAAGTAGAGTATTTAGACTACAATGGTAATAAACAAAATTTACAAGCCGAAGGTTTACTAGCAACTTGTATTCAGCATGAAATAGACCATCTTGAAGGAATTTTATTTATTGATTATTTGTCAAAATTAAAAAAAGCAATCATCGTAAAAAAACTTTCTAAACAACAAATAAAGCCTGATCGAATTATTGTTTAATTCATGCTTAAAAAAATTATTTTTATGGGCACCTCATTATTTGCTGTACCCATTTTAAAATCATTATATCAAAATGGTTACCCTATTTCAGTTGTGTATACTCAACCACCTCAAAAATCACAAAGAGGTCAAAGAGTTAATAAATCTCCTATTCAAGGAATATCAGAAACATTAAATTTAGAATTTAGAACACCTATTTCGTTAAAAAATAATAAAGAGGAATATAAATATTTAAAAGAATTAAATGCTGATATTGCTATTGTTGTTGCATATGGGAAAATTATTCCAAATGAAATATTAAACTTAACTAAAAAGGGTTTCATAAATATTCATGCATCTCTTTTACCCAAGTGGAGAGGGGCAGCTCCAATTCAAAGATCAATCATGAATTTAGATAAGCAAACGGGTATAAGCTTTATGAAGATTGACGAAAAGCTAGATACTGGACCTGTCTGTAATTCTTATAAATTGAATGTTATGAATAACGATAATGCTGAAATTATATCTGAAAAATTATCTGCCTTAGCAGCAGAAAAAATTTCAAATAATATTGATGATATATTAGATAGTAAATTGGAATTCAAAGAACAGCTTCATGAAGATGCTACATATGCAAATAAAATTGATAAATCCGAAGGAAAAATAGATTGGAATAATTCAGCTGAAAGCATTATTGGGAAAATTAATGGTTTATATCCAAGCCCTGGTGCTTGGTTTATTTTTAATGGTGAAAGATATAAAGTGCTAAAAGCCGAAATCGGTAATGGAGTTGGTAGTGTAGGAGCGGTATTAGATGATTATTTAGAAATTTGCTGCAATGATAAATCAATTAAAATTTTAAAAATACAAAGAGAAGGAAAAAGACCTCAAAATATCAATGAATTTGTGCTTGGTTCCCAAATAAAAAAAGGGTCAAACTTGAATAATGCATAGATACCAAATTTTAATTGAATACGTTGGAACTAATTTTATTGGATGGCAAATACAACCTAGGGGACAGTCTATTCAAAAATTAATTCAAATTAAAATATCTAGACTTTTAAAAGAAAAAATAAATTTAGTTGGTTCTGGACGTACAGATTCAGGGGTTCATGCAGTTGAACAATCAGCTCACTTTGATTGTAAAAAAAAAATTAAAAATTTAGATAAATTCTTGCAATCAATAAATTTTTTTTTAAATATAAAATTAATTTCAGTAACAAATATAAGAAATAAAAGTTTAAATTTTCATGCAAGATTTTCTGCTAAACAGCGAATTTACACTTATGTTATTTTTAATAGAATTAGCAGACCTTCTATAGAAAAAAACAGAGGATGGCATATTAGAAAAAAATTAGATTTAAAATTGATGAAAAAAGGAGCTAAAAAGTTATTGGGAACTAATGATTTTTCTACATTTAGGTCGTCTAGCTGTAATGCCAAAAACCCTATTAGAACAATTAAGTCAATTAAAATAAAAGAAGTAAAAAATAAAATACAAATTCAATTTAAATCCCAATCTTTCTTACAGCAACAAGTTAGATCTATGGTAGGTTGCTTAAAATATTTAGCTGAAAAAAAATGGGATTTAAAAAAATTTGAAAATGTTTTTAAATCTAAGAAAAAAACTTTATGTGCCCCACCTGCACCTGCTCATGGATTGTTTTTAGAGAAGGTTATCTACTAGCTCTTTGAATTTTTTTCAATTTTTTATTAATTCGCCATCTTGACCCTTCTCGTACAATAAAACCAACACAATTTTTTGAACCACACTTGCAAGGAAACTGCTTATAATCTGAATTATAACTGAATCCATAATCACAAGTTAATTCTTCACCCTTTTTAATGTCTCTGACAGCAATCACCCAAAGTTTTAAACCTTTACCTTCGTAATCACAGTTATTTAAACATGAATGGTTAATTAAACGAGCTGTATTCCAAGAAACATCCCCATCAAGGTCGTATCTGCTATTTAGATTAAATAAATAAATTGGTTTTGAATTATCAAATTTTTCACATTCTTCAGTTTTTTTTTTAGTAATAATTTTTCCAACGTAATTAATAATCCTAGTACCTTCTTTAATATCTTTAATGGCATAAAGACCTCGTCCATTTCTATCAATATTAGATTTTTTAATTCTGTAAAGCTTCATTTAAAGTTGTTTAATGAATAATTTTAAATTTTCAATTAAATTCTAATAGTGCGCTGACATGCATCTCTGTGCTTTCTTGAAGTGCATTAAGATCATATCCGCCTTCTAAAATCGATACGACTTTTCCGTTGCAATGTAATTTAGCTAAACTTAATGTTCTTTTAGTTAAATCATAAAAATCTCTTGATTTTAATTGAAATTGAGCTAAGGGATCGTCTTTATGACCATCAAATCCTGCAGAAAATAAAATAAATTCAGGTTTAAATTCTTTTAACTTTTTTAAAACATGCTCATAAGCATTTAAATATTCTTCCGAAGTTGTTCCTGCGGGTAAGGGAATGTTAAATATATTATTATGCTTGCCTTTTTCACTTTGGTTTCCAGTTCCAGGATAATAAGGATATTGATGTGTCGAGATGTATAAAACTTTTTCACTATCATGAAAAATATCTTGTGTTCCATTTCCATGATGAACATCAAAGTCAATAATTGCAACTTTGTTAAATTTATATTTATCTATTAAATAATGAGCACCTACTGCTACATTATTATAAATACAAAAACCCATTGCTTTATTTTTTTCTGCATGATGTCCAGGCGGCCTTACAGCACAAAAAGCATTTTTAAACTCTTTATTTTGGACTCCATCAATTGCAGCAATAATTGATCCTACTGCATCTGATGATGCTTCCTTGCTACCTGGAGAAATTATTGTATCTCCATCTAAAAAGAACAATCCTTTTTTTGGAAAGGATTTTTTTACTTCTTTTATATAATTTATATTATGAGCAATTTCTAAATATTTTGTATTGTATTTTTTTGATTTTTTCCAAACTAAATTTTTATTTTTAATTTTTTTTAAATTTTTAATTATAACAGAAACTCTATCAGCTCTTTCAGGATGCCCATGTCCTGTATTGTGATTAAGGCAGGTATCAGTGGTTATAATTCCTGTTTTCATTTTAACATATCCAGTGCATAGATCCTATTATTTGATTAGCTGAATTTTTAATTATTGTTTTTTTAATTTTATTAATTTTTTCATTATTAATTATTTTAAGTTCTGATAATAATCCAGCAATAGCTACTTCAGCTGCTCTACTAGCACCATCAATAATTTTGACAGCTAAAGCTGATTTTTTTTCAGGTATTATAGCTACAAAAACTCCCTCCGCTCCATTTTTAACAAATATCTTTCCTTTAGATAGCTTGGTTAAAATAGAATTTATACTTTTATTACCACCAGTAATTTCTGGGAATTTCACGCAAGAATCAAAAATTCTTTTAGCAATAGCTGAATGCTCATTTAGTTTTTTATAATCAGCCAATTGAGCCATAGCAAATGCAAATTTTTTTAAAGGAATTAATGGATTAGGTAAAGTACATCCGTCAACACCTATTTTTTTTATTTTATATTTTGAAAGGTCTTCAACCAAATTAATCAAATCCTTTTGAATTGGATGATCTTTATTTTGGTAATTTTTTATAGGTAGATTTTTATATTTAGAAACTGCTAAATGACCACAATGTTTACCAGAACAATTATGAAAAATTTTTCTTTTAATTTTATATTTTAAATGAGCTTTAAATTGATCTTTTATATTCCAAGGCCAACTAGGCCCACAAGAAAGATTCTTTTCTTTTAAATTCATTTTTTTTAACCAATTATTAATCATTTTTTGATGAATATTTTCAGCATGATGTGAAGCTGTGGTTAAAGCTATAAGAGTATCCGAAAAGCCCAAAACTTCTGCCACTCCATCTTTGTAAAGATTCAGTGTTTGAATAGGTTTTAGTGCTGACCTTGGATAAATTAATGTATTTGAATTTCCCCATTCCTGTAATGTTTCTCCACTTGAATTAATTAATACGGCAACACCACTATGTGTACTTTCTGTGAAACCACTTCTTGTAACCTCAACCATTTTAAGGATATCCATAATAGTAAATTACTTTATTGAGCTTATTTAGCAACTTCACATAAAATAGTTTATTAAAATATTCTGATAAATATGAGTTAATTTTTTTAGATCTGAAACAGATACAGATTCATCAACCTTATGCATGGTTTTTCCAACTAAACCGAATTCCACACAGGGAGACATTTTTCTTATAAATCTTGCATCTGATGTTCCACCTGATGTTGATAATTTTGGTTTTATTTTAGTTATTTTTTTAATGGTATTTTGAATCATTTTGGTTGTTTTATTAGGAACTGTTATAAAAGCTTCCCCCGATACCATGTAGGAAATTTTATAAGAACACTTACTTTTTTTACAAGCTTTTATAAAAATATTATTTAGTTTCTTTTTTAGAGAGCTTGATGAATGTTTATTATTAAATCGTATATTAAAAGTAGCTGATGCTTCTGCTGGAATAACGTTATCAGCTGTATTTTCAATATTCATTTTAACTATTTCAAGGTTTGAAGGTTGAAAGTTTTTTGTTCCTTTATCAAATTTTATATTTTCAATTTGATTTAATATTTTTATCATAACTGGAGCGGGATTGTTGGCATCATGAGGATAGGCAACATGACCTTGAATACCACAAATTGTTAGATAGCCAGTAATACTTCCTCTTCTGCCAATCTTCATCATTTCTCCCAGTTTGTTTTGATTGGTAGGTTCACCTACTAAACAAAAATCAATTTTCTCTTTTTTTCTTTTTAAATATTCAACAACTCTTTTTGTTCCATTAATAGCTATACCTTCTTCATCACCCGTAATTAATAAACTTATTGAGCCTTTAAATTTTTTGATTTTAAATTTGCTTACTGCAGCAATAAAGCAAGCAACTGAAGCTTTCATGTCATTGGCACCTCTTCCAATTAAATGATTTCCTTTAACAGCTGGTTTGAATGGATTTACGGTCCAGTTATTTAAATTACCAGGTGGTACAACATCCGTGTGGCCCGCATAGCAAAAATTTGGTCTAGATTTTCCCAATCTTGCATATAAATTTTTAACAGGTTTTGAATTTTTTGATTTGAATTCTAAAATTTTACATTTAAATCCTAGGGACATTAATTTTCTTGCCAGAAAATTCATTGTTCCAGCGTCTAATGGTGTAATGCTTGGAAATCTTATTAGCTCTTTAGCCAATTTTAATTCATTTAATATTGACACTTGTTTATTCTCTTAATAGATCATTTATTGACGTTTTGGATCTGGTTTTCTCATCAACTTGCTTAATAATTACAGCACATGATAGAGAAGGTCCTTTACCATCTTTACTTGGTAAACTTCCTGGCACAATTACAGAGTAAGGAGGAATTTTGCCAAAAATAATATTCCCAGTTTTTCTATCAACTATTTTAGTTGATTGACCGATAAAAACACCCATTGATAATACAGATCCTTCTCCCACTATTATTCCTTCAACTATCTCTGAACGAGCTCCAATAAAACAATTGTCTTCTACTATAGTCGGATTTGCTTGCATAGGCTCCAATACTCCACCAATACCAGCTCCTCCTGAAATATGACAATTCTTTCCTATTTGAGCACATGATCCTACAGATGCCCAAGTATCGATCATTGTACCGTTGTCAACGTAAGCACCGATATTTACAAAGGAAGGCATTAGCACAACATTTTTTGCAATAAAAGATCCATGTCTAACAACTCCGTTTGGCACCATTCTAAAGCCAGCCTTTTTATGCTCTTCTATTCCCCAACCTGCAGTTTTTCCTCTGACTTTATCCCACCAAGTTGCGTAAGGTCCGGCTAGAGCTTGCATCTCATTAGTTTTAAAGCTTAGAAGTATTGCTTTTTTAATCCATTGATTAACTATCCATTCATTATCTTTTTTTTCAGCAACTCTTATTTTACCTTTATCAACTAATTCAATGGTTTCTTTAATAGCATCAATTATTGATTGATCTGATTTAGAGTCAATTTTATCTTTCTTATCCCAAGCTGAGTTTATAATTTTTTCAAATTCTGTCATACTTCTTACACTGTTTTTAATACATTAATTTCTTGAAGAAAAGAAGGCAAGCTCTTAATCTTATAATCAATATATGGTTTATCCGCGTCTTTTTTTGCAAAAGTTTCATTGTTCTCAAGCCAACATGTTTTCATTCCTAAATTTTTAGCTTGTTCTAAATTATGAGCAATATCATCGATTAATATTGATTTTCTAGGATCGAGATTAAATTTTTTGATCATTTTTTTATATGGTTCCACTTTAGGTTTTGGAACAAAGTCAGCATCTGTTATTGCAAATGCACCATCAAATAAATCTTCAATACCCAGTTGTTTTGTGACATTTTCTACATGAGAATGTGAGCCATTAGAAAATATATATTTTTTTTCTTTAATTTTAATTAATTCTTGTCTTAATAATAAATCTTTTGGAAGCCAGCTAATGTCTATATTGTGAACAAATTCAAGAAATTCATGTGGATCTATTTTATCATATTTCATAAGACCTGAAAGTGTTGTTCCATTTTCATAAAAATATTTTTTTTGTAATTCTTTGGCCTTAAGTAAATCTATATCTAGTTTTTTTGATATATAAGCTGACATATTTTTACTAACTTCCGCAAAAACTTTTGTTTGTCCACTATAAAGGGTATTATCCAAATCAAATATCCAATATTTTATATCTATTAAATCTTTCACTCTCTTATTAAGGTTCCAGCACCTTTATCAGAAAATAATTCAAAAAGAATAGAATGAGGCTTTCTTCCATCAATTATTACAACACCTTTAACTCCATTGCTTGCCACATCTAAACAATTGTTAATTTTTGGTAACATTCCACCAGAAATAATCTCATCATTAATCATTTCTTTTGCTTTTTTTGAGTTAATTTCAGTAATTAATTTTTTATTTTTATCTAGCACACCTTCAACATCACTAATTATTAATAATCTTCTAGCTTTAAGTACTTTAGCTATTGCGCCAGCTGCAGTATCGGCATTTATATTAAAAGTTTGATTATTTTCATTTATTCCTAAAGGAGCGACAACAGGCACTACATTTGCTTTAATAATTTCATTTAAAACATTGGTTTTAATTTTATTCGGTGTTCCAACAAAACCTAAATCTTTAGTTTCAGGTTTAACAGATATTATATTATGTTCTTTAGAGGTAATTCTTTTTGCCTCACAAGATAGATATTTAAGTGCATTTACTATTTCTTTATTAAATTCTATTAGGACATCCTCGACTATTTTTATAGTTTTAACATCCGTAACTCTTAATCCTTTAATGAAATTAGTTTTAATGTTTAATTCACTTAGTTTGTTATTTATTCTTTTTCCTCCTCCATGAACAATTATAGGAGATAAACCAAGTTTTTTTAAAACGGCAACATCTTGAATAAAAATATTAAATAAATTTTGATTAATTAATACGCTTCCACCACATTTAATAACTATAAACTCTTCATTATATTTGTCTAAGTACTTTTCAACTTCTTCTAATGATGGACCATTTTTAGGTAGAATGTTTAATAATACTTCTTTTTTTAATGATGACATTAAGCTGTTTTAACAGTCATTTTTCTTTGTATGTAATACTGCTGAATTAGTGTCAACAGGTTGTTGAAAGTCCAATAAATGACCAGACCTGATGGAAACGGTGCGAGTATCACCGTAAGAAAAATAGGAAAGAATGCAAAAATTTTTTGTTGTATAGGATCAGGTGGTTTTGGATTTAGTTTTTGCTGCACCCACATACTGAGACCCATGGCGATTGGCCACGCTCCTATAATTAAAAATGATGGCGGATCCCATGGAATTAAACCAAAAAGATTAAATATAGAAGTGGGATCTCGATCACTTAAATCATGAATCCAACCATAAAAAGGCATATGCCGCATTTCAATAGTTACAAACAATACTTTGTATAAAGCGAAGAATACTGGGATTTGAACGAGTATCGGTAGGCAGCCACTCATAGGATTTACCTTTTCTTTTTTGTAAAGAGCCATCATCTCTTGTTGCAGCTTCATTTTATCATCCTTATGAAGTTCTTTTAGTCTTGTCATTTCCGGTTGAAGAAGTTTCATCTTTCCCATCGACCTAAAGGAGTAATTAGCAAGAGGGAAGAATGCTAGCCTAATACAAACAGTTACCGCTATAATTGCTAAACCATAATTACCAAAAAATTTAAAGAAATAATCAATTGCAAAGAATAATGGCTTCGTTAAGAAGTACATTACACCCCAATCAATAGCTAAATCGAATTTATTAATGTTTAGACTTTCAGCATAACCATCAACTGCTTTAACTCTTTTAGCTGCAACAATAATTTGAATTTCTTCTTCTATAGTTTCATTAGGCCCAGCTTCTGTACCTTCAGAAGATATATAATTAGCTCTAAATTTATTTTTATAATCAAAAGTTGTTTTAAATTCTTTGCTTCTAGGTGGAATAATTGAGGTAAGCCAGAATTTATCAGAATAGCCAAAAAACCCTTCCTGAGCAGTTTGTGTAAATTTCTTTTCTTGAATATCATCGTAATCTTCTTCAATTAATTGATCATCAAGTACAGATAAAAAACCTTCATGAAGAATATAAAAACCAGATATTTGGGGAAGTTTATTTCTAATTATCTGCCCATAAGAATAAAAATTATAAGTTTTATCTGATGAATTAATTATTTTTTCTTTAACTGTAAATAAAAATTGATCGTCTAAACTTATATGTTTTTCAAATGTAATACCTTGAGAGTTACCCCAGACTAATTTGATAGGATTATTATTAGTTAATTTTTTATTTCCAGAAATTCTCCATATTGTAGATGAGTCTGGCACATCTATATTTTTGTTTGTAGTTACAAAGCCACTTTCTATTAAATAACCATCCTCAACTTTTCTTGGGTTTAACAAAGTAACTTTTTCGTTACCATTAAGTTCAACATTATATTCTTTAAAAGTTAAGTCATCTATTGTTGCACCTTTAAGAGAAATAGATCCTATAATATTATTGTTTTCAAATTGAATTCTATCATTTTCTGATAAAGCATCTTTTCTAGTTAGTTTTGTGAAATTTTCATTTTTATCTAAGCTAGGGGTATCAGAACTTTCAACAGTTTTTGTTTTTTCAATTGGATCTTTTTTAATTCTACTAGGATCTGGTTCTGGAACAAAAAAAAGGCTGTACAATATTAATACTGCAGCAGACAAAGATATTGCAGCGATAACATTTTTAGTGTCCATGGTTATTTTTTTCCTTTAATTTGTGAACAGGGTCAAATCCTTCTCCACCTCCTAAAAACTTTATTGGGTGGCAAGTTAATAATCTTTTAACACCTTTATAGAAACCTTTTGTTAGACCATATATTTTTAGACAGTCAATAAAGTATTCAGAACAAGTCGGCAGATACCTGCAATTATTACCAAGGTAGGGTGAAATAATTAATTTATATCCTTTTATAAATTTTATTAAAATATTAGATAAAATTTTCATTATTTAATCTTATTAAATTCAGTGAACATTGTTTTTTTAATATCCAAATAATCATTTTTTAAAATAGTTTCTTTAGCAATTACTATGTATGAATAATCAAATTTCAATGATAATTTATTTACAGCTTCATTTGTTATGTTTCTTAGTTTTCTTTTTATTTTATTTCTTTCAACTGCATTTCCTAATTTTTTTTTTGCAATAAAACTTATATTTAGTTTTTTATTATTTTTATTTGTAAGTTTTTTAAAAAAAATTGTAAAATATTTATTACTATTTTTTCTTCCTTTAAGAATTTCCTTAAACTCATCATTTTTAGATAGACAAATTATTTTACTTTTCATTAAACTAAACAGTAAGTGCTTTTCTTCCTTTTTTTCTTCTTCTTGCAAGCGTCTTTCTACCACCTTTAGTTTTCATCTTTGATCTAAAACCATGTTTTCTTTGTCTCTTTTTTTTACTAGGATTGTATGTTCTTTTCATATATCGGCGGTGTTAATATTGTTAAAATTTCGGTATTTATAGAAAATAAATATATATAAGTACAGAAGATTTTATAGAGAATTAGAATAATGCAGAAAACAAAAAATATTAAAATTATTATAGGTCTATTTTATCTAATATTACTTTTTATTTTTTTGTACTTATTTTTTTCTAAATTTACCCTGGAAGAAATTACTACTTATAAGTTTATTCAGACCAATAGAGAATATTTGGCCAATATTAAACAAACTAATACAGTTTTATTATCATTTGCTTTTTTAATTTTTACGGTTATCTGGGTTTTAATGTTAGGTTTTGCAAGTCCAATTTTATTAGTTGCGGGTTTTACATTTGGAAAATGGTTAGGAGCTTTGTTAGCAGTAGGTTCTTTGTCTATTGGAGCTACAGTTTTATATATATTTGGCGGTTATTTTTTTAAAGATTTAATAAAGGAAAAATTTTTAAGTAAATTTAAAAATTTAGAAACTAAATTTAAAAAAAATGAATTTATATTTTTTTTAATTTATAGATTTGTTGGAGGTATTCCTTTTCAGATTGCAAATTTATTGCCTATTTTGTTTAACATTAAAAGAAAAAATTATTTTTTTGGCTCTTTTTTAGGAATCATGCCCCAGGGATTTATAATTGCTTCATTAGGAAGTGGAATTTCGGAAATAATTAAAAATAATGATACGGTACCAAGTTTGCTAGATTTATTGGTGTCTAATGAAATCTATTTACCTATTTTAGGCTTTATTTTTTTAGTTTTTTTAACCATCATTTTAAAAAAATTTTTCTATAAAAATTAAATTTGGTGCCCATAACCAGAATCGAACTGATGACCTCTTCCTTACCATGGAATTGCTCTACCGTCTGAGCTATATGGGCTTAAGTTCATAGTTTTAAGAAACCTAATATATAAAACCAATTTATTCAAATTATTGCCTTAATTTTTTTAATATAATGATTTATATCTAGTAATAAAATAATTTTATTTAAGGAATTAAAAGTGGGAATTCATTACGATTACAAATCAACACGTGGAATGAAGGCTATGGAGAAGCAGGCGAAAAGGGAAAAAAAGCTTGCAGAAAAAAAAGCTAAAAGACAAGCTAAAGTAGGAGAAAAAAATAAGGCCGTTATTAAAATGCATGATGTTAAAAAGCCAATTACTCTTGAAGATTTAACAAACCCAGATAAAAGTAAATGAATAATTATAAAGAAAAAATTTTCAGACTTGAACTTGCCTTAAAAAAAAATTTAAAGAAAAGAAAACTTTTTCAAAAAAAAAATAAGAAAAAAAATAAATAAATGTCTATCTTATCTGATAAATGGATAAAAAAGATGGCTTTAGAACATTCAATGATTTCGCCATTTGAAGGTAAGCAAGTTAGAGAAGGTAAGATTTCTTATGGATTATCTTCTTTTGGATATGATGCAAGAGTCTCAGATGAATTTAAAATATTTACAAATGTTAATTCTGAAATTGTAGACCCTAAAAATTTTAAACCTAGTAATTTTGTTACAAAAAATATTTCAGAATGCATAATACCACCTAATTCATTTGTTCTAGCAAGTACAGTTGAATATTTTAAAATTCCAAAAGATGTTTTGGTTATTTGTTTAGGAAAATCAACATATGCAAGGTGTGGTATTATTGTAAATGTTACACCGTTAGAGCCTGGCTGGGAAGGACATGTCACTCTTGAATTTTCAAATACTACTCCCTTACCTGCAAAAATTTATGCTAATGAGGGTGTAGCCCAATTCATATTTCTTCAAGGAAATGAAAAACCAGAAATATCTTACTCGGACAGAAATGGTAAATATATGGGACAAACTGGGGTTACCTTACCAAAAGTTTAAACAATGGAAAAATTGGAGGTTATAGGAGCTAAAAGGCTTAAGGGCAATATTAGTATTTCTGGATCAAAAAATTCTTCTTTACCTATTTTAGCAGGAACTTTGCTATCAAATAAAAAAGTTCGGATATTAAATTTGCCTAAAGTAAAAGATATAGAAACAATGCTTTTGTTACTTCGTTCTTTAGGTTCAAAAATAAAATTTAATAAAAAAAACAAATCAGTCGATATTCATAATTCTAAAAATATAAAAACATATGTATCTTACAATCTAGTTAAAACTATGAGAGCAGGCATACTTGTGCTTGGGCCTTTATTAGCAAGGTTTGGCAAAGCTAAAGTTTCTTTACCAGGAGGATGCGCTATTGGATCAAGACCTGTAGATATCCATTTAAAAGCTCTATCAAAGTTAGGAGTAAAGTATAAAATTATTCAAGGATATATTCATGCTAAAGCACCGAAAGGACTAATTGGTAATGTAATAAAGTTTCCTAAAATATCGGTTGGTGCAACAGAAAATTTAATTATTGCCGCTAGTTTTGCAAAGGGAAAGACAATTTTAAGAAATTGCGCTATTGAACCTGAAATTAAAGATTTAATTAATTTTTTAAGAAAAATGGGGTGCAATATTAAATGGACCGGACAAAGAACAATTACAATTATGGGTGTTCAGGTATTACAAAATTTAAAATATAAAATAATGTTTGATAGAATTGAAGCAGTAACCTATATGATTGCTTCAGCTTTAACAGGAGGAAATTTAAAAATTAAGAATGTTAAGCCAAAGATAATTAGTACAGAGATAAATATTTTGAAAAGAATTGGAACAAAGATAAAAATCAAAGGTAATGAGATTAATATTGTAGGAAAAAGAAAAATTAAAAATATAAAATTAAAAACAGCTCCATACCCAGGTTTTCCAACAGACTTACAGGCACAGTTAATGGTTTTATTGTGTAAAGCAGAAGGAAGATCAGAAATAAGCGAAAAAATTTTTGAAAATAGATTTATGCATGCTCCAGAGCTTAATAGAATGGGTGCAAAAATTAAAATTTTTGGGAATAAAGCCATTATTGAAGGCAATATAAATTTTAAAGCAGCAGAATTAATGGCAACAGATTTAAGAGCATCGGTTTCTTTGATACTTGCTGCACTAACCGCAAAAGGTAAATCGATTATTAATAGAATATATCATTTAGACAGAGGATATGAGCAAATAGAGAAAAAATTGAGTAATGTTGGTGCAAATATTAGAAGAATTTCTTAGCAAATGGACAAAAAATATTTAGCAAAGATTATTGCAAAGGATAGTCAGGGATTAAAATTAATATCAGCTTATTGTTTTGAAGCAAAAGTTAAAATAAATGAGCTAAAATATTTAAAAAAAAATCAAATTTTCTTAATTTTTTTACAAAGATTTAACCTAGAAAATGAAAAAAATAGACAAGAAATTAATAGCATCTTAAGATTCGATTTTATACAATGGGTAAAGTCTAAAAACATTGATCAAAATGATAAAGACTTAATTCTAGAATTATTAACAATAGATTTATTAAAGAATAAAGATAAATTTGAAATAAACTTAATTTTTAATAATAATTCTTGTATAACGCTATCTACCGAAATAGTTGAAGTAATTTTAGAAGATCAAAACAAAATTTAAATGATTAAAATATTAGACTGTAGGAGCAATAATTATCAATCTAAACTTAATATATTGCTTTCCAAAAGACAAAGTGGAGTAAAAAAAAATACAAACATAGTTAAAAAAATAATTAGAGATGTCAGAAAAAATGGCGATAAAGCTTTAATTAAGTATGAGAAAAGATTCAGCAAAAACACTGAAATAACCTCAAGTAAGAAAAAAACAGCACAAAGTATTAAATCACTTAATCCAAAAATAAAAAAAGCTATTGATTTTGCTTTTAATAGAATTTCGAAATTTCATTCGAAACAAAAAGTTAAAAATATATCTTACAAAGATACTTTAAATAATAAATTAGATTACAAATATATGCCCATTGACTCAGTTGGCATTTATGTTCCTGGGGGAAACGCAAGCTTTCCTTCAACAGTTTTGATGAATTCCATACCAGCAAAAATAGCGGGAGTAAAAAGAATTGTTATGGTTAATCCCAAACTTAAAAATCAGCAGAACCCCGGAGTTTTATATGCTGCAAAAAAAACCGGTATTAAAGAAATTTATTCAATTGGTGGAGTGCAAGCTATAGCTGCTTTAGCTTACGGCACAAAAAGAATTAAAAAAGTTAATAAAATTGTTGGGCCAGGAAATATTTTTGTTTCTTCTGCCAAAAAAGAAGTTTTTGGTGATGTTGGTATTGATATAATTGCTGGACCTTCCGAAATTACTGTTGTAGCTGATAAATTTTCTAATGCAGAATGGATTGCCGCAGATCTTTTGGGTCAAGCAGAACATGATACAAATTCTCAATGTATCCTAATTTCAAAGGATAAAAACTTTATAAATAGAGTAAAGACTTCACTCGCCAATCAATTAAAAGATCTACCTAGAAAATTGATTGCAAAAAAAAGTTTGATTTCAAATGGTATCCTTATACACATCAAATCTGACAAACAAATTATTGATATAGTTAATATGATAGCTCCAGAACACTTAGAGTTAAATATTAAAAATTACAAAGAAATTGTAACTAAAATTAAAAACGCAGGCTCAATTTGTTTAGGAAAATATTCGGCAATGGCAATTACTGATTATAATGCGGGTACTAATCATATTTTGCCAACAAATTCTTCAGCCAAATTTTCAAGCGGATTGTCTGTTTATGATTTTTATAAAAAAATCTCATATATCAATTTATCAAAAAAGGGTATTGAAACTCTTGGCCCTTCAGTTATAACTCTAGCAAATTTTGAAGGTTTAGAAGGACATGCTAAATCAATAAAATTAAGAATTAGGAGAAAATAAATTTGTCAAAACAAGATTTACTTGAATTCAAGGGAAAGGTTATTGAATTGCTTCCTAACGCAATGTTTAGAGTACAATTAGAAAACAATCATATAGTAACTGCCCATACTGCAGGTAAATTAAGAAAAAATAGAATTAGAATACTACAGGGTGACAATGTTACGGTTGAAGTCACGCCTTATGATTTGACAAAAGGAAGAATAATTTTTAGATTTTAATCTATTTTGGCCTTGTAGCTCAGTAGTAGAGCAGTACCCTGAAAAGGTATGTGTCGTTTGTGCGATTCAAACCAAGGCCACCACCAATAATGGTCAAAAATCACATTTCATTTAGCTTGCAATAAATATTAAAATCTACTAATTAGTCACAAGCTAAAGTTTAGCTAAAGTAAAACAATAAAGGAAAGAGTAAACATGAGTCTAAAAGGCAAAGTAAAGTGGTTCAATGGAAAAAAAGGATATGGTTTCATTGAACGAGAAGATAAAGAAAAAGATGTATTTGTTCATGCCTCAGCAGTAAGAGAAGCTGGATTAAGATTTCTTAACGAAGGCGATGAATTAACATTTGAAGTTGAGGACGGAGAAAAAGGCCCGTCAGCGGTCAAGCTCCAAAAGACGTCGTAATTCTAAATCAATCAAATTTGTATAGGAATTTTAAAGGCCAGAATAAGCTTTTTCTGTTCCTATACAAAACCTACTTGCATTTATAAAAATAAGTGTTATTTAACTCGCAATGATTAAAAAAATTAAAGTATCAAGAAATTCTCACAGACATCATTTTCATGCTGGCTGCACGCTAGCAATTTAATCATTTTATAA
Source organism: uncultured Pelagibacteraceae bacterium (assembly GCA_902608305.1). Lineage (GTDB taxonomy): Bacteria > Pseudomonadota > Alphaproteobacteria > Pelagibacterales > Pelagibacteraceae > Pelagibacter. Next base: position 4,906 of record CACLNK010000013.1, on the reverse strand, counting down.
ATTTAAAATTAATAACAATTAGTATAAAACAAAGGAAGGATGCCGCCTTCGGATAATGGTTAATCCTGGAGTTTGTGGAACTCTCAATCTTGGTTCAATTCCAAGAGGCGGTACCAAAAAATGAAAAAAGAAGAAAAATTAACACCTGGATTACCTTCAGGTTTTGAAGATAGATGGAATAAACAATTATCACTCAAAAAGAAATTACTTGAGATAATTGAAAATAATTTTTTAAAGTTTGGTTTTAGCTCTTTAGAAACACCATCTTTTGAGATTAGCAAAAATATAGGATCGTTTTTGGCAGATGATGAAGATAATTCTATGTCTGATGTATTCACATTTAACGATGGTAACGAAAAAATTACGCTTCGATATGATTTAAGTAGTCCTTTAAGTAGATTTGTTGCTCAAAACTATAGAGAACTTCCTTTTCCATATAAGAGATATGCAATAGGAAATGTTTGGAGAAATGAAAAAAGTGGAAATGCAAGGTACCGTGAATTTACTCAAGCTGATGTTGATATTATTGGGAATATAAATAAAAGCCAGGCTGACGCAGAGATTTGCAATATTATTGCAGACACTTTAATAAAAAGCGGATTAAACGATAATCAATTTAAAGTAAGCATAAGCAATAGAAAAATAGTTCAAGGATTAATTAATAATCTAAAAATCACTAATAAAGTTCAGGAATTAAAAGTAATTAGAGCTATCGATAAATTAGATCGAATTGGATTAAAAGGAGTTGAAGATTTACTTAAAAAAGAAAGGGTGGATATTTCTGGAGCAATTACAAAAGGTGCCAACCTATCTGATACACAAGCATCTGAAATTTTAAATTTTTTAAAAATAAATAATCTTAAAGATTTAAAGTCCATTTTAAAAAATTCCTTATCTGTTGAAGGAATTAAAGAAACCGAAGACCTTTTGGAAATTATAAGCTATGGAAAGTATTCAAAAATAATTCAACCTAACTTTACAATAGTACGTGGCCTTGTTTATTATGATGGATTTTGCGTTGAAACTAATCTTAATTTTAAGGTTAAAAATCCAAAAGGAAAAGAAATAAATGTGGGAAGTATTTGTTCAGGAGGTAGATTCGATGGGCTTATATCTAGATTCAAGAATGTAGATTTTCCAGCAACTGGAATGAGTATTGGAGTAGATAGGTTGTTATTTGTTTTAAACCAAATTGGTTCGATTAAACAAAAAAATAATGAACCTGTTCTTATTTGTATTTTAGATAGCAAATATTTAAAAAAATATTATGAAATTTTAGATTATTTAAGAGAAAATGGAATAAATTCTGAATTATATTTAGATTCAACAAAAAATTTAAAAAAACAATTAACTTATGCGGATAAAAAAGGTTGTCCCGTTGCAGTTATTGTTGGTGAATCTGAAGTTAAGGAAAATAAATTTACTTTAAAAAATCTAAAATCTTCAAAAGAAAACGATCAAAAAACTGTTTCAAAAGAAAGTCTAATTAATGAAATCAAAAAACTTATCTGAAAAAATACTTAGATCGGTACGCTCTAAAGGATTTAAATATATTGAACTAGATTCAGTTATTGAGGCCAATCATATAGTTCAAAGGTCAGGAGAAAATTTTAAAAAGTTTATCTTCTCTTTTATTGATCACAACGGGAGTGAGCTATGTCTGAGGCCAGATTTAACTATAGCTTCATGTCTGAGATATTTAGAAAATAACTTAAAAGGCAAGGAAAAAATATTTTATAGTGGTGAAGCTTATAGAAAGTCACCAAACAGAAAAGATTCAATAATTAGAAATCAAATTGGATTTGAAATACTTGGTTCTAAAAATGAAAAAAAAGATGATAAGGAAATTATTAATACTGCAATAAAATCTTTATCTAATTTTTCGTATTCATCAGGTACTTTAAAAATTGGAAATGTTGAAATATTTAATTTATTAATAGCTAAATTAGATATTCCAAAAAGATGGAAATTAAGATTAGTAAGACACTTTTGGAGGGAAAAATATTTCAATGATCTTTTAAAGAGATTAGAAACAAACTCTGATGTGGACCCAACAATTGTTGAAGTTGATAAAAGAAGATATCAACAAATGCTTAAAGAAAAACAGCAAAGACTAATTGCAGGAAGAACAGTAGGCGAAATTTTGAATAGATTTAATAATAAAATTAAAGATCCGAGAAGAACAAGTGGGGGCAAAAAAGTTTCTAAGATAATAAAAGATTTTTTAAAGATTAATTGTCAAGTTAATCTGGCAGCTGAAAAATTAAACACTTTTTTCAAAAAAAATAAAATTAATTTAAGCGTTGAGCAAAATTATTTTCCCATTTCACAAAATAGACTTTTAAAATTAAAAGTTGAATTCTCTGCCTCATTTGGAAGACAGTTGGAATATTATACTGGAATGGTATTTAAAATTGATATCAGAGAAAAAAATAAAAATATTAATATTGTTAATGGTGGACGTTACGATAAATTAATTTTTAATCTTGGTTCTAATAAACAAGTGCCCGCAGTTGGGGCAGCTTTGAATCTTATTTAAATATGATAATGTGGATTGCATCATATCCAAAGAGCGGTAATACTTGGCTAAGAGCTTTATTAACAGCTTATTATTATACAGAAGATGGTGTATTTAATTTTAGTTTATTACCAAAAATTTATCAGTTTCCCTCAAAACAATTTTTTACTGGTTATAAAAAAGATTTTTCAAATTATGCTGACACAGCAGAATTTTGGCTTGATGCTCAAGAAAAAATAAATTCTGACGGACGTTTTAAATTATTTAAAACTCATAATGCATTTCTTGATGTTAACAACTTTAGATTTACAAATACACGAAACACAGTGGGATGCATTTATTTAATTCGAGATCCTAGAAATGTAATTACATCAGTAAAGCATCATTACGAACATGATTATGAAGAAGCTTTAAACTTTATGAAAGATGACAAAGGTTTGCTTTATAAAAAAATAAATAATCAATATGTTGATTTTAATTTTCTTAGTTCATGGAAAAATCATTATAAATCATGGATTTATAATAAAGAATTTCCAGTTCAATTAATTAAGTATGAAGATTTAGAGAAAAATCCAGAGAAGACTTTTGAAAGTGTAATTAATTTTATAAATAAAACTGCTAGTTTAAAAAGTTTTTATAATTTTAAAAAAGCAAAAAAATGCATTGAAAGTTGTGATTTTAAAATTTTAAAAAAAAAAGAACAAGAACTAGGATTCAAGGAAAGTCCGATAGGGCAAACCACTAATAAAAAATTACCTTTTTTTAATCTTGGTAGTAAAAATCAGTGGGAAAAAGTCTTACCAGAAAAAATTTTAAAAAAAATGAACATATTATTTAAAGAAGATCTTAAAACATTAGCTTATGAATAAAATAATTAACATTGGAATACCAAGCAAAGGCAGACTTAAAAAAGACGTTTTAGAAATTTTTAAGAATAAAAAATTAAAATTAATATCTTTAAGAGGTACAAGAGATTTATTTGCATCTATTAAAAAATTGCCAAAAGTAAAAATTATTTACTTACATGCTAGAGAGATCATAGAAAGGTTAGCCGATGGATCATTAGATATTGGTTTTTCTGGATATGATCTTTTAAAAGAAAGCCAAATAAACATACAAAAAAAAATATCTGTTTTAAAAAAATATAATTTTGGACAAGCAACATTAGTAGTTGCAATACCTGATGAATGGATTGATGTGCAAACCATAGCTGATCTTGAAGAAATTGCTTTTGAATTTAAAGACAAAAAAAATAAAATGTTAAGGGTTGCAACAAAGTATCCAAATTTAACAGGAGAATTCTTATTTTCTAAAGGAGTGACTCAATTCAAGTTAGTCAATAGTTCAGGCGCAACCGAGACGTATCCTTTTACGGGCTCTTCTGAAATTATAACTGATATTACTTCTAGTGGTGAGACCTTAAAAGCTAATAACTTAAGAGTTTTAAAAGATGGCGAAATACTTAAATCCCAAGCTTGTATGATGGTATCAAAACTTTCTACAAAAAAAAAAGGAATTAGAAAATTATTAAATTTACTTTCTAAATAATTTAATTGACATTTAAAAACGTATAATATACAGTGCTATTACTAAGTTAAAGCTACTTGTTTAGATGCGGAAAATTTAGTTCCTATAAAATCTCATCTAAATAACAGAACTTTGATTAGGACGAAGCTACTAGTTTAGATGCGGAGTTTTTACATTATTCTTTTCTTTCTATCCCATCTAGACTGTACTTCGTTAATTAATAGGTAATGAGGTATTAAAATATGAAAAAAAAAATAGTTAATTTCTTTAAGAAATTTAAAAAAAACAAAAAAACTAAATTCTTGGTTGTAAAAAAAAACAAGTCTGAGGTAATAAACTTTGTTAATAGATCTAAAAGTAGTAATAAAATTCAAACAGAACAGATGGAAGTAAAGAAAATGGATGCTTTAGCCAAAGAATTAGTGGAAAATTATCTTAGAGCTTCAAGAAAAAGCTTTTTAGACATGGGTTATTGTTTTTATCTTTTTCTTTTTAGACTTTTGCAAAGAATGGTGTTTCAATTTAGTTATCCACTTTATAGACATTATTTAGAAACCACATCAAAGGAAATATTAAATAATCACAAAGAATGGCTACATGAGTTTAAGGAGTGGGATGAAGCTCCTACAGAAGGTAAATTAATTGGTGAAAAAAAGCAGGACCATGAAAATGATACGGTACATTAAAAATATTATTAATTAAAAGGAGATAAAAATGAGTCAAAATATTACGTGTCTAAAATGTGGATATACATTTTCTTCAGAAGATGTCTATAAAAAAGAAGCTGAAAACATAAGAAAAAATGCAAAAAGGTTAGGCATAGCAGAAGCTCAAGCGGAAAAAGTAAAAGCTGATAAAGAA
>CACLNK010000012.1 GCA_902608305.1 uncultured Pelagibacteraceae bacterium | reverse complement strand
AATAAATATTCAAGCTAATTATGCTAAATCAGTTTGGGAAAAATGTATGGAGGCTGGAAAAGAATTTAATATTACTCCTTATGGAACAGAAGCTATGCATTTATTAAGAGCTGAAAAAGGTTTTATTATTACTGGACAAGATACTGATGGAACAATGACTCCTATTGACCTTCAAATGAACTGGATTGTTAGTAAGAAAAAATATGATTTTATTGGTAAAAGATCTTTATATAGATCAGACACAACTAGAGAAGATCGTAAACAATTAGTTGGTTTAATTACTGAAAATCCAAAGGAAGTTTTAGAAGAAGGAGCACAAATAGTATCTGAAATTAGTAAAAAACCTATAGAAATGCTTGGTCATGTTACATCAAGTTACTTTAGTCCTAACTTAAATAAATCAATTGCTCTAGCTGTAGTTAGAAGTGGAAAACAAATGCTAGGACAAAAATTATTTGTTCCTATGAAGAGCAAAATAATAAATGTCACTGTTACAGATTCGGTTTTTTTTGATAAGGAGAATAAAAGATTAAATGCTTAATTACACTTCACCTATCAAGCAAAATAAAAATTATGACAATCTAATTATTAAAGAGATTGCTCCCATAATGAAATTAAACTTAAGAGGTAAAAAAAGAGAATTTTTGTCTACTGTTGGAAAAACATTAAATATGATTTTACCAACTGAAGCTAATACGTCATCTTCAAGTGAAAAATTAACCGCCATGTGGTTAAGTCCAGACGAATGGATGATTTTTTCAAATAATATTACTGAAAAAGATAATAATAATTATGAAGTAGAAGATATTTTACATAACAATATTTATAAAAAAAACTTTGGCTCAATTACTAATGTGACAGATCAATTTGTTATGATTAATTTAAATGGTACAAAAATATTTGATCTTTTTTCATTTGGAAGTCCTTTTAATTTTAATAAATTCAAAGAAAAGAAAGGATCTACAACTCAAACGATTTTAAATCATATCGATGTAATAATTCATCATAAAGGCACTAATAATGTAAATTTATTTGTTAGAAGATCTTTTTCTGAGCATTTATGGTCTTGGATAAATGACTGTGCTTTAAGATTGTAAGTATCTCTTTATATAAAAAGTTACAAAAAGCAGTAAAGAAATCATAAAAATCCAATTGAATATACAATAATTCCAAAAGAATGTCTCAAATGTACCTCCGAAAAAATTTGCAAAATATATAGTTGGAATTGGTAGTAAAACATTTCTAATGATGTTTAAAAACATAGAATAATGAGATTTCTTAATAGCCATAAAAAAACCATTGCTTATAAAATAAATTGGAAATGCTGGAAATATTAAAGCAGAAATTTTTAGATAAGTTGTACCATAATTTATAACAACTGTATTATTAGTAAAAATACTTACAATTTTATCAGCACTTAAAAAAATGATAATTCCAGCTACAATCATAATGGTAAATCCATAAAAAATTGCATAAAAATAAGATTCCTTGACTCTTGAAAATTGCTTTGCTCCAAAATTTTGTGCTACTATTGATATTATAGCAGTGTTTAAACCTAGCACTGGCAATAAAAGTATTTGTTCAAAACGTGTTGCTGAACCATAACCAGCAGTAGCAAACTCACCAAATATTGAAATGTACCAAAGTATAATTAAATTGCCTATGGATATCATGAATAGTGCTGCTGAAATCGGTGCAGATTGAAAAAATATTTTAGATAAATAAAATGAATTCGGAATAAAATTATTTATAGAAATTCCTTTTAACGATGATGATCTCATAATTTTTGCTAATAAAATAAAAAAAGAAATGATTTGAGATATTATAGTTGCTAGACCTATACCCATCATGCCCATAGCTGGTATAAAACCATACCCAAATATAAACAATGGGTTTAAAAATATATTTAAAACAAAACTTAAGATAAGAACATTTCTAAATGTTTTTGTATCACCCTCAGCATGTAATAATGAATTAAGTGCGACAACAGAAATAAAAACTATAGATCCAGAAAAAATAACATCTGTATATTGAAGACCTAAATTTACCACTTCATTAGTAGAGCCCATCATAAAAAAAATATCTGATGCGTAATAAAGGCCAATGAAAGTTATAATTACAGATAAAATAATTCCAAAAATAATTGTTTGACCAAAATAAATTAAAACATTCCTTTTATTTTTTTCACCAATACTATTTGCTATGAGCGAAGTACCACCAACAGTAACACCTACGCAAGCAGCTATAATTATAAAATATATAGGAAAAGATTTTGCAAGAGCTGATAAAGCTTCAGGGGAGATTTTACCAGCAAAGAATGTATCAACAATATTAAAAAGAGTTTGAAATAAAGTTCCAACGCTAGCAGGTATAGCTATTTTTCTTAAAAGTGGACCAATAGGATCTTTAGTTAAGTTCAATGATTTTGACAATTTTTCCTCAGTTAAATTCTTTTTGGAATATATGCTTTTTTCCTGATTTTTTAGCAAGATTTATTTGCTTTTGTCTCATCCTAAATCTATCTTTTTGAGAGTTAGATAGTCTATCGTGACAATTTGGACAAGAAACTCCTGCTTCATATTTAGTAGATTTTTTGTCTTTAGGTGAAATAGGTTTCCTACATCCACTACACATTGAATATGTACCTTTAATTAAACCGTGTTTGACAGAAATTCTATTATCAAAAACAAAACATTCACCTTTCCATAAACTTTTGCTTTTACTAACTTTTTTTAAATAATTAAGAATTCCACCCTTTAATTGAAAAACATTTTTAAATCCTTTTTTTTTTAAATAAACTGATACTTTTTCACATCTAATTCCTCCTGTACAAAACATTGCAATCGATTTTTTTTTATTAAGTTTATTTAGATATTTTGGAAACTCTCTAAAGTTGTCAATTTTAGGATTAATAGATTTTTTAAAAGTACCCACATCATATTCAAAAGGTTTTCTGGAATCTAAAACTAATGTATCTTTAGCAATAATAAATTTATTCCATTTATTAGGCTCAACATAGTTATTGTTATTTTTAGTTTTTGGAGAAAGAGATAAATCCATTGGAACTATTTCTTTTTTTATTTTTACTTTTGCTCTATGAAATGGTTGAAATTTACATTTAGAAATATTTTCACTATCAAAATTGTTTATATCAAGGATTTTCTTAATTTTATTTATAATAAATCTTATATTTGTATATTTGCTGGAAATAGTTGAATTGACACCTTCTTTTGCCAATATAATAGTTCCACGTATATTTTGTTCAATTAAATATTTTTGAAGTAAATATTTTTTTTTCTTTAAATATCGAAGTTTTTTAAACTTATAAAATCCAAATACATTAAACATTATAATTTTCTACAAACTGTAAAACCATCACCAAGTGGTAAAATTATTTGCTCAGTTTTTTTGTCATCTTTAACGTAAGAATTAAAATCTCTAATTATATTAGTAAGTCTATCATTTTTTGTTTTGTCTACCACTTCACCATGCCATAAAACATTGTCTACAATAATTAAACCTTCTTTGTTTATGAGATCTAGTGAAATATCATAATAATTTTTATAATTTTCTTTGTCTGCATCAATAAAAACCATATCAAATATTTTATTATTTCTTTTTAAATCATTCAAACTCTCAAGAGCAGGTTTAGTAATAGTTTTAATTTTTATTTCTTGATTAGCTTTTTTGAAAAAATTCATTGCAACATTATTTGTTGATTCATTTTTATCTAAAGCAATAAGGCTACCATCATCTGGCAAAGCTAAAGCGATACTAAGGGCACTCAGCCCTGTAAAAGTTCCTATTTCAAGAACATTTTTTATTTTTGATACTCTAGTTATTAAATGCAAAAAATGACATTGAGATACTGAAATTTGCATTCTTTTAATATCTCCAAGACTGTCATTATATTTTATAATTTCTTGTTGAATTGGGTGCAAATTATAACTTAATTCTTCAATATATTTTTCTAGTTCAGAATTAATTTCAAGATTTTTACCCATAATATTAAAGTTTTTTCTTTAATATATCGTTCACAAGTTTAGGATTTGCTTTTCCATCAGAAACTTTCATAACTTGACCGACAAAAAAACCAAAAAGTTTTTCTTTACCAGATTTATACTCTTTAACTTTATCAGGATTTTCAGTAATTACTTTGTCAATTAACGATTCTAGAGCCTTTGGGTTACTTTCTTGTTGTAAGCCTTTTTCTTTAACTATTTTTTGTGGGTCCTTATCACCACTTGCCATTAATTCAAATACAGTTTTAGCAATTTTCCCTGATATAATTCCATCCTTAATTAAATTTATCAATTTTGATAGGTTTTCCGCGCTAATTGGACTTTGAGTTATTGCTAGATCATTCTCATTTAATAAAGCAAATAATTCACCTGTAATCCAATTTGTTGATAATTTTACATCAGAGTTTTTTATAACTTTTTCAAAATATTCTGATGTCTCTTTATCAGAAACTAGAATATTTGCTTCATATGAAGATAAATTAAATTTATCAATAAATCTTTTCTTTTTTTCATCGGGTAATTCTGGAATTTCAGACTTTATTTTTTCTATAAAATCATTTTTTAATTCCAAAGGTAATAAATCTGGATCTGGAAAATATCTATAATCATGAGCATCTTCTTTTGACCTCATGGATCTAGTCTCATTCTTCTTTGTATCAAATAATCTCGTCTCTTGATCTATTTTTTTGCCATCTTCAATTAGGTCAACTTGTCTATTAGCTTCATAATTAATTGCCATTTGCATAAATTTAATAGAATTAACATTTTTTATTTCACATCTAGTCCCAAGATTTTTTGTACCTTTTTTTTTAACTGAAACATTAACATCAGCTCTAAGAGAACCTTCTTGCATATTACCATCACATGTTCCTAGATAACGCATTATAGATCTTAATTTTTTTATATAAGCATTAACCTCATCTAAAGATCTTAAATCTGGTTTACTTACTATTTCCATTAAAGCTATACCTGATCTGTTTAAATCAACTAATGTGCTTTGTGGATCTACGTCATGAATACTCTTTCCTGCATCTTGTTCTAGATGAAGTCTTTCAATGCCTATTTCTCTTTGCCCGTAAGGCATATCTAATATTACAATACCCTCTCCAACTATAGGATGTTTATATTGTGAGATTTGATAACCCTGAGGAAGATCAGCATAAAAGTAGTTTTTCCTATCAAAAACAGATCTATTATTTATTTTTGCTTTTAATCCTATTCCTGTTTTTACAGCTTGTTTTATACAATATTCATTTATTACTGGAAGCATACCAGGTAAAGCAGCATCAACTAAACTTACTTGTGTATTAGGTTCTGCGCCAAACTTTGTTGGAGAAGAAGAAAATAATTTAGAATTTGACAATACTTGTGCATGAACTTCTAAACCAATCACCACTTCATATATATTTTTTTCTCTAGCGATTATATATTCACCTGTTGTTTTGCTCATTTAATCCACCATTCTTTTATATTATTTTTAAAATTAATTTTTTCTTCCATAGCGTGAGCAATATTTAACAAATTTTGTTCATCAAAAGCTTTGCCAATTATTTGTAATCCTAACGGATAACCTTTCTTGTCTAATCCTGCTGGAATAGAAATTCCTGGTAAACCAGCTAAATTTACAGGAACTGTAAAAATATCATTTAAATACATAGATACTGGATCGTTGGTTTTTTCTCCTATTTTAAATGCAGAACTAGGTGTAGAAGGAGTTAGTATAGCGTCTACTTTTTTATAAGCTTCATCAAAGTCACTTTTAATAAGTTTTCTTACTTTTTGTGCTTTTAAATAATATGCATCATAATATCCTGATGACAAAACGTAAGTTCCAATCATAATTCTTCTCTTAACTTCATTGCCAAATCCTTCAGATCTTGTTCTTTCATACATATCAATTAAATTTTCACCTTCAGATCTAAATCCATATTTCACTCCGTCATAACGTGCTAGATTGGAAGACGCTTCTGCTGGAGCAACTATATAATAAGTAGGTAAAGCATAACTTGTATGTGGCAAAGATATATCCATTGTAGTAGCGCCACATTCTTTAATATATTCTATACCTTTGGTCCATAAATCTTCTATTTCTATTGGCATACCATCTACTCTGTATTCTTTTGGTATTCCGATTTTTTTTCCTTTAATATTGGTTGTTAAAAGTTCGCTATAATTATTTCTTTTAAAATCTATTGAAGTAGAATCTTTTGAGTCATAAGAACTGATAACTTCATGAAGTAAAGCACAGTCTTTAACATTTTTTGCCATTGGGCCTGCCTGATCAAGAGATGAAGCAAAAGCAACAATTCCATATCTTGAACAACTTCCATATGTAGGTTTAAGTCCAACTGTGCCAGTAAATGAAGCTGGTTGTCTTATTGATCCACCTGTGTCTGTACCAATAGTAATTGGAGTTAAATTAGATGCGAGAGCTGATGCTGAACCCCCTGAAGATCCACCTGGAACTAAATTTTTATCAATAGGGCTTTGTACATTTCCAAAAAAACTAGTTTCATTTGATGAACCCATTGCGAACTCATCACAATTTAATTTTCCAAGAAGAATACCTCCTTCATTCCAAAGATTTTGTGTAACTGTTGACTCATAAGTAGGAATGAAATTATTTAATATTTTACTTCCTGCGGTAGTTTTAACGCCATTTGTGCAAAATAAATCTTTAACTGCTATTGGTATTCCAGGTAATTTACATTTAAAATTTGGCTTACTATCAAATTTTTTAGCTTTCTGTATTGCTGAATCAAAATCTTCAGTTATATAGCAATTTAAAGTTTTGGCTTTTTCTGCCTTTTTAATAAAGCTTTTAGTTACTTCTTCTGATGAAATTTTTTTATCCTTAATATTTTTAATAAGCACAGTCAAATTTTGTGAAATTATATCGTTCATTATTCAACTACCTTAGGTACAACAAAAAAATCTTTATTTTCATTTGGTGAGTTTTTTAGTATTTGATCTCGTATATTTTTTGACTTAACTTCATCACTTCGTAATTTAAGAGTCGTTTCTGCAATTGATGTTAATGGCTCTATCTTGTCTGTGTTTAGCTTGTTCAACTTTTCAATAAACTCGAATATTGAATTTAGATCACCTGCTAATTTTTTAGCTTTTTCGTCATCTAAAGAAATTCTTGCTAGTTTAGATATATGTTTTACTGTTTTAAGATCAATTGCCATGTGATAGTTAAGTATTAGGCAAACTATCACTTAAGTTTGAAAGATACAATATGATCACTATAGAAGAATTCAAAAATAAAATTACTAAAAAATCAAGATTAATTGGTTTGGATTTAGGTTCAAAAAGAATCGGTATAGCTATCTGTGACGAGTATCAATCAATAGCCACACCTTTTAAAACAATACAAAAAGATAATTTTAATAAATTTTTGGATGAATTAAAATTAATGATAAAAGAAAATAGTATTAAAGGAATTATTGTTGGTAATCCCATTAATATGGACGGTTCCTTAGGACCCTCTGCTCAATCAGTAAAAGATGTTTGTATAAATATATTAAACAATATAAATATACCTCTTTGTCTTTGGGATGAACGATTATCAACCATTGGAGCTTTTAATTTATCTAGTCAGTTAGACATAAAAGTTACTAAAAGAGTTAAAAATATAGATCAAAATGCTGCTGCTTTTATACTTCAGGGAGCCATAGATTACTTAAAAGATTAATACTTGCATTATTGAAGGTTAATAGTTATAGAGTTAATTTTAATGGCAACCAAAACAAATAAAGCTATTAAAATTTCACGAAAACATCTCTTAGGTATACAAGATTTATCAATTACTGACGTAAATTCCATCCTTAATGAGGCAAAACAATTTATTAAATTAAATAAAAGCAAGAACAAAAAATTAGACACCCTTAGGGGCAAAACACAAATAAATTTATTTTTCGAACCTTCAACAAGAACGCAAAGTTCTTTTGAATTAGCTGGAAAAAGATTGGGTGCAGATGTCATGTCGATGAACATAGTTAATTCAGCTATTAAAAAAGGAGAAACTCTAATTGATACAGCAATGACATTAAATGCAATGCATCCAGATTTAATTGTTATTAGACATCAGGACTCTGGGGCTTGTAACTTATTATCTCAAAAAGTTAATTGTTCGGTAATTAATGCTGGTGATGGAAGACGTGAACACCCTACTCAAGCATTACTTGATGCATTAACAATAATTGAAAAAAAAGAAAAAATTCAAGGACTAAGAATTGCAATATGTGGTGATATACTTCACTCGAGAGTAGCTAGATCAAATATTTATTTGCTTAATATGCTTGGTGCAGAAGTAAATATAATTTCACCAACAAATTTAATGCCTAAAGATATTGAAAAATTTGGTGTTAATATATTTTCAGATATGAAAAAAGGATTAAAAGACTGTGACATTGTTATGATGTTAAGATTACAAAACGAAAGAATGAACAGTTCATTTTTATCATCTAACAGAGAATATTATGAATATTATGGATTAACTCCTGACAAATTAACTTATGCTAAAGATGATGCTTTAATTATGCATCCAGGTCCTATGAATAGAGGAATTGAAATAGACACAAATTTAGCTGATGACATAAATAGAAGTGTAATCAGAGAACAGGTAGAATTAGGTGTGGCTGTAAGAATGGCTTGCTTAAAAATTTTTTGTACATAAATGAAAAAACAATATTTTTTAAATGCGAATATAATTGATACACATAATTCACTAAATGAAGTTGGTGGATTAATTATTGACGATAATGGTTTAATTGAAGCTATAGGAAAAAAAGTTAATAAAAACAATATACCCTCAAGGGAAAAAGTTATTGATCTTAAAGGAAAATATATATTCCCAGGAATAGTAGACATGAGAGTTTTTGTTGGAGAACCTGGTTATGAATATAAAGAAAACTTTAGAACACTAAGCAATGCAGCGTTATCAGGTGGAGTTACATCGGTTGTTACAATGCCTAATACAGACCCTATAATTGATAATGTATCTATAGTAGATTTTCTAAAACGAAGAGGTCGAGATAAATCTAAAATTAACATTTTCCCAACTGCATCCTTAACCAAAAATCTAGAGGGTAGTAATATGACTGAATTTGGTCTACTTCAAAAAAAAGGAATTATTGCATTTACTGATGGTTTAAAAACTATTCAAAATACAAGATTAATGTCTAGAATTATGAAATCAGCTCATGATTTAAATTCTTTAATACTTCAGCATGCAGAAGATTTAGAATTATCAAAAAAAGGAATGATAAATGATGGAATAATTTCAACAAAATTAGGATTACAAGGAATTCCAGATTTAGCAGAACTAATAATTATTGAAAGAGATTTAACTTTGTTAGAAAGTATTAAGTGCAGATATCATATTTCACAAATTTCATCTAAAAAATCTGTAGAAATTATTAATGAAAGAAAACAGAAAGTTAAATTTACATGTGGTGTTTCAATAAATAATTTATCTTTAAATGAAAATGATATTGGTGATTTTAGAACTTTTTTAAAACTCTCTCCTCCTTTAAGAACCGAAGAAGATAGGACTTCATTGGTCGATGGTTTAAATAATAAAACTATTGATGTTATTGTTTCAGATCACAAACCAGAAGATGAAGAACAAAAAAGACTTACTTTTGCACAAGCTGCAACAGGTTCATCTGGAATTGAAACACTATTACCCTTAAGCCTTGAACTTTATCATAATGGTTCCGTTAAATTAGAAACATTAATCCAGGCATTAACATCTAACCCTGCTAAAATTTTGAAAATTAACAAGGGCAACCTTACAATAGGTAATGATGCTGACTTCTGTATAGTAGATATAAATAAGCCTTGGATTGTAAAAAAAGAAGAGTTAATTTCAAAATCTAAAAATACTTCAATAGAAAATAAAAAACTACAAGGAAAAGTGACAAATACGTTTGTAAAAGGTGTTGAATTATTTAAGTTATAAATATGGAAGTCTTAATTATATCTATTTTATCATATTTTATGGGTTCTGTACCTTTTGGGTTTATTTTAACAAAAGTCTTTTTAAAAAAGGACATTAGGGATATTGGTTCAGGAAATATTGGAGCGACAAATGCATTGAGAGTTGGGAATAAATCTCTTGGATATGGAACTTTATTTTTAGATATAATAAAGGCAATAATTCCAGTTATTTATGTTAAATTAAATTATCCAGATTATATTTTTATTGCTTCATTATGTGTTTTTTTAGGTCATATTTTTCCAATTTGGCTTAAATTTAAAGGAGGAAAAGGTGTTGCAACTTATGTTGGCATATTACTTTCAATAAACTTAACTATTGGTTTTGTTTTTATAGGTGTTTGGTTTTTTACGTTTTTAATTTCAAAATATTCCTCATTGTCATCTCTGTTTGGAAGTTTAAGTATTCCAATTTATTTATTTTTTTTTACTAATCAAAATTTAATATTTTTCTCAATAATGTTTATTTTAATACTCTATACCCATAGAGAGAATGTTAAACGCCTGAAAAATAAAGAAGAAAGTAAGACAAAAATTTATTAATTTGACTATCAAAGCCTTTTAGGTAGTTTGTCAATGTATGAATCTCGTTATAGTGGAAAGTCCTGCTAAAGCTAAGACTATTAATAAATATCTTGGTGATGATTATATGGTCCTAGCTAGTTATGGACATATTAGAGACCTTCCATCAAAGAATGGGTCAGTAGATCCTGATGATAGTTTTAAAATGAAATGGGAAGTTGACAGTTTTTCCAAAAAATATTTGAAAGAAATTACAGATGCAGTAAAAGATTCCTCTAAAATAATTCTTGCCACTGACCCAGATCGTGAAGGAGAAGCTATAGCGTGGCATGTTAAAGAATATTTAAACGAAAAAAAACTTATTGAAGATAAGCATATTGAAAGAGTTGTTTTTAATGAAATAACTAAAAAAGCAGTAACATATGCAATTGATAACCCTAGACAAATTGAACCTTTATTAGTTGATGCTTACATGGCAAGAAGAGCTTTAGATTATTTAGTTGGTTTTAATATCTCTCCTATTTTATGGACTAAACTTCCAGGATCAAAATCTGCAGGAAGAGTTCAATCTGTAGCATTAAAATTAATCACAGAAAGAGAACATGAAATAGAATTATTTGATCCAGAAGAATTTTGGACTTTAAGTGTTAAATTTATTGATAAAAATAACAATTCATTAACAGCAAGTATTTTTCAACTTAATGATAAAAAAATTGAAAAATTTTCTTTTAGAAATAAATTTGAAATTGATAAAGCTTCAGAAGATGTTAAATTTAAAAAATTTACTATCTCTGATATTTCTACAAAAGTCGTGAGCCGAAACCCATCTGGTCCATTCACAACGTCGACACTACAACAAACGGCCTCAGGAAGGCTTGGCTTTGGTGCATCAAGAACAATGCAAATAGCTCAAAGATTATACCAAGGTATAGAAATTGATGGAGAAACAATCGGTTTAATTACATATATGAGAACAGACGGAACCAATCTATCAAAAGATGCAATTACATCATTAAGAAGTTATATCAAAACTGAATTTGGAAATGAATATATGCCTAAGGATCCATTAAATTATTCAGGTAAGAAAGCAAAAAATGCACAAGAAGCCCATGAAGCTATTAGACCAACTGATATAATGAGGTCTCCAAGTAGTGTAAAAAAATATTTAAGTTCAGATCAACACAAGCTTTATGATCTAATATGGTGTAGAGCTTTATCATCACAAATGGAATCTGCAAAATTTGACCGAAATACAATTACATTAACATCAGATGATAGCAGCGCAATTTTCAAAGCAAGTGGCTCTGTCATTAAATTTGATGGATTTTTAAAAATTTATAAAGATAAAAAAAAAGGTGATGACGAAAACATATTGCCAGAAATGTCAAAAGGACCTGTTAATATAGAGGCAATTTTAGATGAACAGCATTTTACACAACCTCCAGCAAGATATTCAGAGGCAAGCTTAGTTAAAAAATTAGAAGAACTAGGTATTGGAAGGCCTTCCACATATGCAAGTATAATTTCAGTAATATCTACTAGAGGGTATGCTGAAACTATAAATAAAAGATTTCATCCGACAGATAGAGGAAAATTAATATCAGCATTTTTAGAAAAATTATTTTCTAAATATGTAGATTATAATTTTACTGCAGGGTTAGAAAATCAGCTAGATGATATAACTACAGGAAAAGAAGGCTGGATTAAAGTTTTAGATATGTTTTGGAAAGATTTTAATCAAAATGTCTCAGATGTAAAAGAAAAGAGAACAAGAGAAGTTTTAGATTTATTAAATGATAGCTTAGGAAGTCTAATTTTTGAAAGAGATAAAGATGGAAATATTGATAGAAAATGTCAGATATGTAAAAATGGATCTTTAAGCTTAAAAAATAGTTTCAGAGGTGGTGCATTTATTGGCTGTTCAAACTATCCTGAATGTAAATTCACAAGACCACTATCAAAAGCTAAAGCTGCTCAACAATCACAACTAGCTGAACCTAAATTAATAGGAAAACATGAAAATGGTAATGATATGTATCTTAAAAATGGGAGATTTGGACCTTATATTCAGTATGAAATAATTAATGAGATTCAAGATAAAGAAATAGTAAAAAAGAAAAAAAAGAAAAAAAGTAAAAAAGAAAATGATAATCTAAAGAATATTTCTATACCAAAAGGTATTTCTGTTGAATCTATAGATCTAGATAAAGCAAAATTCTTGTGCACATTACCAAAAAGTTTAGGAAAAAATCCTGAGAATCAAAAAGAAATTTTTTTAAATTCTGGTAGATTTGGCCCTTACCTAAAATGTGAAAATAAATCGGCACGTATAGAAAATGTAGAAGAAATTTTTTCAATTGGCTTAAATAGAGCAATTACATTAATCGCTGAAGCTAAACCAGGTAGAATGTCCTCTTCAATTATAAAAGAATTGGGTGGACATCCAGAAGATAAAAAACCAGTAAGAGTTATGAAGGGTCAATATGGACCTTACATTAAATATAAATCACTAAATGCTACTATACCTGAAGAAAAAGATCCTTTAGAACTCAACATGGATGATGCATTAATATTAATTGAGAAAAGAAAAGAATACGATAAAACTAAAAAAAAAAAGAAAAATAAATAATTATGACCATTGAAAATAAAATTAAAGAACTGAATATAATATTACCTAAAGCTGCAGATCCCGTTGGATCTTACTTGGCTACGAAAATTTCAGGTAAGCTTTTATTCATTTCAGGACAAATATCAATTAATGATAAAGGTGAACTAATTAAAGGCAAACTTGGAAAAGAATTAAATACAGAAGCGGGATATAATGCAGCTAAAAGATGTGGTCTAAGTATAATTGCTCAGGCCAAAAAAGCATGCTCAGATGATTTAAATAAGATAAAATCTTGTATTAAGTTGACTGGATTTGTTAATTCTACAGATAACTTTATTGAACAACCTAAAGTTATTAATGGAGCTTCTGATCTTATAACTTCAGTTTTTGGAGATTTAGGCATGCATACAAGAGCTGCTGTTAGTACTAACAGTTTGCCACTAGGTGTTGCTGTTGAAGTTGATGCTATTTTTGAATTAAATTAAATTACCTACCTACACCAAAATATTTTATTTTGGCTTTTTTCATTTTAGAAGGTGAATATATGTTTCTCATATCGTAAATTATAAAGTTTTTCTTTTTAATTAAAGATTTAAAATTAATAGATTTAAAATCATTCCACTCAGTATGTATTATAACTAAATCTGAATTATGTAGTGCTGATTTAACATTCTTAGAAAAAGTTACATTTTTAATTTTTTTAAAATGATTTTTTTCACCAGTGGGATCATAATAATTAATTATAGCTCCTTTTTTAGATAATGTTGGAATCATTACTAAAGTAGATGAGTCTCTCATATCATCAGTATTAGCTTTAAATGTTACACCCAAAAAACATATATTTTTATTTTTTACTTTCCCTTTTAATATTGCATTTACTTTATTTAGCAGTAATAAAGATCTCTTCTGATTAGATTTAATTACACTTTTGACTAAAGATAAATTTGTCTTAAATTTATTTGCTGTAGTAACAATTGCTTTTGTATCTTTAGGGAAACAAGACCCACCATACGCTGGACCTGCTCTTAAAAAACGACTACCAATTCTCTTATCTAAACCCATGCCAATTGAAATATCTTCGACATTTATGTTAGATTTTTCACATAAATTAGCAATTTCGTTAATAAATGTAATTTTGGTTGCTAAAAAAGCATTAGAAGCATATTTGATTAATTCAGAGGCTCTTCTAGTTGTATTAATATATTTAGCTCCTTTTGAAATTAATGGAGAATAAAGATTTTTTAAAATTTTGTTACTTCTGGCATTACTTGTGCCAATTACTATTCTATCTGGATAAACAAAATCTCTAATTGCTTCACCTTCTCTAAGAAATTCAGGGTTTGATACGACTGAGAAAAATTTCTTGGATTTCTTTTTTAAAAAGATTTTTTCTATTTCATCACCTGTAGTTACAGGAACAGTAGATTTAGTAACTATAATTTTAAACTTGGATGTAATATAATTTCTAATTTTTTTGGATACACTATAAATTTGACTTAAATCAGTAGCATTAGAATTTTTTTTAGTAGGTGTTCCTACACAAATAAAAATAATATCAGATTTAATAACCGAATCTTTTAGATTAATAGAAAATTTTAATTTTCCATTTTTATAATTTTTTTTAACTAACTCTTCTAAACCTGGTTCATAAATTGGAATAATTCCTTTTTTTAAATTTTCAATTTTATTTAAATTATTATCAACGCACACAACTTCGTTTCCCAAATCTGCAAAACATGTACCGGTAACTAAACCAACATAACCTGTACCTATAATACAAAGTTTCATATTTTAGCTATTTCTAAAGATGACTTAATGTATCCATTCATTGTTCCGCAATCTAAATATTTGCCAGCAAAATTATGTCCAATAAATTTTAAATCATTTTTTATTAACAATTGAATAGTATCAGTGATGTGAATTTCACCATCTTTACCAGATTTTTGTTTTAAAAGTTTTTTAAAAATTATTTTAGGTAGAATATATCTTCCTATAACAGCCTTATTAGATGGGGCATCTTTTTGAGATGGTTTTTCTACTACATCTTTAATTATAAAATTATGCTTATTAATTTTTTTTTTAACATTAAAAATACCCCATCGTGATACAGTTTTTTTATCAACATTCATACTTGCCATAACAGAGGATTTATATTTTTTGTGTATTGATATCATTGCTTTTGAACAGTTTTTTTTTATAATCAGGTCATCAGGTAACAACATAAGGAAATAATTATCTTTGATAAGTTTTTTAGTTTTTAAAAGAGCATCTCCTGTGCCTAGTGGGTTATTTTGATAAACAAACTTAATCATTTTTTTGTACTTTAAAATTTTTTTGTATTCATTAGAAATTCTTTTATCTTTTTTTTTTTTAATAATTGTTTTAAAAAAAATATCATTATTAAAATAGTTTTTAATCATATTTTTTTTTTTTGAAATAATAAAAATAATTTCTTTTATTCCAGCCTCTATACATTCATCTAAAATATATTCTATGCCAGGTTTACCATTAATAGGTAATAACTCCTTAGGAAAAACGCTTGTTAATGGAAGTAACCTTGTTCCTAATCCTGCCAAAGGAATTATTGCTTGTTTAATCATTTAAATGTTTTACTTATAAAGTTAATTTATTACAAATGAAAATTTTAAGAACCAAACGTGACCTAAAAGAGGCAATAAATAAAATTAAGAACATAGGTTTTGTTCCTACTATGGGATCGATTCATAAAGGTCATATTTCTTTAATAAAAGAATCTAAACTTAAATGTAATAAAACTTTAGTTAGTATTTATGTAAATCCAAAACAATTTAATAACCCAAAAGATTTTTCAACGTATCCAAGAAATATAAGAGAGGATATAAAAATATTAAAAAAACATAAAGTAAACTTTGTTTTTACACCTTCTACAAAAGAAATTTTCAAAGAAAAAAGAATAAAGAAAATTGTTTTACCAAGTAATCAAAAAATTTTATGCGCAAAGTTTAGAAAAGGTCATTTTGAAGGTGTTTTGGACGTTATGGATCGTTTAATTAAATTAATAAATCCAAAATATACATTTATGGGTGAAAAAGATTTTCAACAACTGTTTCTTGTTAAAAAATTTATAAGCAAAAAATATAAAAATAAAATATATTCCTGTAAGACAGTAAGAGATAAAAGTTTTTTACCATTATCTTCAAGAAATCACTTGTTATCAAAAAAAGAACTTAAAAAAGCGAGACAAATATCTAAATATCTATTTAAGTTAAAATTATATTTAAAAAAAAACAATCAAACTTATTATGATACTTCAACTAAAAAAAAAGAATTAAAAAAAAAATTTAATATAAAAATTGATTATTTTGAAGTTAGAGACGAAAAAAACTTAACCACTTTAACTAAAAATAAAAAAATTAGATTGTTTGTAGCTTACTATGTAAATAAAGTTAGACTCATTGATAACTTTTAATTACCCATAAAAAAAATAAGCTCCAACACCTAAAAAAGATAAAAACCCTATTACATCAGTTATTGTAGTTACAAATACACTAGATGCTATAGCTGGATCAATTTTCATTTTTTTTAATGTAACAGGAACCAAAATTCCAAACAAACCGGCCACAATCATATTTAAAATCATCGAAACAGAAATTATCATAGATAATTTAATATCATTAAACCATAACTGAACAACTACTGCACTTATAACAGCAAATATAATTCCATTTAAAACTCCAATATTAAATTCTTTTATTACATTACTTATAAAATTATTTTCTGTTAAATCGTTAGTTGCTAAAGTTCTAACTGTAACTGCAAGTGTTTGCATTCCAGCATTACCGCCCATAGATGCAACTATTGGCATTAAAAATGCTAATGCAACCATTTGCTCTATAGTAGCACCAAAAAGACTTATTACCCACGTTGCTATAAATGCTGTAAATAAATTTAACAATAGCCAATTAAAACGTCTTTTGGTTTTTTTAACTACACCATCTGTTATTACTTCATCGCCTACTCCGGCTAACCTTAATGCATCTTCTTCAGCTTCTTCTTTTAACACTGTCAAAATATCATCACTTGTGATCATACCTACAAGTTTATTATGTTTATCAACTACACATGCTGAATTTAAATTATAATTTTCAAATAAATGCCCCACTTCTTCTTTATCCATATCAACAGGTATAGAAAGTTGAGTCTCTGACATTATTGAAATCATTTTAGAATCTCTTGGTGTTCTCAAAACTTTGGAAGATGGAATTGTGCCTATAGGTTTAAATTCATTGTCTACTATAAAAATTTCTAAAAATTCTTCTGGTAAATCTTTGTTTTCTCTTAAATAGTCAATTGTTTGGCCAACAGACCAATTACTTGGAATTGCTGTAAATTCTCTCTGCATAATTCTGGCTGCAGAATCTTCAGGATAACTTAAACTTTCTAATAAAGCAAAACGATCTTTTGGTGGTAAAGAACTTAATATTGTATTTTTATTTTCTTCTTCGATATTTTCTAAGATTTTAATTGCATCATCAGATTCTAGGTTTTTTAATATTGTTACGATAGTTTCTGATGAAAGATACTTAATAATTTCTGACTGAATTGACTCATTTAATTCTATAAATACTTCAGGATCTATTTTAAAATTATTAAGTTTAATAAGGTTTTCTCGATCATTTTGACTTAGATGTTCAATAATATCTGCCGCATCAGCAGGATGCATTTCTTTAAAAGAATTAGTAATAAACAAAGCATCGTTATTAGCTATTTTACTTGTAACAACATTTATATATTCTTTATTAAACTCAAAATTGACTTTTTTATCTTTTATTTTTTTTATTAAAGTCATAAAATTCCTTATAAATTAATAAAGCACTATTAATACAAAATTCAAATATTACAATTCTAAATATGAATATAGATATAAAAAAATCAAGAAAACTGATCAATTATACTGATGCAATTGATTTTCTTGAAAAAAGATTAATTGAAGTAAATAAGAATAAATCAAATGAACTCATTTGGATTTTAGAACATCCTTCAACTTTTACTGCCGGAATAAGTTATGATAAAAATGAAATATTAGATAAAAAAATTAATTTAATAAAAACAAATCGTGGTGGAAAAATTACTTGGCATGGACCAGGTCAGTTAATTTGTTATTTTGTAATTGATTTGAGCAAAAGAAATAAAGATATCAGAAAATTTGTAACATTGATTGAAAAAACAATAATACAAACATTAAGGAAATATAAAATAAATTCTTTTAGTGATCGTAAAAATATTGGTATTTGGGTAAATAATAAAAATAAAATTAAAAAAATTGGAGCTATAGGAATTAAAATAAAAAAATGGATTGCTTATCATGGATTTTCTCTAAATATTAATAACGGTCTTCACCAATATAAAAAAATTATACCGTGTGGAATTAAAGATAAAGATGTGAGTAACCTTAAGTTAATTAAAAATCAAAATTATAAAAAAATTAAAGATGAAATTGTAATAAATTTTATTAAAAACTTGAAAATGAAAGTCTTTTAATCTTTAATAATTTTTTAAAATATTCTGGTAATAAAGCTGTATAAGTAAATTTTTTTTTATTTATCATAAATTTAATTTGATAAGAATGTAACATTAAGTTTTTATTCATAACTTTATCTGAATAATTAAGTTTGTATTTTTGATCACCATAGATAGGGTTTCCTATTGCATATAGTTGTTTTCTTAGTTGATGTTTTCGTCCTGTGATGGGTTTCATTTCAACTAAACTACATATGGAATTTTTATCTAATACCCTAAATATTGTTTTGGCTTTTTCCTTAATTTCTTTATTGTTTTCAAATCTAATTAGATCTTCATCCCAAACACCAGAATTTTTGTTAATTTCTCCATGGCATATTGCTAAATATGTTTTGTGTACTTTTCTTAGTCTAAATAAAGAAGTAAGTAATTGAGCACTTTCACGATGTTTTGCTATCATAAAAACTCCAGACGTATCTTTGTCCAATCTATGAACTGAAAAAGGCTTTGTATTTTGAAAAATTTTACTTTTTGCAAAAATATCAACTAAATTTTTTTTTGATTTTGTTCCTCCTTGTACTGATATACCTGCGCTTTTATTTAAAACAATAAAGTCTTCATTATCATCAATAATTAAATTTTCATTTTCTTTAATAATTGTTTTGGTTGGATTAAATTTTTTTTTTTTATCTATTACTCTTTCTTTAAAATCAAAATTAAATATATTTATTTGATCATTAGTTTTAATTTTATATGAACTTTTTACCTTTTTTTGTTTACTTTAATTATTCCATTTCTTAAATTTTTTTCAATTAATCCTTGAGGTATTTTTCCAAGATTATTTCTAATCCATCTATCTAAACGCATGTCATTAAATTCATAGTCTACAATAAAAGACTTTTTCATTATAATTAATTATTATAAATGCGAAATTATGGTGTTGCTATTTTTTTTTCTTCTTTTTTAATTTTGGAGGTATCTTTTTTTTTTATATCAACTTTTTTTGCTTCAAAATCTCTATCCACAAACTCAATAACTGCCATAGGGGCTTTATCTCCGTATCTAAAACCTGCTTTAATTATTCTTGTGTATCCACCTTTTCTATTAATATATCTCTTGGATAAAGTTTTTTTAACTTTATTTGCAGATTTTATATTTTGTAGTTTAGAAATTAATAATTTTGTATTCTGTAAGTTTTCGTTTTTTCCCAATGTTATGATTTTGTCAGCCTGTGGTTTTAAAAATTTTGCTTTAGGTAGTGTGGTAGTTATTTGCTCATATTTTATTAAAGAATTTAACATATTCATTAATAACGCTTTTCTATGTTCAGATGTTCTATTGAGCTTCTTGTAGCCCATTCCATGTCTCATTATATTGTTTCTTCCAGTTTTTTAGATAATTCAGCTATATTGTCTGGTGGCCAGTTTGGAATTTCCATTCCTAAATATAAAGACATTCCAGTTAATACTTCCTTAATTTCATTTAATGATTTTCTACCAAAATTTGGAGTTCTTAGCATCTCACCTTCGGACTTTTGAACTAAATCACCTATATAAACAATATTATCATTTTTTAAGCAATTCATTGATCTTACTGAAAGTTCAAGTTCATCTACTTTTCTTAGTAAACTTTTATTAAACTCTGGCTCTGTTGGTACCTCACGAACAACTGTTTCTTCAGGTTCGTCAAAGTTAACGAACATCGATAATTGATCTTGAAAAATTCGCGCAGAATAAGCAACTGCATCTTCTGCTGATATTGAACCATTTGTTTCTATTTCCATCGTTAATTTATCATAATCAAGAGCTTTTCCTTCTCTTGCAGTGCTAACTGAATATGATACTTTTTTAACGGGACTAAACAAAGAATCTATAGGAATTAAACCAAGCGGTGGTTCGTCAGGTTTATTCATATCTGCTGGAGTATAACCTTTTCCAGAGCCAACCGTCATTTCCATATGAAAATTTGTATTCTCATCTAAGTTACAAATTACTAAATCTGGATTTAAGATTTCTATATCAGTAACAGGAGTTATATTTGATGCTTTAATTTCACCGGGACCTTTAGCGTCTAAAATAAGTTTTTTATTACCTTTAGATGAGCTTTTTAAAGCTAATGATTTAACATTTAAAACTATATCAGTTACATCTTCTCTTATACCTTTAATAGATGTAAATTCATGTAAAACTCCGTCTATTTGAATTGCTGTAACAGCTGATCCTCTTATAGAGGATAATAATATTCGTCTTAATGAATTGCCAAGTGTTAAGCCATATCCTTTTTCAAGAGGTTCGGCTATAATTTTCGCATATGATTTGTCTTCGCTTGATTGAAGATCTAATTTTGCAGGTTTAATTAATGATTTCCAATTTTTATTATTAACTTCTAAATTTTCCATTTAAACTCTCCTTTTTTTTGGTGGTCTAACATACATTTATGGTATAGGTGATAAATTTTCGAAGCAAATTTGTAAGGCTCTAGACATCTCTAAATCTAAAAGAGTAAATGAATTAACCGATGAACAGATTTTGAAAATAAGAGAATATATAGATCAGAATTTTACTGTAGAAGGTGATTTGCGTCGAGAAACTTCTTTAAGTATTAAAAGATTAATTGATTTAGCTTCTTACAGAGGTTCACGACATAAAAAAAAATTACCTGTTAGAGGTCAAAGAACTAGATGTAATGCAAGAACAAGAAAAGGTAAAGCAATTGCAATTGCTGGTAAAAAACTAACTCCACTTAAAAAATAAGCATTAATGAAAACAGATAAAAAAGATAAAAAAGAATTGCTTAAAGA
>CACLNK010000011.1 GCA_902608305.1 uncultured Pelagibacteraceae bacterium | reverse complement strand
CGCCTTAGATTGGGAATAAAATTAAATGAATTTAGATGGGAAAAATATACCTGAAGAATTTAAGAAATTAGCTAAAGACTTTAGCGACAAAGGTTTTATTACAACTTCGTCCGATAATTTAATTAATTGGGCTCGAGCTGGTTCACTTCATTGGATGACTTTTGGACTTGCATGTTGTGCTGTTGAAATGATGCAAACATCAATGCCACGATATGATCTTGAAAGATTTGGAGCTGCACCAAGAGGATCACCCAGACAATCTGATGTAATGATTGTTGCAGGAACACTAACTAATAAAATGGCACCAGCTCTAAGAAAAGTTTATGACCAAATGCCAGAACCACGTTATGTAATATCTATGGGGAGCTGTGCAAATGGAGGAGGATATTATCACTATTCATACTCTGTTGTTAGAGGTTGCGACAGAATTATTCCCGTAGACATTTATGTGCCTGGCTGTCCACCTTCAGCAGAAGCATTATTATATGGAATTTTACAATTACAAAAAAAAATTAGGAATAAAGGATCTTTAGAAAGATAAAACTGTTTAATGAATAAAATTGAAGATTTAGAAAAAAAAATTAATTCTGAATTAACTACAAAAATTAAAGAAAGTAAAATTTTGCACAATCAACTTTATCTTTCAATTAATTCTGAAGATTTATTAGATGTTATTTTATTGCTTAAAACTAACAAAGATACAAAATTTAAACAACTAATAGATATTACAGCTGTAGATTATCCAGAAAATAAAAAAAGATTTAAAATAGTTTATTTATTACTTAGTCATGAATTTAATCAAAGAATTCTAGCCAGTTATTTTATTAATGAAAATGAGAAAATTTCATCTTTAGTTAGTATTTTTCCATCAGCAAACTGGATGGAAAGAGAAATTTTCGATATGTATGGAATTAAATTCAATGATCATCCAGATTTAAGAAGAATATTAACTGACTATAATTTTGAAGGCTTTCCTCTTAGGAAAGATTTTCCTTTAACAGGTCATAACGAAGTTAGATATAGCGAAGAAGATAAAAAAGTAATTTATGAACCAGTAAAACTTGAACAAAATTATAGAAATTTCGATTATGAAAGTCCTTGGGAAGGAACAAAGTATATAAAAAAACAAATAAAAGAATAATCATGGCAAAACAATCTAAAACTTTAAATTTAAATTTTGGTCCACAACACCCTGCTGCTCATGGAGTTTTAAGGTTGATTTTAGAGCTAGATGGTGAAGTTGTTGAAAAAGCTGATCCACATATAGGGCTTCTTCACAGGGGTACAGAAAAACTAATTGAGAACAAAACTTATGCACAAGCATTACCTTATTTTGATCGACTTGATTATGTAGCACCAATGAATCAAGAACATGCTTTTGCATTAGCAATAGAAAAAATTTTAAAAATTGAAGTTCCGATAAGAGCTCAATTTATAAGAGTTATGTTCTGTGAAATTGGAAGAATTCTAAGTCATATTTTAAATATTACAACACAAGCATTAGATGTTGGAGCTTTAACTCCTTCCTTATGGGGATTTGAAGAAAGAGAAACATTAATGACTTTTTACGAAAGAGTTTCTGGATCAAGATTACATGCAAATTATTTTAGAACTGGTGGTGTTCATCGAGATTTGCCTAGAGGCTTAGAAGAAGATATCGGAAAATTTTGTAATAGTTTTCCAAAAATCATTAATGATCTTGAAACTTTGTTAACTGACAATAGAATTTTTAAACAACGTAATGTTGATATAGGCATAGTAACTAAAAAAGATGCACTAGATTATTCTTTTTCTGGAGTAATGCTTAGAGGTTCTGGTGTACCTTGGGATCTAAGAAAATCACAACCATATGAATGTTATGATCAATTTGATTTTGATATTCCTATAGGAAAAAATGGAGACTGTTACGATAGATATTTATGTCGAATTGAAGAAATGAGAGAAAGTGTAAAAATTATTAATCAATGTCTTTCTTCTATACCAAAAGGCCCCGTTAAATCAATGGATGGTAAAATTACCCCTCCACCTAAAAAAGAGATTAAAGATTCTATGGAGGCATTAATTCATCATTTTAAACTTTTTACCGAAGGTTATCGTGTAGATAAAGATGAAATTTATACTGCGGTTGAAGCACCAAAAGGTGAATTTGGAGTCTATTTAATTTCTGATGGTTCAAGCAAACCATATAAATGCAAAATAAGAGCACCAGGTTTTTCACATTTGCAAGCTATGGATTATTTAATTAAAGGTCATATGCTCGCAGACGTACCCGCTGTTCTAGGATCTCTTGATATAGTTTTTGGGGAAATTGATAGATGACTATAAAAAAAATTTCTAAAGATCAGCCAGATACTTTTGAATTTAGTGCTGAAAATATGTTAGAGACAAAAAAAATTATAAAAAACTATCCTGAAGGAAAACAACAAAGTGCAGTAATGGCTCTTTTATATCTAGTTCAAAAACAAAATAATAATTGGGTTCCCTTAGCAGCAATGAAATACATAGCTAAAATTTTAGAAATGCCATACATAAAAGTTTATGAAGTAGCAACTTTTTACAGTATGTATAACTTATCGCCAGTAGGTAATTATTTTATTCAAATTTGCACAACAACTCCTTGTATGATTAGTGGTGCTTATAAACTAGTTGAAGCTTGTAAGGAAAAAATTTCAACTAATGAAAGAGAGCTATCTAAAAACAAAAGCTGTTCATGGATGGAAGTTGAATGTTTAGGAGCATGTGTAAATGGTCCCATGATACAAATCAACAATGATTATTTTGAAGATTTAGATAAAGAAAAAACTATAAAAATTATAGATCAAATTTTAAAAGGTGAAAAACCAAAACCAGGATCTTATAGAGGTAGAACAAATTCTGCGCCTGAAAATAATAGAAAAACTTTGACGGAGAATAAAAATGCTTAAAGATCAAGATAGGATTTTTAAAAATTTATATAACGATCTTGGAGTAGATATTTTATCTGCTCAAAAAAGGAGTGACTGGTCTGACACAAAAGAATTATGCTCAAAAGGCAGAGATTGGATTATTAATGAAGTTAAAATATCTGAATTAAGAGGAAGAGGAGGCGCAGGTTTCCCAACAGGATTAAAATGGTCATTTGCTCCTAAAGTGGTTGGATCAAGACCACATTATCTTATTATTAATGCAGATGAGTCCGAACCTGGAACGTGTAAAGACAGAGATTTATTAAGATTTGAACCACACAAATTAATTGAAGGATGTTTAATAGCTTCATATGCAGTGAACGCTCATAAATGTTATATTTATGTAAGAGGCGAATTTTTTAATGAAGGTCAGATACTGCAAAAAGCAATTGATGAAGCTTACGATAAGAAATTAATTGGAAAAGATGCTTCAGGAACAGGTTGGGATTTTGACATCTATATTCATTATGGTGCAGGCGCATATATTTGTGGAGAAGAAACAGCTTTATTAGAAAGTATTGAGGGCAACAAAGGACAACCAAGAATAAAACCTCCATTCCCAGCACTCATAGGTTTGTATGGATGCCCTACAATTATTAATAATGTTGAAACAATTGCAGTTGTTCCAACTATATTAAGAAAAGGTAGTAAATGGTTTGCGTCATTAGGAAAGCCCAAAAATACTGGTACTAAAATTTTTTGTATATCAGGAAATGTTAATAAGCCCTGTAATGTAGAGGAAGAAATGGGAGTGCCTCTAAAAGATTTAATCGAAATACATGCTGGCGGTGTTGTTGGTGGATGGGAAAACTTGCAGGCAGTTATCCCAGGTGGTTCATCCATGCCTTTATTACCTAAAAAAATCTGTGATACAATAACTATGGATTTTGATTCATTAATAAAAGAAAAAAGCGGGTTAGGTACTGCAGGAATTGTTGTAATTAATAAAGATCAAGACATTATTAAATGTATAGCAAGAATAGCTAGATTTTATAAACATGAAAGTTGTGGTCAATGTACACCTTGTAGAGAAGGGGCTGGCTGGATGTGGAGAATGTTGGAAAGAATGACTAAAGGAGACGCGTCAAATGAAGAAATAGATATGTTAATGGACGTAACCAAACAAATAGAGGGACACACAATATGTGCTTTTGGGGAAGGTTCAGCTTGGCCTGTTCAAGGGTTGTTAAGACATTTTAAAAAGCAGATAAAAAAGAGAAATAATTTTAATCCTTTAATAAAACAAAATAAAAATATTCCATACTTAATTGATCAACATTTATTAGAAAAGGAAAATGTTTAAATTAAAAGTAAATAACAAAGATATTGAAATCGAAGAAGGTCTTACTGTCTTACAAGCTTGTGAAAAAGCAGGAGTAGAAATACCAAGATTTTGTTATCATGAAAGATTATCTATAGCAGGTAATTGTAGAATGTGTTTAGTTGAAATAGAAAAATCACCTAAGCCCATAGCATCATGTGCAATGCCAGCTTCTGAAGGCATGAATATTAAAACTAATACTCCATTAGTAGAAAAAGCACGAAAAGGAGTGATGGAGTTTTTACTCGCAAATCACCCACTAGACTGTCCTGTCTGTGATCAAGGTGGAGAGTGTGATTTACAAGATCAATCAATGTTTTATGGAGTTGATAAATCTAGATTTAAAGAAAATAAAAGAATGGTTCCTGAAAAAAATATGGGTCCATTAATTAAAACTCAAATGACAAGATGCATACATTGTACAAGATGCGTTAGATTTGCAACGGAGGTTGCTGGAGTTCCAGAACTTGGAGCTATTGGTAGAGGTGAGGATATGCAAATCACAACTTATCTTGAAAAATCCATGGAATCAGAAATGTCAGGAAACGTTGTTGATCTATGTCCTGTTGGAGCTTTAACATCAAAACCATATGTTTTTGAAGCTAGACCTTGGGAGTTAAAAAAAACAGAAACAATAGATGTAATGGATGCTGTTGGATCAAACATCAGAGTAGACACATATGGCTGGGAAGTTAAAAGAGTTTTACCTAGAATTAATGAAGATATTAATGAAGAGTGGATTTCTGACAAAACAAGACATGCATGTGATGGATTATTAAATCAGAGACTAGATACACCCTTCGTTAAATATAAAAATGGAAAATTTGATAAAGCTTCTTGGAAAGAAGTTTACAATATAATTAGTGCAAAAATTAAGTCAACAGAAGGCAACAAAATATGTGGTATTTCTGGCGATTTAATTAATATGGAAACACTTTATATATTTAAAGAGTTTTTTAATAAATTGTTAAATTCAAAAAATTTAGAATCTAGAAACAATCAAGTTTATTTAAATTCTGAAAAGAGAGAAAATTATTTATTTAATTCATCAATAAATGGAATTGAAGAAAGTGACTTTATTTTTTTAATTGGAACAAACCCAAGATTTGAAGCTACAATTTTAAACACGCGTATAAGAAAAGCTTATTTAAAAAATAAAACAAAAATAATTTCCTTAAACAACGTTGGAGATTTAACTTATCCTTATGAATATTTAGAAGGTAATACCGAAATTATAAAAGAAATTATCGAAGACAAACACTTACTTTCAGAAATAATTAAACAGGCAAATAAACCACTAATTATTATTGGTCAATCAGCTTTAATTTCTGAATCAGGAAAATATATTTTTGAATCAATTAAATCTTACCTAAATAATAATAAAAAAATTTCTGATAAGTGGAATTCATTAAATATAATTTCCAAAAATGCTTCTACAGTTGGTAGTTTTGATTTGGGCATTTATCATAATATAGATGGATCAAATCAAGTATTAAAAGATTTGGAAGAACACAAGTATGAAATTGTCTATTTGTTGGGCCAAGATAATTTAAATTTTAAAAAGGAAAATGAATTTATCATTTATCAAGGAAGCCATGGCGATAAAGGGGCAGAAATTGCTGATATAATATTGCCAGGACCTTCTTACACTGAACAAAATGGTTATTTTACAAATTTAGAAGGTACATTACAAAAAGCTTATAAGGCCTCATACCCACCTGGAATTGCAAAAGAAGATTGGTTAATAATAAATGAATTATCTGAAATTATAAATCAAAAGAAACTATTTAAAAATAAAGATGAATTAGAAAGCAGTATGCTTAATTACTTAAGTTTATTTAAAGAAAAAAATTTTCCAAAAAATTATAATGAACAAAGAAATTTAAAATTTGTTAATGAAAAAATTATAATTAGAGAAAATGATTATTATTATTCTAATGCAATTGCTAGAGCATCAAAAATAATGTCTCAATGTAGAAATGAAAAAAATAAATTTAAATCAACAGGAACCGAAGGATAATGTTAAATTATTTATCAATAATTATTGAAGAAACTTATAGAATTTTATTTCTATTAGTTCCACTATTGGTTGCTGTTGCAATGATTGTTTGGCTTGATAGAAGAGTATGGGCTTTTGTTCAAAAAAGAAGAGGCCCAAATGTAGTCGGTCCATTTGGTTTATTTCAATCTTTAGCAGATTTTTTAAAATATATTTTCAAAGAAATTATTATTCCCGCAAGTGCCAACAAAGTGATTTTTATATTGGCTCCAATTATAACAATGACTTTAGCTTTAATAGCTTGGGCAGTTATACCATTTGGCGAAACTTTAGTTTTATCAAATATAAATGTTGGAATTCTTTATTTATTTGCAGTTTCATCGCTCGGTGTTTATGGAATAATAATGGGAGGCTGGGCTTCTAATTCTAAATATCCATTTTTAGGAGCCATTAGATCAGCGGCACAGATGGTTTCATATGAAGTTTCAATTGGCATTATTATAATAAATGTTTTGCTTTGTGTTGGTTCCTTAAATCTTAATGATATTGTTTTAGCTCAAAAAAATATTTGGTTTGTAATACCTTTATTTCCAATGTTTGTTATTTTTTTTATATCTGCTCTAGCAGAAACAAATAGACCTCCTTTTGATTTACCAGAAGCAGAAGCAGAATTAGTAGCAGGATACCAAACAGAATATTCTGGAATGATGTATGCAATGTTCTGGCTAGGTGAATATGCAAACATTTTACTAATGTGCGCAATGGGTTCCATATTATTTCTTGGTGGCTGGTTATCACCGTTAGAAATGTATCCATTTAATTTAATACCTAGTGCGTTGTGGTTAATTTTTAAAATTCTTTTTTTATTTATCCTTTTTGCATTAGTCAAATCTATAGTGCCAAGATACAGATATGACCAATTAATGAAATTAGGTTGGAAAATTTTTTTACCACTTTCACTTTTTTGGGTTGTTTTAACATCAAGCTATCTTTTGTATTTCAACTTATTACCAGTAAATTAATTATGAAATTATCAAGAATCCTTAAAACAATTTTATTAACAGATTTTATAACTGGTTTGGCTATGGCTATTAAAGAAATTTTCAAATCAAAAAAAACTATAAATTATCCTTTCGAAAAAGGAAAAATTAGTCCAAGATTTAGAGGCGAACATGCTCTACGAAGATATCCAAATGGAGAAGAGAGATGCATAGCATGTAAATTATGTGAAGCAGTCTGTCCTGCACAAGCAATAACTATTGAATCTGCGCAAAGAGAAGACGGAAGTCGTAAAACAACAAGGTACGATATTGATATGATGAAATGTATTTACTGTGGACTCTGCGAAGAATCTTGCCCCGTTGATGCTATTGTTCAAGGTCCTAATTTTGAATTTGCAACAGAAACTAGAGAAGAACTTTATTATAATAAAGAAAAATTACTTGATAATGGTGATAGATGGGAAACTATTTTAGCAGCCAATATTAAAGCAGATAATCCTTTTAGATAAATTAAGTTATGATAGCTCACTCAATTTTTTTTTATACATTTTCATTAATTGCAATTTTTTCAGCTATAATGGTCATAGCTTCAAAAAATACTGTTCATTCAGTATTTTTTTTAATCTTAGATTTTATTAGTATTTCTTGTTTGTTTATTATGATAGGGGCTGAATTTTTAGGAATGATCATGCTAATAGTTTATGTTGGAGCTGTCGCAGTTCTTTTTTTATTCGTAGTAATGATGTTAAACGTTGCACAACAAAAAAATCAATGGTTTGAATCTACCTCAGACAATACACATATTCCAATAGGTCTGTTAATTAGTGTTGTTATTTTTTTTGAATTACTAATTGTTGTTGGTGGTTGGAAATACAAACCAAATTTATTATCATCAGTTTCGGTAGGAATTAATCAAAATATTACAAACACACATTCAATCGGTAATATTTTATATACTGATTACATTCACTTGTTTCAATTAAGTGGCATGATTCTATTGGTGGCAATGATTGGAGCTATTGTTCTTACTTATAGAAAAAGATCTGGCATAAAAAGACAAAGCTATCTATCGCAAATTTCAAGAGAAAAATCAGATGGTGTTTCGCTAGTTGATGTAAAAAGTAATCAAGGAGTTAAGATAAATGAATGAAATAAGCTTAACTCATTATTTAACTCTAGCTGCAATTATCTTTACAATTGGTGTTGTTGGAATTTTTTTAAACCGAAAAAATATAATAGTAATTTTAATGAGCATTGAATTAATTTTACTAGCTGTAAATATAAATTTAGTTTCTTTTTCAATGTTTTTAAATGATATTAGCGGTCAAATATTTGCTTTATTTATTTTAACAGTTGCAGCTGCAGAAGCAGCAATAGGACTTGCAATTATTGTAGTTTATTATCGAAATACCGGAACTATTCATGTTGAAGAAATTGACAGTTTAAAAGGATAGAATGGAATATATATTAGTATTTCTTCCTCTTCTAGGAGCAATAATATCAGGTTTTTTTGGTCGATATATAGGAGATCGTATTTCAGAAATTATTACTAGCTTATTTGTTTTAATTTCAGCAGCAATATCTCTAATTATTTTTAATGAAGTAATAATTAATAATTATGAAAATAATTTAATTATAGCAACATGGATAAATTCTGGCAGCTTGGATGTTCATTGGTCTATTAAAATAGACCCAATATCATCAATAATGCTAGTTGTTGTTTGTTTCATTTCATTCTTAATTCATGTTTATTCAATTGGTTACATGTCAAGCGATCCTGGCAAAACGAGATTTATGGCTTACCTATCATTATTTACTTTTGCAATGTTGATGTTAGTTACATCAGATAATTTTTTACAACTGTTTTTTGCTTGGGAAGGAGTAGGCCTTTGTTCTTATTTTTTAATAGGCTTTTGGTTTAAAAAAGATTCAGCTAATGCAGCTGCCATAAAAGCTTTTGTAGTTAACCGTGTAGGAGACTTTGCTTTTGTTCTTGGAATTTTCTTAATTTTTTATTTATTTGGAACAGTTAACTATGATGAAGTTTTTTTACTAATACCTCAATCAATAAACCAAGAAGTTTTATTTCTTGGCATAAATATAAATGCCATAGATTTAATCTGTATACTTTTATTTGTTGGTGCAATGGGAAAATCTGCTCAATTCTTACTCCATACTTGGCTGCCTGACGCTATGGAAGGTCCAACACCTGTGTCTGCATTAATTCATGCAGCTACAATGGTTACTGCAGGTGTTTTTTTAGTAGTAAGATGTTCTCCAATTTTTGAATATTCTCAAATAACTTTAAATATAATTTGTATAGTAGGGATGACAACAGCCTTCTTTGCTGCAACAGTTGCCCTTGTTCAAAACGATATAAAAAAAATTATTGCTTATTCTACGTGTAGTCAATTGGGATATATGTTTTTTGCAGCAGGAGTTGGCGCATATAACGTTGCAATGTTTCATTTATTTACACATGCTTTTTTTAAAGCTTTGCTTTTTTTAGGATCTGGGTCGGTTATTCATTCTTTTAAAGATGAACAAGATATTAGAAATATGGGAGGTGTTTGGAAAAAAATGCCATATACATGGATATTAATGATCATTGGTACTCTTGCCTTAACAGGATTTCCTTTCTTATCAGGTTATTATTCTAAAGATGCAATTATTGAATTTGCTTATTTAAAAGGCAATACTGCTGGGTATTATGCTGCTGTAGTAGGTATATTTACTGCTTTATTGACAGCTATATATTCATGGCGTTTAATTTTTAAAACTTTTCACGGTACTTACGAAAATAAAAAATTAAAAATAAAAAAAATACACGAGTCCCCATATGTAATGTTGGTGCCACTTATAATTCTTGCTATTGGATCTATATTTGCTGGTTTTTTCTTTAAAGAATTATTTATTGGGCATGATGGCAGTAATGAATTTTGGGCTAACTCTATTAAATTTTTATCACCACTAAGCACTGATCATCCACCTTCATGGATAGTTTATTCCACACCTATCATAGTAGTTTTGTCTATACCTATTTCTTATTATTTATTTGTAAAAAATAAAGATATTACAAATTGGTTAGTTAACGAAAATAAACCTCTTTATAATTTTTTGCTTAATAAATGGTACTTTGATGAATTATACGACTATTTATTTGTTAGACCAACTAAAAGCATAGGAATGTTCTTTTGGAAAAATATTGATGTCAAAACTATTGATAGATTTGGACCAGATGGAATTTCTAACGTAATTAAAAAACTATCAAACAAAGCTGTTAAATTTCAAAGTGGATATATTTATCAATATGCATTTATCATGCTCCTTGGTCTTTCCGCGCTTCTTACATATTTAATAGTTATATAATGAACTTTCCAATTTTATCTTCATTAATTTTATTACCTTCAGTAGGAGCGATATTTATTCTTTTGTCAAAATCAAAAGATCAAACTAATTATCAAAGTTCGAAATATGTTGCTCTATTTGTTTCTTTTTCAAACTTTTTTATTTCTTTATATCTTTGGTACATTTTTGATCCAAATATAACCGACTTTCAATTTGTTGAAAACAGATCATGGCTTCCAGGATTTATAAATTATAAAGTTGGCATAGATGGAATATCAATTTTATTTATTGTTCTTTCAACATTAATTACTCCACTTTGTATTATTTCGGTAAACAAAACCATTACAACAAAATTAAAAGAATTTTTAATAGCTATTTTAATAATGGAAAGTTTAATGATTGGTGTTTTTTGTTCATTGGACTTAGTAATTTTTTATTTATTTTTTGAAGGTGGTTTAATTCCAATGTTTTTGATAATTGGAATTTGGGGAGGTGCCAGAAGAGTTTATTCGGCATTCAAGTTTTTCTTATTTACTTTACTAGGATCTGTTCTGATGTTAATTGCCATTATTTCTATATATTGGATTAATGGTACTACAGACATTGTTGAATTATATAATTTAGGAATAGGTGAAAATTACCAAAATTTATTGTGGTTAGCATTTTTTAGTTCTTTTGCAGTCAAAACACCAATGTGGCCATTTCATACTTGGTTACCAGATGCCCATGTTGAAGCACCAACAGCGGGGTCCGTTTTGTTAGCAGCAATTTTGCTAAAAATGGCAGGTTATGGATTTATTAGATTTTCAATTGGATTATTTCCTATAGCTTCAGAAAATTTTGTCCCATTAATTTATGTGCTAAGTTTGGTTGCAATAGTTTACACTTCTTTAGTTGCTCTTATGCAAGAGGATATGAAAAAATTAATTGCATATTCTTCTGTTGCACACATGGGGTATGTTACACTTGGTATTTTCACAGTAACCCAACAAAGTTTAGAGGGAGGAATTGTGCAGATGATTAGTCATGGATTAGTTTCAGCAGCATTATTTTTGTGTGTTGGTGTAGTTTATGACAGGATGCATTCTCGTTTAATAAAAACTTATGGTGGACTTGCATCTATAATGCCTAAGTACGCTGTATTTTTTATGGTATTTACGTTAGCGGCTGTAGGGCTACCAGGTACAAGTGGTTTTGTTGGAGAATTTCTAATTCTTATGGGAGTTTTTAAAAAAAGTTTCTTAGTAGCTACTATTGCTAGTTTAGGTGTTATTTTAGCGGTCGCTTATATGCTTTGGTTATATAAAAGGGTAATATTTGGAGAACTTATTAATAAAGATTTGGTAAAAATGCTAGATTTAAATAAATCTGAAATTTTTATTTTAATGTGCCTGGCTATACCAACTTTATTTTTTGGATTTTACCCGGAACCTTTATTAAATACTATAGAAGCATCTATTAGCAATTTAATAGACACATACAATTACAAATTAAGCTTAACTAAATAAATATGGAAAATATAAATTTTATTCTTCCTGAGATTTTTATTTCTTTAGGGATAATGTTTTTACTAATGCTGGGAGTTTTTAAAAAGAATGGCTCTGGCATAGTTTATATTTTATCTATCGTTACATTGTTAATTACTTTAGGATTGATTATTAATTTTCCATCTGGCCAAGAAGTATATTTATTTAATAATAGCTATAAAATAGATCAGTTATCTACTTTTATGAAAATCATTACAATTATTTCAGGAATTTTTGTTTTATTCAGTTCATATAAGTACACAAAGTTAGAAAAAATTTTTACAATTGAATATTCAATCTTAATTTTAAGTTCTATTTTAGGAATGATGGTAATGATCAGTGCATATGATCTGATTGTTTTTTATATTGGTTTAGAACTTCAATCATTATCCTTATACGTTTTAGCAGCTTTTAATAAAGATAAAACCAAATCATCAGAAGCCGGCATAAAATATTTTGTTCTTAGTGCATTATCTTCAGGTTTACTTTTATATGGATGTTCTTTAATTTATGGTTTTTCAGGATCTACAAACTTTTACTTAATTTCCGAAAATATTCATTCCTCAGAATATGGAAACATTTTTGGTATAGTTTTTATTTTAGTTGGCTTAGCATTTAAAATATCAGCTGTTCCGTTTCATATGTGGGCTCCTGATGTTTATGAAGGGTCACCCACATCAGTAACTTTATTTTTTGCAGTAGTTCCAAAAGTGGCGGCTTTAACCGTGTTTATTAGATTCTTATATGTTCCTTTTGTTGATTTAATAGACCAATGGCAAATGATAATAATTTTTTTATCATTAGCTTCAATGATATTTGGCGCTGTGTCTGCAATTGGACAAAAAAATTTAAAAAGGCTTATAGCCTATAGTTCGATTGGGCACATGGGTTATGCTTTAGCTGGATTAGCAGTTGGTACAAATTCTGGAATACAAAGTTCAATTATTTATATCTGCATTTATTTAATAATGAATTTAGGATTTTTTTGCTGTTTATTTATGATGAAAAGAAAAGATGAATTTTTTGACAATCTAGAAGATTTATCAGGGTTATCAAAAAATCACCCAATAATATCTTTGTCTATGTTGATTTTATTATTTTCTTTAGCAGGGATTCCACCAATGGCAGGTTTTTTTGCAAAATTTTATATATTTATGTCAGTGATTGAAGAATCGATGTATTTTTTGGCAATTGTAGGACTCGTAACTACAGTAGTTTCAGCATTTTATTATCTAAAAATTATAAAAATTATTTATTTTGATACACCAAAAGAAAAATATGATCAAGACCACCATTTTGGATTAAAAATTTCACTAACAGTATCTACATTATTAATACTATTATATTTTATTTATCCAAGTGGGTTAATTAATTTCGTATCAAAAATAAATATAATTTAATGATAATTAAAAGTTTTAATTATAAATTTGTAAATAGTACTAACGATATAGCTATAAATTTAATAAAACAAAAAAATATTAAAGCAGGTTTTGTGTTAGCAGAAAAACAAAAAAAAGGACGTGGTCAAAGGGGAAAAAAATGGATTTCTTATAAAGGAAATCTTTTTATTTCAATTTTTTTTAGTTTAGAAAAAATAAATCTAACTTTAAAACAATTAACAAAAACTAATACAAAACTAATTATAAAATTAATCTCTCAATATTATAAAAAAAAAATTAAATTAAAATTACCTAACGATATTTTAATAAATAAAAAAAAAATATGTGGAATTTTGCAGGAAACTATTCAAAAAAATGATAATAAGTATTTAATAGTAGGCATTGGGTTAAATTTAATTAAAAGCCCTAAAATTAAAGAGTATTCAACTACTAATTTATATGATTTAACAGATTCTAAAATTAGTGTAGATAAAATTTCTAAGGAACTTAAAAATATATATGTAACATTCTTGAAGTCACAAAAGGTAATATAATGATATTGATTGGAGATATAGGAAATACCGAAACTAAAATATGCTTAATTAATTCTAATTATAAAATTATTAAAAGATTGGTTTTACCAACTCAAAAAATTAATAATTCTTTATTATTTCAAAATTTATATTTTATTATTAAAAAAAAAATAAATATAAAAAAATCATTATTTTCTAGTGTTGTTCCAAATCAATTCAAATTAATTAAATCTTTTATAAAAAAAAAATTTAAAATTAAATGTATTGAATTAAAAAAATTAAGTTTAAACAAAATAATGAAAATAAAAGTTAACAGAAAACAGATAGGATCAGATAGATTAGCAAATTCAATAGCAGTAATTTCAAAAAATAAAAATTTTATAATATTAGATTTTGGAACAGCTACTACTTTTGATGTTGTTATTGGTAATGTATATAATGGAGGAGTTATCGCTCCTGGCATTAATTTATCACTTAATACATTAATAAATAAAGCAACATTAATACCTTCTATGAATTTAAAAAAAATGAATAGAGTAATAGGAAAAAATACAGTAAACGCTGTTAGATCAGGATTTTTTTGGGGCTACATAGGGTTAATTGATAATATTATTGAATTAATCAAGAAAGAAACTAAAAAATCGTTTAAAATAATAATTACTGGCGGTTTTTCAAAGTTTTTTGTAAGAGCTTTAAAATCAAAAGTTATTATAGATAAAGACATAACAATAAAAGGCCTCATTAAAACAGCAAAGTTATTTAATTTTTAATATATGCAAGAAGAATTGTTATTTTGTCCTTTAGGAGGATCAGGTGAAATAGGCATGAATATGAATCTTTTTGCTTATGGAAAACCTGACAATAAAAAATGGATTATGGTTGATATTGGAGTAACATTTGCTGATGATTCTTTACCTGGAATTGATTTAATATATCCAGATCCAGGTTTTATTATTGATAAAAAGGATGATCTTTTAGGTATTGTACTTACTCATGCTCATGAAGATCATATAGGAGCAATAGCTCATATATGGCCTCAAATAAAATGTAAAATTTTTTCCACTCCTTTTACTGCAGTTTTAATAAAAGAAAAGTTTAAAGAAAAACGCATAGATATTGGCAACAATTTAAAGATTGTAGATTTAAATGGAAAAGTTAATTTACATCCTTTTAACATTGAATTTATAACCCTAACTCATTCTATATTAGAACCAAATGGATTAAGAATAGAAACTCCAGCTGGCGTTATATTGCATACCGGTGATTGGAAAGTTGATCCCAACCCATTAATTGGTGGTAAAATTAATTCTGATAGATTGAAAGAAATTGGTGATGAAGGTGTCTTAGCAATGATATGCGATTCAACAAATGTTTTTAGTATTGGAAAATCTGGATCAGAACTTGATGTTCGAAAAAGCATTCTTAATATTATGCAAAGACTTAAAAAAAGAATTATTGTTACATCTTTTGCATCAAATGTTGCTCGTATGGAAACTATATTCTATTGCGCAGAAAAAACAGGGAGACAGATATCTTTAGTTGGAAGATCTATGCATAGAATATTTAAAGCTGCAAGACAATGTGGTTATTTAAAAGACGTTATTGAGCCAATCGATCCCAGAGAAGCCAAAAAAATATCTAGAGAAAAAATTGTTTATCTTTGCACAGGAAGTCAAGGAGAACCTATGGGAGCAATGATGAGAATTTCAAGCTATGTTCATCCAGATGTACTTATTGAAAAAGGAGATACTGTAATTTTTTCATCAAAAATTATTCCTGGCAATGAAAGAAAATTATACAAACTTCATAATCAACTTGTAAAAGATGGAATCGAAGTAATTTCTGAAGAAAGTGAATTTGTACATGTTTCAGGACATCCTAATCGAGACGATCTTAAAGATATGTATAATTGGATTAAACCTAAATGTGTTATTCCTGTTCACGGGGAACATAGACATATGATTGAACATATTAATTTTGCTAAAGAAATGCAAGTTGCCTATCCTGTTCAAGTAGAGAATGGTGATATTGTAAAAATTTTTCCCGGAAAAAAACCTGAAGTTTATGATAAAGCCCCAAGTGGAAG
The DNA here is from genome assembly GCA_902608305.1 of uncultured Pelagibacteraceae bacterium. Lineage (GTDB taxonomy): Bacteria > Pseudomonadota > Alphaproteobacteria > Pelagibacterales > Pelagibacteraceae > Pelagibacter. The sequence goes on along the minus strand of CACLNK010000011.1, from coordinate 6,171 downwards.
ATTATATGTAGATGGAAATATAAGCGTTGATGAAGATTCTAGCTCTATTAAAGAAAGAAAAAATCTAAGTAATAATGGCTATATGGAAGTTACTATTTTAGTAACACCTAAAGGAAATATTCATAAAAGACCAATTTTATCATTTAAAGGACTTCCAATTATAGAGGAGGAAGAGTTTATTTATGGTTTAGAAGAAGAGATAGAAAGTACTACAAAAAAATTTTCATTAAATAGCAAAAAACAAGAGCATAACTTAATAGATGCTTTAAAAATTGCATGTAAAAAATACACAAAAGAAAAAACTGGTAAAAAACCTTTTACAAATATTAATATAGTTAAAATTTAAGAGTATGAATACTTATAACTAAATAATATAGTTACTAAAATGTTTATATCAAAATCATTTATACCAATTCTAAAAAACAACCCAGCGGAAGCAAAGATTAAATCCCACCAATTAATGCTACGAGTAGGAATGATCAAACAATCTTCTGCAGGCATCTATTCTTGGTTACCTTTAGGTTTTAAGGTAATGAAAAAAATCGAAAAAATAGTTAGAGAAGAGCAGAATAGAATAGGTGCTCAAGAGTTGTTGATGCCAACTATCCAATCAAGTGATATTTGGAAAGAAAGTGGACGGTATGATGAATATGGTGAAGAGATGCTTCGTATTAAAGATCGTCAAAATAGAGAAATGCTGTATGGACCTACTAATGAAGAATTAATTACAGAAATATTTAGATCAAGTGTTAAATCCTATAAATCTCTCCCACAATTACTATATCACATTCAATGGAAATTCAGAGATGAGTTAAGACCAAGATTTGGAATTATGAGATGTAGAGAATTTTATATGAAAGATGCTTATTCATTTGATATAAGTGATGAAGAAGCTTTATTTTCATATAATAAATTTTTTCTTTCATATTTGAAAACTTTTAAAAGATTGGAGTTAACAGCAATACCTATGGCAGCAGATACTGGCCCCATAGGTGGAAATCTTTCACATGAATTTATTATCTTAGCTGATACAGGTGAAAGTAAAATTTTTACTGATAAAAGAATTTTTGATCTTAATAGTGATGGATCAAAAATAGAAAAAAAATCTTTAGAAGAATTAAGAAAAAAGTATGAAAAATTTTATGCTGTAACTGATGAAAAATTTAATAAAAATGATTTTGAAAAAAAAGTTCCAGAAGATTATAGATTAACTACAAAAGGCATTGAGGTTGGTCATATATTTTATTTTGGTGATAAGTATTCTAAGCCATTGAATGCTGGTGTAGATTTACCTGGTGGAAAAAAAGACTTTGTTAAAATGGGTTCATATGGAGTTGGTGTTTCAAGATTAGTAGGTGCAATCATTGAAGCAAAATATAACGAAAAAGATGAAGTTATGAAATGGCCATTATCTGTTGCACCATATGAGGTTGCTATAATTCCATTAATTAATAAAAATGAAGCTTCAAGCTTAGAAAAATCTAAAAATATTTATAATTTTTTAAAGAACAAAAATATAGATGTAATTTTAGATGATACAGATGAAAATTTTTCATCAAAAATGAAAAAATTTAATCTTATTGGTGTTCCTTATCAAATACTTTTAGGTAAAAAATCTCATGGAGATTTGATTGAGTTTGTAGAAATTGGAAAAGATCCACAAAGTTTATCTTTAGAACAAATAGTAAAAATTTTAACTGAACAAAAAGAAAATATTTGATATCTACATTAGAAAAAGAAATTGCTTTTAGATATTTAAAAACTAGAAAAAAAGATGGTTTTCTAAATATCATTTCCATTTTTTCATTTATTGGAATCAGTTTAGGTGTGGCTGTTTTAATAATAGTTATGTCTGTGATGAATGGTTTTAGAACTGAACTTATAAATAAAATAGTTGGTTTTAACTCTCATGTTACAGTGAAATCTTATGACAAACCTATTGATATTAAAAAATTAAATAATACTGATCTTAAATTAATATCTGATGAATTGATTTTAAGTAATACTGGTGAAGCAGTAGTTATAAACAAAGATTATACCAAAGGTATAGTTTTAAGAGGCTATAGTAAAAAAGATTTTTCTAAACTTGAGATTATAAAGCAGGAAAATTTTATTGGTAATTCAAATAATTTAGTTGATTACAACATTTCTATAGGTAAAGAACTTAGTCATAGTTTAAATTTACAAATAGGAGACAAAATTATCATTATGTCTCCATCAGGTGTTGGAACTATAATTGGTAACTTGCCCAAACAACAAACATTTTTAGTTAGTTCAATTTTTGGCAGTGGTCTTGCAGATTTTGATCAAAATATAGCATTTATTAACATTAATTCCTTAGAAAACTTTTTTGATCTAAACAAAAAAGATCGAAATCTAGAAATTTATTTAAAAGATCCTCAAAATATTGAAAAAATAAAAATAAAGATACAATCAATTTTTATTAATGAAATTATTTATACATGGGCAGATATGAATAGTTCGCTTTTTTCAGCTTTAAAAGTTGAACGCAATGTCATGTTTATAATTTTATCATTGATAATTATTGTTGCTGCATTCAATATTATTTCTGGGCTAACCATTTTAGTTAAAAATAAGACTCGTGAAATAGCAATTTTGAAATCCATTGGTGTATTAAATAAATCAATTGCTAAAATTTTTTTTTTAATTGGAATTATTATTGGAAGTTCGGCAACTATTTTTGGTATTTTTTTAGGTGTTATATTTTCTTTATACGTGGAAAATTTAAGAGCATTTTTAAGCAACATGTTTAATATTAGTTTATTCCCTGAAGAAATTTATTTTTTGAGTAAAATGCCTTCTGAAATTAATATTAGTTCTATTTTTATAATTTCTATTTGTTCGATATTAATTACAATATTAGTCTCTATATTTCCCGCAATAAAAGCTTCAAAGTTAGATCCAGTTAAAGCATTAAAATATGAATAATATAATTACACTTGATAAAATTTCAAAATTTTTTTTAACTAACAAAAAAATTACAGTTTTAAATAAAATTAGTTATAATTTTAAAAAAGGTAAAATATATTCACTAGTTGGACCTTCTGGCTCAGGAAAGTCTACGTTATTAAATTTATTATCTTTAATTGACAAACCTTCAAAAGGCTCAATTAAAATTGCAAATAAAAATGTTAATTTTTCAGACTCGGTTTCAAATGATATTACTAGGGCTAATAAAATTGGAATTATATATCAACAAAATAATCTTTTGCCTGATTTTACGGCTTTAGAAAATGTTTACCTTGCTAGGTTATCTATAGATAACAATAAGAATAAAGCTGTAGATGATGCTAATAAAATTATTAATAAAATGGGATTAGGTAAAAGAGTAGATCACTATCCATCAGAACTTTCAGGGGGTGAAATGCAGAGAATTGCTATAGCTAGAGCATTAATTAATGAGCCAGAAATTATTTTAGCAGATGAACCCACAGGCAGTCTAGATCAGTCAACTGCTAAGGAAGTTTTTAAAATTTTATACAAATTAAAAAATTTAAATAGATTAATAATTTATGCAACTCATAATAGATTTTTTGCAAATATGGCTGATTGTAAATTAGAAATAATTGATGGTAATATAAAAAGCATCAATGTCAAAAATAAGTAAACACAAATTTAATCATTTAAAAATACATACACAATACTCTATTTGCGAAGGTGCTATTAAAATTGACAGTCTAAAAAATTTCTGTAAAGAAAGAAAAGTTCAAAGTGTAGGTCTGTCAGACACGTCGAATCTTTGCGGTGCTTTAGAATTTGCTGAGAGCATATCCAAAGTTGGGACACAACCAATTATAGGAACACAAATAAATTTTAAATTAGAAGATACGATTGGGCTTATTTCTTTGATAGCCTTAAACGATAAAGGTTATAAAAAAATAATTGAACTATCTTCAAAATCATATCTAGAAAATAACACTCTTTTAGACCCTCATGTTGATATTACAGAATTATACAAAAATGGCGAAGGTTTATTAATATTATCAGGATCAATACAAGGTTTATTTGGTAAATTATTCGATAAAGGAAGATTTTTTCAAATACAGCAAGTTTATCAAAAGCTTTTATCTACATACGCTGATAGATTTTACTTAGAAATTCAAAGACATGGAGACCAAAATGAAAAATCTTTTGAGAAATATAATTTACAACAATCAAATGATTTAAAAACACCAATTATAGCAACCAACGAAGTTTTTTATTTACATAAAGATATGCATGAAGCTCATGATGCCTTGATATGTATTGGTAACAAAACTCATGTCAGTGAAAACAATAGAATTAAGTTTAGCGATCAACATTACTTTAAAACAGATGATGAAATGTCTGAATTATTTTCTGACATTCCAGAAGCATTAGAAAATAATTATAATTTACCTTTTAGATGTAATTTTAGGCCTGTACTTTCTAAACCTGTTCTACCAAATATTAGCTCTGAAAAAAGTGGTGGCAACGCGGACGGAGTGTTAACAAAAGAATCTGAAAAAGGATTAAAAGATAAATTTTTAAAAATATTTAATATTAAAAATGAAAATTTAATTTCAAATGAAAAATTTATAAAATACAGAAATAGACTAAAACATGAGTTAAAAATTATTACTGAAATGAAATATGCTAGCTATTTTTTGATTGTATCAGATTATATTAAGTGGGCTAAAAATAACGATATACCTGTTGGACCAGGAAGAGGGTCAGGTGCAGGATCTTTAGTAGCATGGTGTTTGTCTATTACAGATGTTGATCCAATTAAATTTAATTTGATTTTTGAAAGATTTTTAAATCCTGACAGGATATCAATGCCTGATTTTGATATCGACTTTTGTGAAGAAAAAAGAGACCTTGTATTTGAATATTTAACAAAAAAATACAAAGATAGTGTTGCTCATATAATTACTTTTGGAAAATTAAAAGCCAGAATGGTAATTAGAGACGTTGGTAGAGTTCTTGGATTGCCATATGGATTTGTTGACAGTATATCCAAAATGATACCATTTGATCCTTCACGGCCTTTAAGTTTAATTGAATGCATCAATAGAGAGCCAAGACTTCAAAAACTAATTAGCGACGACTCACGAGTTAAAAAATTAACTGATCTCTCATTAAAATTAGAAGGTTTAAATAGGAACATTGCAACTCATGCCGCTGGTGTTGTAATAGCTGATAAAAAACTTACCGAAATAGTTCCTTTATATAAAGATAGCTCTGCAAATTTGTTATTACCCTCTACTCAGTTTGATATGTATTCTGCAGAAAATGCTGGCTTAATAAAATTTGATTTTTTGGGTTTAAAAACTTTAACAGTTATTAATAAAACTCAAAAACTAGTTAATAAAACAAACAAGGATTTTAAAATTGAAAATATTAACTTTGAGGATCAAAAAGTTTTTGATCTACTTTCTAGTGGCAAAACAGTTGGTTTATTTCAACTTGAAAGTACAGGTATGAGAGAAGCTTTAATTCAAATGAAACCTAATCATTTAGAAGATATTATTGCGCTTGTTGCTTTATATCGTCCTGGACCTATGAATAACATATCAACATACAATGATTGTAAACACGGTAGATTAAATCCTGATTATCTACATCCATTATTAGAAGATATTCTTAAACCAACATACGGTGTAATTATTTATCAAGAACAAGTTATGCAAATAGCTCAAAAACTTTCAGGTTTTACTGCTGGAGAGGCAGATATTTTAAGAAGAGCAATGGGTAAAAAGAAAAGAGCTGAGTTAGAAAAACAAAAACAAAGGTTTATTGAGGGGGCTGTTAAAAACAAAATAAACAAAGAAGTAGCGGCAAGTATTTTTTTAAAAATTGAACCGTTCGCAGAGTATGGTTTTAATAAAAGTCATGCAGCAGCTTACGCAATTATAGCTTATCAAACAGCATATTTAAAAACTTATTTTCCTCATGAATTTTTTTCAGCTTCTATGACAATGGATATTTCAAATCAAAATAAACTTAGTGAATTTTATGAAGAACTTAAAAGATTAAATATTAATATTATAAGACCAGATATTAATAAATGCTTTGCTGATTTTAGATCAGATAATAACAATTTTTATTATGCTTTAGGTGGAGTTAAAGCTGTTGGTTATGAAGCTATATCAAATATTGTTAATGAAAGACTTACAAATGGAGAATTTG
>CACLNK010000010.1 GCA_902608305.1 uncultured Pelagibacteraceae bacterium | reverse complement strand
ATACTGCTTGATCAATCATATTTTGGAAATGAACCTTAGATCCAACAGATGTGTCAGGCATGTAGCTAGTTAAGAAATGATTAAAATCCATTACTGGACTATACCTATTTTAAATAAAAACTAAAATATGTATTTATCCGCAAGGTAAAAAATAAGCCCAAGTGCTATTCCGAAAAGAATGTAATACATTAAATCTCTTTTTTAATAAGAGAATATATGTCACTTTTACTCGTTACTCCTATTTCTTTTACAACCTCTTTACTATTCTTGTAAATAATAATTGTTGCCCAAAAATTTACATTCAATAATTTTGCAATATCTTTATGTTTAGTTTGCTCATAACTTAAAAATAAAACATCGGGAAAATCTTTTTGAGCTTCATTAAGTATTTTTGTTTGTCTAGCACATGTACCACAAGATTTATTCCAAGAATTAATAACAATTGTTTTACCGGCTTTTTGGGCTTCATTAAATGCCTCTACAGTAAAAGTGGTTTTTTTCTCTATTGCTATGGATTCAAAAGTAAAAAGTACAAAAATTAATGTTAAAATTTTTTTCATAAGATTATTAATACAAACTATTTTAAATTTTTTCAATGTGACAATTATTGCTTAATAATTTTCTCAGGCAATATTCCTTTGGGTCTATAGCGCATAATTAATAAAAGTCCAATACCCATCATTAAAAATCTAAAATATGGAACACTTTCTATCAAATGAAGTTTAAAAGCATTTGTTTCAGCAAGACTATAAGTAAAGAAATTTATTAAAAATAGAGCAATTGGTGCTGCTTCAATCCATAAAAACCAAACTGCAAAACCGCCCAGTACTGCTCCGAAATTATTTCCACTTCCGCCAATTATAACCATAACCCATATTAAAAATGTATATCTCAGAGGTCGATAACTTCCTGGAGTAAATAATCCATCATGTGTAACCATCATAGCTCCAGCAATTCCAACAATTGCGGAGCCTAAGACAAAAATTAACAAGTGTTGTTTAACAACATTTTTTCCCATTGCATTTGCAGCTTCTTCGTTATCTCTTATGGCTCTCATCATTCTTCCCCAAGGAGAATAAAGTGCTTTTTGAGTAACAATTAATAAAATTGCTACTACAATTATAAAAAGTCCAGAGTAACAAAGTTTTACAAATACAGATGATGACTCGATTACTAATTGAGCAAGTGCAGCTTGTTTTTCTGTAGTAGTAGAAATTAAATCTAAAGTTCCGCTGTTCCATTTTGCAACCAAATTGATAAACCATTGTTCGCTTTGTAGATCAACTTCGTAGGGAACTGGTCTTTTTAACCCAATTACATTTTTAACCCCTCTTGCCAACCAATCTTCATGTTTAATGACAGCTATTACAATTTCAGAAATAAGCAAAGTTGCAATTGCTAAATAATCTGCTCTAAGTCCTAGTGCAACTTTACCAATAATATATGCTAAACCAGCTGCAAAAAATGCCCCTGCAATCCATGAGAATATTATTGGAAGTCCCAATCCTCCTAAAAAACCAGTTTTAGCAGGTTCAACTGCTTCTATGGAATCTATGGCCGGACCAGAAATTATCCTTAAAATAATTAAACCTGCAATAATAATTGCTGCAACATAAATATTTTTTCTTTTTGCATTTTTAAAATTTTTTAAAACGTAACGAACACTAAAAACAATTAAAACAATTATAACAAGACAAAACAACATGCTTAGGCCACCTACCTGCCAAGCTTCTTTTACAGGTGGCACCGAAATTAAAACTGCTGCTAATCCGCCAAGGGCTGTAAAACCCATAATTCCAAAATTTATTAAGCCTGCATACCCCCATTGAATATTTGCTCCCATCGTCATCACTGCAGAAATTAAGCAAAAATTTAATATTGCTAAAGCTATATTCCATGACTGAAAAACCCCTACTAAAATTATAAGTCCTATCATTATTAAATAAGCAGTAACTACATTTGCATATTGCTTCATAAAACTTTTCCTTTGAAAATACCCGAGGGTCTAAATAGTAAAACTATCACTAAAATTGAAAAGGACACTGCAAATTTATAATCAGTAGACAATAATTGTATTAATGAATTGGGCTCCATACTTTCGGGAAGAACATACATAAAAAATTTCTTGTATGCATAAGTTATAAATATTTCTGAAAATGCTATTACATACCCGCCTAGGAAAGCTCCGAAGGGATTTCCAATGCCGCCAACAATTGCTGCTGCAAATATTGGAAGCATATTGTTAAAATAAGTAAATGGTTTAAAACTTTTATCTAAACCATACAAAACACCTCCTATCGTTGCTAAAATTCCAGCTATCATCCAGGTAATCATGACTACCCTTTTTGGATCAATTCCTGATAATAAAGCTAAATCTTCATTGTCTGAATAAGCACGCATGCTTTTCCCAGTTTTTGTCTTATTTAAGAACCAAAATAATATTGAAACAACAATTGCAGTTATAATTATTGTTAGTACTTGAGTTGATTTTACTGTTAATCCTTCATTTAGACCTGTCATTTCTTTAAATTCATTGGCTTTCAAAATAAATCTTTCACCATCAAAAAATCTTCTATCAAAAGGACCAATAATTATTCTAACAATTGCTTGAGTTACAAACATTACTCCAATACTAACCATGGCTAACATTACTGATGGACTTTTCTTCATTCGATAATAACTAAAAACAAATTTGTCTATAGTCAGCATGTATAAAATCATCATAATAATGGCAAAAGGAATGGTGAGTAAAGCTGTTGGCAATACTCCTAAACTTATTCCAAGTGATTGAAAATACCATGTAAGCAAAACTGCAAACATAGTACCAAAAGACATCATGTCTCCTGTTGCAAAGTTTGCAAATCTTAGAATTCCATAAATTAAAGTTACAAAAATAGCGCCAAGAGCTAGTTGCGAGCCATAAGATAAAGCTGGAACAATAATATAATTTAATAACAATATTATCGCATTTACAAAATCCATATTATCCACCTAAAAAAGAGCTTCTTACTCTTGGGTCGTTTAATAATTCTTTTCCAGTACCTGAATATCTATTTTCTCCAGTTACTAAAACATAACCTCGATCAGAAATACTAAGTGCTTGCTTTGCATTCTGTTCAACCATTATTATGGCTACATTTGTTTGTTTCACTTTTTTTATGTGATCAAATAATTCATCCATAACAATTGGTGATACACCTGCTGTTGGTTCATCTAACATTAGTACTGAAGGCTTTATCATTAATGCTCTTCCTAAAGCCACTTGTTGTCTTTGACCTCCAGACAATTCTCCAACGAGTTGTGATTGTTTTTCTTTTAAGATGGGAAATAATTCATAAATTTCTTCAATAACTTTTTCTAAATCACCTTTTCTTAAAAAAGCTCCCATCTCTAGGTTTTCTTTAACACTTAATCCAGTAAAGACATTTCTTGTTTGTGGAACAAAAGAAATACCCTGCCTAACTCTATCCTGAGGAGATAAATTTGAAATATCTTTTCCATCAATTGTAACTGTTCCAGATTTTAAATTAATCAAGCCAAGCATTGCTTTCATGGCAGTAGATTTTCCAGCCCCATTAGGTCCTAAAATAGCAACAATCTCTCCTTTATTAACATCCACTGTACAAGAAGTTATAATATCAGGACCACCATATCCTCCTGTCATTTCTTTTCCTTCAAAAAATGCCATTAACTATTTCCTTTCTCTGTTATCGAACGTCTGCCTAAATAACTTTCAATAACTCGGTCATTTTTTTTTACTTCGTCTGAAGTTCCTTCAAACAAAACAGAACCTTCGGCCATTACAATAACTGGGTCACATAAACGGCTAATAAAATCCATATCGTGTTCAATCATGCAAAACGTATAACCTTTTTCTTTATTTAATCTTTGAATTGAAGTTCCAATTTCTTTTAATAATGTTCGGTTTACTCCTGCACCTACCTCATCTAATAAAACTAATTTTGCATCTACCATCATGGTTCTTCCAAGTTCTAAAAGTTTTTTTTGTCCACCTGACAGATTTCCTGCTAATTCATTTGCTAGATGTTTAAGGTTTAAAAAATCAATTACTTCATAAGCTTTTTTTCTAACTTGTTCTTCTTCTTTATTTACTAAACCTGGTTTTAATAAAGCGTTAACAATGCTTTCTCCTAATTGGTTTCCTGGAACCATCATTAAATTTTCAAGTACTGTTAAATTTGTAAATTCGTGAGCAATTTGAAAAGTTCTAAGTAAGCCTTTTGAAAACAGTTCATAAGCAGGAACATCGGTGATATTTTCATTATTAAATAAAACAGTTCCTTTAGAAGTTTTTAAATTACCAGCAATTAAATTAAATAAAGTTGTTTTTCCGGATCCATTGGGTCCAATTACTCCAGTAATAGATCCTTTTTTTATTTTTATGGAGCAATTAGATACGGCAGCCAAGCCACCAAAATATTTTGAAAGATTATCTATTTGCAGAATATTTGTATCTGACTGCATAGAAAATTATACTTTGTTTAATCTTTTAAGAATACTATTTAATGTTTTTTCGGTTGATCTATAGAAGCCAGCTTTTCTTAGTTCTTTAACCCCTTGTTCGTTAAGTCCTCTTGGAGTTTGGGATTCTTTTACTAAATGTTTTAAATCTTTTTTGGAATTTACAGCAGCATCTTCAGATAATGCCACAAAAAGAGAAGTAATATATTTTTGAGCTTTATCTCTTTTAACACCACGCTTAACTAACCAATTTGACATTGTGTTCAACAATTCGTAAAACGGTGCCATCATTCCTGAAGTAGCCCAAAAGTTTTTTGATAATTTTTCATTTTTAATCTCAACTGTTGTTCCAAGTTTATTAAAAAAGTTTCTAACTTTTTTATTGGGTGGAAAAACAGGAACTGGGCCTTTTCTTAATGAAATTGGTGGTAGTGGTATTGCTCTTACAATTTTTGCTTTCACTTTAATGGCTTTTTTAAGTTGAAGTAAAGTCATTGTAGAAATAAAACTAATAATTGTTTGGCTTGATCTAAATTTTAAATGTTTAATAATTTTTTGACCTACAGGCGGAGTAACAGCCAAAAAAATCCAATTACAAGAATTAACTATTTCTTGATTGTTTTTTGCAATAGATACTTTTCTAAATTGTTTTTTTAGTTTTCTAGCAACATTTCTATTTCTAGATGACACTAGTATCTTTTTAAAAGATATCTTTGATCTACATATGCCTGTGACTACAGATGATGTAATTTTTCCAGTTCCTATAAAACCCAATTTCATAACTTTAATTTCTATACTTAATTATTAAAAAAGGAACCTCTAATTCTTAACAATTCTCTAGTTAAATCTTTATTTTCTTTGAAAGGTTTTCTACCGTGAAGCCAAAAATAATTATTAGCAATAATTGCTGATCCTACTGGAAGTTTAATAATTACCTTATTTTTACTTTCCTCAAGTCCATCGGATAATCTTTGTAAAAAATTACCTTGATCCATACTTTTTGGTTCTGGAAATTGATCAATATAAGATATTTGGGCTCTTCCTTCTTCATCCACCGAGAAAACTGGGTGTTCAACATTGTAGTCAACATTTTTACTTTTTGGAGATCCCCATATAAAATTTTGTCTACCTACTGGGTCATTAAATAAGTCTTCACAATGCTCCCAATCATCCAAATGGAGCATAGTTGTTTCTCCGCCTTCAGCATTTTTTTCTTCAATTTTTGTCATTAACAACCAATCAGTTTTTTCTTTTACATAAGTGCCGTCAGTGTGAAGATCCATATTGGTATAAGCTTTTCTTAAATAAGAGTCGCTGTCATCCTTATGTTTTACAAAAAATCTTGCATAATATTTTCCAGCCATAGAATCATGATTTGGAATTCCAATTAGATGTGCAATAGCAGTTGAAAGTTTTACTAAAAAATTATCATCTATTTTAGAATTAATTTTTTTAGGACCTATTACAAAACATCCTGTATTTCTATCTCTTATAATTGAATTCATTAACTCGCTTAATTTATTTGAAGTTAAATCATCCAAACTTTTTGCAATAGTAAATCGAGTAAAAGGTTTGTATTCAAGAGCTGTAATATTGAATTTGTTAAAAGGAAAAATTAATTTATCAAGGATTTCGTCTCCTATTTTTAAATTAATGATCCTTTTTGTTTTTTCATCTTCAAAAATTTCAATTCCGTCTACTTGTTTCATTTATTTTTTTATAAATTTTATTACTACTTAAAATCATACGCAACAAAACCAGCTAATGATTTGTAATGAAAAATAATAGATTTTGAAGGTCTTTTGCTACTTTTAATGAACAAATAAATTAGACTGTATTAATTTTAACTCCATTTAATAAAAAATCTGATATCTGATTAGCAACCATTTCAGCAACTACTATTGAAGCTTCTGTAGTTGATGCTGCTATGTGTGGGGTTAATATTGCTTTTGGGTTATTAAATAAAACATTTTCTTTAGCTGGTTCTTTTGAATAAACATCTAATGCAGCTCCTGCAATTAAATTTTCATTCAAAGCTTCGTTTAAATCTTTTTCATCAACTATATTGCCACGTGCTGCATTAATTATATAAGCTGTGGGTTTCATTTTTTTATAATGCTCTTTAGTTATTAAAGGTTTGCCATCCTTTGTTGCTTTACAGTGAAAACTTATAATATCACTGTTGCTGATTAAATCTTCAAAACTAACATTTTTAACATGAGGATAATCTTTTTTTCTTGATTCTAAAGATTTAGAGTTAACCAAAATATTCATATCAAAACCTTTAACCAAATTACTTAATCTAACTCCTACATTTCCAAAACCTACTATTCCAAGAGTTTTTTTTGAAAGTTCTGTTCCTTTAATATTTTTTTTTTCCCATTGTCCTTTATGAGTTGTTTCATTTGCAAAAGGTGTTTTTCTTAATACTGACATGATCAATGCGAATGCATGTTCTGCTGTAGCATTAGCATTTCCTCCAGGTGTATTCATAACTAGCATATTGTTTTCTTTTGCTATAGGTACATCAATGTTGTCTACGCCAGCCCCAGCTCTGCCTATAACTTTTAATTTTTTAGCAGCTAAAATTATATTTTTTGTTACTTTTGTAGCTGATCTAACAACCATGCCATCGTATTCAGGAATAATTTTTATAATTTCTTCTTCAGATAAACCAGTTTTTACATCGACCGAAATTTTATTTTTCTCAAATATTTTTTGAGCAACATTGCTCATTGAATCTGATATCAAGACTTTAGGCATTATTTTTGACCGAATGGTATGCCCAATCTATCCAAGGTAATAAAGCTTTAATATCATTATTTTGTACAGTTGATCCTCCCCATATTCTTATGCTTGGGGGAGCTTTAGGATAGCCATTAATATCTCTGGCCACACCTTCTTTATCTAGAATTGAAAATAATTTTTTTAATACCCCTCTTTGTTCATCTTCATTAAACTTAGCAAACCATTCATCTTTAATTAAAAGCGTAATACTTGTTGAAGATCTTATATTCTTATCTTCGCACATGAATTTTATCCAATCACTCTTACTAACCCAGTCTTCTACAATTTTTAAATTTTCGTTTGAAATTTTTACTAATTCTTTTGTACCGCCTACAGATTCTACCCAGTTCAAAGCATCTAATGCATCTTCTACACAAATCAATGAAGGAGTATTAATAGTACCTCCTTCAAAAACACTTTTAAGTATTTTTTTCTTATCTGCTAATCTAAATAATTTAGGAATTGGCCAAGAAGGAACATGTGTTTCTAATCTTTGAAGCGCACGTGGAGATAATGCTAACATTCCATGAGCAGCTTCTGCTCCCAAAACTTTTTGCCAAGACCAAGTAATTACATCAAGTTTGCTATAATCAATATCCATAGCAAAAATTCCTGAAGTTGCATCACAAATTGTTAAGCCTTCTCTATTATCAGGGATCCAATTTCCATTTGGAATTCTAACGCCAGCAGTTGTTCCATTCCAAGTAAAAATTACATCATTTTTAAAATTCACTTTAGTTAAATCAGGAAGACTGCCGTAATCAGTTACATAACTGTTTACATCTTTTATTTTTAACTGTTCAAGTACATCTATTACCCAATCTTTTCCAAAATTTTCCCAGGCTAAAACATCAACTCCTCTACAACCCAAAAGAGACCACATCGCAGCTTCTAAAGCTCCAGTGTTTGATCCTGTCATTATGCCTAAAACATATGAATCTGGTAATTTTAAAACTTCTTTGGATTTAATTATTACTTCATTAAGTTTATCTTTGCATTCTTTAGCTCTATGCGATCTTCCAATTGGTGCGTTTTTTAAAACATCAATGCTCCACCCAGGACGTTTAGAACATGGACCGCTAGAAAAATTTGGATTTTGTGGCTTGATAGATGGTTTGTTCATGTTTAAAAATTTTTTCGTCTGAACATATACCTAAAAAATCTTTTTTAAAGTCTTTATGGATATTTTTTTTATATATAATTTTTAGAACTAAAAAAGATTAGTTATTCAAAATCATAACTTACTAAACCATCTAGAGGTTTTGGATCAAACCAAGTTGACTTTGGAGGCATATTCAATTTTTTATCTGCAAAACTTATTACATTTTTCATCTGAGTAGCGAACAATGCAAAGCCAACTTTTGCTTCACCTGAATTGACTTTTTTTTCAATACCTTCTAAACCATGAAAACCTGCTAAAAAATCAATTCTATTGTCGTATCTAGGATCCCCGATTCCTAAAGTGGGTTCTAGTAAATAGTAGTGCAATAAATTTATATCTAAATTAATAATGTGAAATAAATTTTGATGAGGTTTTTCTTTAAGTTCCAAAGAATACCATTGTTTTTCTAAATACATTCCAAATATTTGAGATTTTTTTGGTTTGAATGAAGAATTTTGTTTTTCCACTTTAAATTTTTTTTTAATTTCTTTAATAAAATCTTTAGGTGAATAACCATATAAATCTTTTATAAGTCTATTATAATCAAGTATTCTTGCTTGGCTTGTAGGAAAAATTGCTATCATAAAATAATTGTATGCTTCTTCTCCAGTATGATTGTGATTTTGATGCTGCTTAAATTTTGAGAGTTTTAATAATGCATCCATTCTGTGATGACCGTCAGCAATATAAATTCTGTTTATAGAATTAAACAAATCACATATTTTTAAAATTTTTTTTTCATCATTAACAACCCACATCTCATGCTTACTTCCATCCATGCCTTCGAAAGAATATATCGAAGAATTAACCAACTCTTTTTCTACTAAATCATTAAGCAGTTTATTATCGGGATAAACAGCATATATAGGACCTATTTGCGCATTTAAATTGTCCATTTGTTTCATTCTTCTTTGAGATCTTTCAAAAAAAATTTCTTCATGCCCTCGAATATGTAAATTATCATAGGCTGATAATTTTGCAGTGCCAATTATTCCTACTTGGGCATGGTTGCCTGTAGAAATTTTATAAATATAAAATGAACTACGATTATCTTTAATTAAAATAGATTTTTTTTTCATTAATTCAAATTGTTCTTTTGATTTTGTATTATTTTCTGCTTTAAAAACATTCAAATAACTCCAAGGGTTATTTTTTTTATGATCAGTGATAACATCTTCTGACAAATGATCGGTACTAGTAATAACCACAGAGGAAGCATTTTCTTCTGTTGGCCTCAATCCTTTAAATGGATTTATAAAATACATGCTGATATTTAATTAATCATAATGAATAGAACAACTCTATTTTATAGATATAATTTTTACTAATATAGATAAATAGTAACCTTCTCTATGCAATTTTAGCTGGTTTTTCAAATATCTAAGATTAAAAAACTCATTTTTTAATAAAAACTATTTAATAAAGATAAAATAACTGCTGAAAAAACGGTCGGATACACCAAGTTCTTTTTGCTTAAAAAAAATATAATTAAGGAAACTAAAATAATTATAAATCTTATAAAATAATCTGTCTCCATTAAAGCTCCTGCTGGAAATATAATTGTCCTTGCTATTAATGCTGCTAGAGTTGAATAAGCAAGACAATTAAACCATCTAAATAATTTTGAAGTTTCTTTTATACTTTCTGAACTAACTACTCCTAAAAATCGAGATAAATATGTTGCAAATGAAGTAACTAAAATTACTATTACGATGCTACTTGTCATTTAATTCTCCTACAAAAAAAGCAATCGTGCCTGCAGTAAATCCACCAAATAAAATAGACCATTCAGGTGTTATAAAGAAAAACAACGGACCTAGAATAGCTCCTAAAATCACTGATAAAGTAACTTGAATTGTTTTCATGGCACCAACCATCATGCACATAAAATAAACAGGATTAACTATTGCAAGTCCGATCATCATATCTTTATTTAAATAATCAGAAGATATAAAGCCGATTATTGTTCCAATAATAGCAACAGACCAAGTAGCTGTTCCAATTCCAATCCAAAAATCTATTCTGTTTTCTTTTTTAATTTTCTCATGATTGCTTTTCATTATTAACCATGCTGAAACTGCAATGAAGTGACATGATAAATAATACTTCCACCTTGGTTGACTTTCATGCATTAACAAAGGCATTAAAGAAACTGTCATTGGATAAAGACGAGCATTAACTAACCAAACCGCTAAAAAAATATTTACTAGTGAAGCTCCAACTAATAATGACTCAGCCATTACCAATGAACCTGGCAAGGCATAAGTTAGTAATGTTGAAAAAATACTTTCTTGAATACTAAAACCAAGGTTTTTTAATAAAGATCCAATTGCAATAAAACAACAACCAAGTGCAATTGCAGGACTATCCATCCTTTTGATACAACTAAAACCTTGAAAAAAATATTTGGAATTTATCATTAACCACCAAGGAACAATCTACCGACATCAGGATTTTGTAATAGTTCATCGCCTCCTCCAGCAATAGCAGTTTGGCCTGAAACTAAAACATAACCTATATCCGCAAACTGTAGACCTTTTTTGGCATTCTGCTCTACAAGAATAATTGTTTTCTTTTCATTATTTTGAAGATCTCCAAGGATTTCAAAAACCATATCTATATATTTTGGCTCTAAACCAATAGAAGGTTCATCTACTAATAATATACTTGGCTTCATTACTAATGCTCTAGAAATTTCAAGCAATCTTCTTTCACCTCCTGATAAAACTTTTGCTGGTTGACTTCTTCTATTTCTTAATCTTTCATATTTTTCAAAAATTTTTTCTGCTTCTTGGTAAGATTCTTCTGTTTTATCTTTTATATATCCGCCCATGAGCAAATTTTCTTCAACAGTCATATCTGGAAAAACAGAATTATCCTGAAGAATATAAGCTATTCCAACTGTTTTTAATTTTTCTGCAGGGGTTAAATTTGTAATTTCTTTTCCTTCAATTTCAATTTTTCCAGAAAAAATATTTGTAAAACCATAAATTGAATGAAGAATTGTTGATTTGCCTGCTCCATTAGGTCCTATTAGACAAAGAGATTGTGCTTTATCCACAAATAAATCAAAATCGTGAAGAATTTCCATTTTTCCATATCCAGCAGACAAATTAGTAATGGTTAAATGAGTATTTGAAGAAAGTTTTTTTAGGTCTTCTTTTTTTGGAGCATCTCCTAAAACTGAATATTGATCTGACATTATTGTGCTCCTAGATAAGCGTCAATTACACGTTTATCATTTTTAATTTCTTCTGGTGTTCCATTTGCCAACATTTGTCCATGAGCTAAACAAAAGATGCTCTCTGCTAATTGCATAATTACTCTCATGTTGTGTTCAATTACGAATAGCGTAATTCCAAAATCTTGATTAACTTTTATAAGTCTATCAATAATTCCGTTTATTAATGTAGGATTTATGCCTGCTGTTGGCTCATCTAACAATAACATTTCTGGTTCATTCATTAATGCCATTGCAAGTTCTAATAACTTTTGTTGACCAAAAGATAAGTCTCCCGCTCTTAACTTTCTTTTTTGATATAGTCCAACAAAGCTTAATAAATTTTCAGCTTTTTCTGTTAAATTTTTAGGTATCTTTGAAAATATTTTAACCAAACTCTCATCGCTTGCTTTATGACTAATAAGCATGTTTTCTATACAATTTAATTTTCCATATATTCTTGTTTGTTGAAATGTTCTTAACAAACCAAGTTTTGCAATTACCGGAACCGGTAGTTCTGAAACTTCTTTACTATTAAATTTTATAGACCCTTGATCTATAGGATAGGTACCAACGATAGAGTTAAACAAGGTTGTTTTTCCAGATCCATTAGGACCAATTAAACCAACGATTTTTCCTTTATCAACAGACATAGAAATATCAACATTTGCTTTTACGCCTCCAAATGATTTGCTAACATTATTCACTTCTAAAATACTCATTTAAGTTCTACCTGTGCCTTTCGATCAGCCTCATCAACTACTTCACCAAATCTCTCAGGATATTTTTCTCGGAGCCAACCCATAATTCCTTCTGGAAAATAAATTACAATTACAACAATTAAAACTCCAAGAGCAACATACTGCCATCCAAGAAAGAAGGTCCAAAAACCTTCCTTAAATATATGGAATATAGTTGCTCCAATAACTGGTCCCCATAAAGTTCCTTTACCACCTAATATTGCCATTAAAACCATGAATACTCCCATCTCTCTTCCGTCAAATGCAACATCTGTTGAATCTATATATCCAACAAGACCTCCCATTATTCCACCTGCAAGGCCACAAAAAAATGCTGAAATCATCCAACCAATAATTTTATACTTCATTGTTTGAATTCCCATTGCTTCAGCTTTGTCTTCATTGTCTCTTATTGCATTAAGGACTAATTTAAATCTTGTTGAGTAAATAGATTTCACTGCAATAAATGTGAGCACAAGTGAAACAAAGCTACAAAAATAAAAAAATTCACCTCTTGCTTCTAGGCTTCCAATATTTGGAAATGGTGGAGTTGTAAAACCTTGTCCTGCGCCTATAATCTCTATTCCTCCAGATATTTCTCCTGCAGCAACACCCAAGCCGAGAGTACAGATTGCAAAATAATGTCCTCTTAATCCTAGAATTGAATATCCTATTAATCCTGCAACTATCGTTGGTACAATTGCAGCAACAGCTAAACCAACACCAAAACCTTGAAAAAATTGAGTAGGAGTATGAACAAACGTTTTTTCTCCACCGCTTTCTGTCCATTCAGCTAAAGGAAAAAACATTCCCACCTGAACGGATGCACAAAGATACATTCCTAGTCCATAGAATAAAATATTACCAAAAGAATTATATCCCATCTCACCACCCTGGATATTCCAGGTTATTGCTAAAATTATTAAAACACAAAGTATTGATAATTGAACTTTAAATGCAGGAAAAACAAATGGCGCAACTAAACCAAAAATCAAAATAACAGCATATAAAATTAAATTATTTTTGTTCATGTTGACTGACCTTTAATTAATTCTTTAAGACGAGGTATCATAACTTTTGGTGCTTTCATTGCTGGATATATTTTTTGTACTTCTATATAACTGTTGATAGCTTTCTCATAATTTTTCAATTCAGTTTGAACTAAACCTTGTCCTGATAAAGCTCCAAAGTGTCGTTTTTCTAACTTAAGCACTTCATTAATATCTTCTTGAGATTCTTGATATCTACCTAATATATAGAGAACTGTAGCGCGTTTATTCCATGCTTCAGGCCAATTAGGATCTGCTAAAATTATTTGTGAAAAAATTTCATAAGCTTTATTTAATTCTTGTTTGGCTATCAATAAAGACCCTTGTGCTAATAATTCAGTTAACCTATAGCCTTTCCTGTTATTTGAAGGATGAATCGACCAAATTTCCCATATTTTTTTTTCCACTTCAAAGGCCATTGAAACATTACTATTGTTTTTTAACTGATTAAAAAGTTTGTTTAATTCAAGATTTCTCTCCTCAGAGTTAGTATTACTAAAAAACATTAAGTTCAGTATCAAAACGACTAAAATTTTTTTTATCATTTTAAATACTCTCTTTTTCTTGATAATTTAAATCGTCTGTAAACAAGAATTAATACAAGTAATAGAAATACTGAACCAATTCTAAATTCAGTTCCCAATATATAGTCTGCAAATTCTTCAAAAACACCAAGTCCCATTCCTGAAATTGCAACTCCTGGTAAATTTCCAAGCCCTGCAACAATCACAATCATAAAAGACCTAATTGTGTATGGTAGTCCCATATATGGATGAATAGTAAATGTTATTGAAATTAATGCTCCAGCAACACCACAAAGAGCTGCATTTATTCCAAAAGTTGCTGCGTATACCTTTTCTGTATCAACACCTAAAATCTTTGCTGCTCTTGCATTCTGAGCTGTAGCTCTGATTGCACGTCCAAGTTTGGATTTCTTCATATAAATAACTAAACCAATTGCAAAAATAATACTTATGATTGCTGCAAATATTTTTGAATTGGGTAAAACTACAGAATTATTAAATAACATTGTTGTTCCATAACCAGAGTTTGCGAGAACAACGTCTGCACCAAATGCAAAATTCATTAATTGCATAAAAAGAATACTAATCCCAAATGTCGCTAGAATTGATATAAATAAGTCTCTATCTACAACTTTATTAATAACTAATTTATAAATTCCGATACCCACAAAATACATTATTATAGGTGAAACAATTACTCCCCATGCTGGATGGATCCCATAAAGATACATAAAGTATGCAATATAACCACCAAGAATTACAAGATCACCTTGTGCAATATTAATAATATTCATTACTCCCCATTGAAGGGCCATGCCATACGCAATCAAAGCAAATAAAATACCAAGAAGAATTCCATCCATTGATGCTTGGACTATTAAAATTGGAGCTTTAAAAATTAGTAGATCCATAGAATTTAAATTGAAAAAAATGCCCCCTAAATTTTAGGGGGCATTAAATATTGGCTGTTATCTTTCAGACCACTTAGGTACTGGATGAATTAACTTAGCAGAAGCCCACTTAAGCGGAGCAACAACTTTGTTTTCACATTTTCCTGAGCTATCACAGATAACTTGAAATAATACCATTGGTTTAGAAACATTTTGACCACCTGGAGCAAATTTTATGTTTCCATAAAAAGTTTGCATATCAGTAGCAGCAAGAGCATCTCTTACTTTCTTTTGATCAAAAGAATTTGCTCTTTCAAAAGCATCTTTGAAAACCAATAAAGCTGCTGAAGATTCAGCTGCTTGGTATGGCGGTGCATAATCAAACATTTTTGTAAAGTCTGCATCATAAGTCATACCATCAGTAAAGAAGTCATCTTTGTATGTTAATGTTTTATGCCATTGAGAAGCGCATAAAGCATACTGAGCATTTTTACCATGTTGCTTAGATAGTTTTGCAGCATCGCAGTGTGTCATTGCAAGCATTGGAACATCAACTTTCATTTCAGCGATTTGTCTGATAGCAGTTAAAGCTCCTTTTGTATGACCTGATACAACTAAAACATCAGGCTTGACTGCTTTTACTTTAGCTAAAGTAGCTGCCATATCATTAAGTTCTTTAGGTAATTTATCGTCTATTACGATTTTAGATCCAGTATCTTCTGCTGCATCAACAATACCTAATCTCACGTCTTGAGAAAAAGCATCTTGTTCGAATGCCATAGCAATATTAACACCTTTACCACCATTTAATTCAACAGCAGTTCTAATAGCTACATCTAAATATAAGTTCGCTGGTGCTAACACTGCAAATAAATATTTGTATCCTTTTGTAAACAAAGATCTAGATGCACCATTTGCTTCCACCATTGGTACTCCATACTTTTCAGTAACTGGAGCCATAGCTTTAGTTAACCCTGAACTGTAAGGTCCAAGCATAAACTCAACACCATCTTGACTAATTAATCGTTCTGCAAGTTGAGCTGCTCTCTTAGGATTTGACTCATCATCGTAATATATGATTTCAAATTTGTAAGTTTTTCCACCAACTTTAACTCCACCCATGTCGTTTATTCTGTCAACAGCCATGTTATAACCGTTTTGAGTGTGAACACCATTTGATGAATATTTACCTGTTAGCGAAACAGCTGCACCTAATATAATTTTATCACCAACAACTTTTGCAAAAGAAATTGCTGAAGTAGAAATTAATAGTGCGATTGCAGAAACAAATGTAATAATTAAGTTTTTAATTTTCATTTATCCCCTCTTTATTTAGTTAATTAATGTCTTATTAAATAAAGAAATTAAACACTTTGCAAGTAACAATAAGCAAAATAATTTTTTGTTAATGCTGCTAGTATTGTTGTGTAATTACAAGAATAGTAGCAATAGTTAACAGAACACACGCCGAAATTGTATTAATTATTTTTGGATTTGCTTTTAACCAAACAATTAATTTGTTTGCAAGAATTGCATAACCAATAAGAGATAGGAAATCTAAAACCATGTAAGTTGTTATTAAAATAAAAAATTGAACAATATAATTAGAATTAAAATCAATAAACTGAGGAAAAATTAAAGGAAAAAAAGCCCACGCCTTAGGGCTTGTTCCTGCAACCAAAAAACCATCTTTAAAGAAAGAAAAAATACTTTTTTCAGAATAATCATGTGAATTTATGTCCTTTGGTTTACTTTTATAAACATCGTAAGCTAAATACATTAAATAAATTATTCCAATCCACTTAAAAATGCTTAAAAAATTAGGATTATCTAAAAAAAATGATCCAAGAACAAAAATAACAAGAGTTGCTTGAATAAAATTTGCAGTAATATCTCCTAACGCTGCCCAAATACATTTTTGAACTCCGTAATTCATTGAATAAGAAATAATAACAATTCTTGGTGTTCCGGGAGTTATAAAAAGAAACAAAATTATTTGAAGAAAAAGGAAATAATTTAGGGGAAGCATTCTTGAGGATAGTCCTAAAAAACCGGGAGCTAAAGATGGCTAGATAGGACTATCTAAAAAGAATAATATCATAGGGGTCATAAATTGCATTAGTCATTTTTTTTATTTTATTGAAGTTTTTAAGTAAAATGGTCACACGTAAATTTTTTTGATTAAAAAAAAATCAAGAAAAAAAGTAAAGCGCCCAAATTGGGTTTTTTATAATCCTTAGTTTTTTGATAATTTTAAAATTTAAAAAAAGGAAAGCAATATAAAAAAAAATGTTTATATAAAAGTCATGAAAAACGTTACTGTCTATATGGGTCCCATGTGTGCTTTCTGTGATGCAGCTAAAAGATTATTAACTAAAAAAAATATTCCTTACAAAGAAATTAATGTTGCACTTGACGAAAGTAAATTAGAAGAAATGCTAAAAAAATCAAATGGTAAAAGAACTATTCCTCAAATCTTTATAGAAGATTTTCATGTTGGTGGTTACGACGAACTAAGAGCTTTAGAAAACAAAGGTGAGTTAAACAAGCTTTTATCTAATTAAAATTGACTATTTAGCGGTAAAAAATTAAGTTTTTGTTTTAAAAATTAAGCAAATACCATTATTGCAATATCTTTTGCCTGTAGGTTGTGGCCCATCATCAAAAATATGTCCGTGATGCCCACCACATTTTTTACAATGATATTCTGTTCTTGCATAACCTAAGTGGTGATCGGTTTTTGTTTCAAAAACATCTGGCAAGGATTGAAAAAAAGATGGCCAACCTGACCCACTTTCATATTTTGCTTTTGATTCAAATAATTTTGCTCCACACCCTACACAATGATAACTGCCTTCTCTTTTTTCATTATTTAAAGGACTAGTGCCAGGTTGTTCTGTTCCTTCTTCATGTAAAACTATTTTTTGTTCAGCTGTTAAGTTTGTATCTTGTTTTTTATTCATTAAATTAATTTTGATTTAAAATAGTAATAATATTATACTATTAGAAAAACTACAATTTATTTTCGAAATGTTTTCATTAAACTTTTATTATAGAATTAATTACTTGCTTAAAAAAAAATCAAGTATGAATGTTATATTAAATTTTATTTTTGATAGACTTAAACATCCGTTTTTAAGTCATCTTAAAAAAAATCACAAAAAAACTCATAATAATTTTTTAAAAACTAAAAATACCTCAACAGATTATTTCTCTATCAATGCTTATTATTGGAATAATCTAATTAATAAAAATTTTAAAGAGTTCTCTTATCTCGAAATAGGATCATGGGAAGGAAATAGCGCTCTATATATACTAAAAAATTTTAAAACAAAAAAAGTAGTTTGTGTAGATGTCTGGGAAGACAAAAATTATGAAGAGATTCAACTCAGAAATTTTAATAATTTCAAAAATAATATGAGAGAATTTGATGGAAAATATACTTTTTTTAAAGGTACCTCAGATAACTTTTTTTTAAATAATAAAGAAAGTTTTGACATTATTTATATTGATGGTTCTCACGAAGAGGCTCAAGTTTATAAAGATATTAAAAATTCTTGGAATGCTTTAAATGTTAATGGAATTATAATTTGTGACGATTATTTTTATGGTAACTTATATGGAAAATCTGAAAATGTACCAGCGATATCTATTAATAAGTTTTTATATGAGTTTAAGCACGAATTAAAAATTATATGTGTTAACAATCATCAAATTTTTTTAAAAAAAGTATTAGATTAATCTAATTGGTTTACCAGACATACAAGCTTCTAAATTTTCTAACATTTGCGTATAAAATATAGAATAATTTTCTGCTGTTACATAACCTAAATGTGGAAGCAATAATGCATTCGGTAGAAAACGTAACTTGTGATCTGATGGTAATGGCTCTTTTTCATAAACATCAATGCCGGCTCCCGCTATAACATTAGTTGATAAAGCTATTATTAAATCATCTTCATTAATAATTGGGCCTCTTGAAGTATTAATTAAAAAAGAAGTTTTTTTCATCATATCAAACTCTTTTAATTTTATAAGTTCCCTGTATCGATCACTTAATACAACATGAATTGAAACAAAATCTGAAGTTTTTAATAAATCTTCTTTGCTAACTGGAAGAACATCTAATTTTTTACACTGGTTTAAATCTAAGTTTTCACTCCAAGCGACAACTTGCATTCCAAAAGCTTTTGCTATTTTAGCAACTTGAGAACCTACTTTTCCAAGTCCAATTAATCCTAAAATTTTTCCTTTTAATTCAATCCCAATAGTTGTTTGCCAATACCCTTGGAACATATTATCAATTTCAAGCTTAACGTTTCTGGCTAAACCTAAAATTAAAGCCCAAGTTAATTCTGCAGTTGGATTAGAATTTATCTCCGTGCCTGAAACTATAATTTTTTTTTCTTTTGCAGCTTCTAAATCTATGGCTTTATTTCTCATGCCACTAGTAATAATAAATTTTAGTTTTTTTAAGTTTTTGATTAAATTTTTTGTAATCAAAGTTCTTTCTCTCATTATTAAAAGAGCTTCGTAAGATTTAAGATTTTCTATTGTCTCTTCTTCATTTTTAAAAGGTTCGGTAAAAACTTTGATTTCATATTTTCCTTCAAGTTTTTTTAAGTCTACAAATTCTTGTGAAACATTTTGATAATCATCTAATATAGCAACTTTAATCATATTTTTTTTCTATTTGATAAAATTATGCCACTCAAAATAAATATGGCACCTAAAAAATGATAAAACATAAATTTTTCACCAAATATGATCATGGCCATAACAGCACCAAAAATTGGCATTAGGTGTAAAAAAATTCCTGCTCGATTTGCTCCAATTATTGCAATACCTTTGATCCAAAAAAAGAATGACGCAAGACCAGGAAATAAAACAACATAAGTTAAAGTTAAATAAAAAGGTTGTTCTAATTTTATTAGATGGCCCATTTTCATCTCAATAAAATATATAGGAACTAAAAAAAGCAAACCGAAAGTAATGACTACCTGTAAAAGAGATATTTGTGTTAATTCATATTTTTTTTTCTTTAACAAAGCTGAATAGGTTGCCCAAGACAACATGGCAATTACCATTGTTAAATCACCTTTATTAAAATCTAAGCTTTTTAATAACTCTATATCTGCTTTTGTTATAATAAATAAAACTCCTATTAAAGACAGTATTACTCCAAGAATTTGAAAAATGTTTGTTTTTTCAATTTTTAATAATGATGAAATAAATATTATCATGACCGGAATTGTTGAAATCATCAAAACTCCACTAATTACTTGTGTAAAGTTTAAAGAATAATAAACAATTGAATTAAAGATAGTTATGCTTGTAATACCTAAAATTATAAAAAAACCAATATTATTAAAAATATAGTCTTTTTTTTTTATTAATTCTTTAAATGTAAATGGAAATAAAATTAGCCAAGCAAAAAGCCATCTATAAAAATTTAATGAAAAAGGTGGAATTTCATAAAAGCTTGCCGCTTTTCCAACAATAAAATTACCAGACCAAAAAAGCGTTGTTAGAAATAATAATAGATAAGCTAAGTTGTTTTTATTTTTCACTGAACTATTAAAATCTTTTAGAACTATAAGGTTCTAGATTTAGGTTAGTATTTTTGTTAGCAATCATTTTTGAAATGATCTTTCCTGAAATTGCTGCAAGCGTCCATCCTAAGTGATGATGCCCAAATGAATAAAATACGTTTTTATAATTTTGTGAAGGCCCTATAACTGGTAGATAATCTGGCAATGTTGGT
The DNA here is from genome assembly GCA_902608305.1 of uncultured Pelagibacteraceae bacterium. Taxonomy (GTDB): domain Bacteria; phylum Pseudomonadota; class Alphaproteobacteria; order Pelagibacterales; family Pelagibacteraceae; genus Pelagibacter. Next base: position 2,175 of record CACLNK010000010.1, on the reverse strand, counting down.
CTAAAACCTAACCATTCATCTTCATGATCTGGTAATCCATCTAACATATATTTAGCATTATTTACCAAATTTTTTATTCTACCTTTGCTTAATGGATTTTCCAAACCACCAAATTCTACAGTCCCTACAACTCTTAGTCCTTGTTCCATAGGTGTCATTCCAAAACCTCTGTTCTGAAACACGACAGGGCGTGAAATTAAATGTTCACAATTTTTAAAGTGAATATGATAACCTCTTTCTGTATCTAGAGGAATTTTTTCATCTAACTTATCTGTTAATTTTTTAGAAAAAGCACCACAGGCAATTACAATTTTATCAAAAATAAATGTTTGTGCTTCAGATTTTAAAATTGGTTTTTCTCCATCAAATTCAATGTTTTTAATATTTAGCTTTAAAAATTTTCCATTTTTTTTTAGAAAAAGATCAAATAATTTTAAAAGTATTTTTTTTGGATTTCTTGCATGTCTAGCTTTTTTATAAAAAACTCCAGCATGATAAATTTTTTTGATATTTGGTTCTAAATCATGAATTTCTTTTTGATTTAACAATTGCTGTTCTGCTCCTATTTCATTTCTAATATTAAATTCTAATTCTCTACTTTTAAGATTTTGATCATTCCAAATATACATGATGCCTTTATTTTCTACTAATCCAGACAAATCAATCTCCTCAAACAATTCATCGTATGCAGGTAAAGCTATATCTAATATCTGGTGCATATATTTAGCAGTATGCATCATATTTTTTGTACTACAGTTTTTTAAAAATTTTAGAAACCAAGGAATCATTTTAGGAACATAATTCCATTTCAATGCAAGTGGTCCAGATGAACTTAACAACATTGCAGGAATATCTGTTAAAATATCAGGCCTGTTTAAAGGAATAGAAGCATAGGGAGAAAAATGACCAGCGTTTCCATAAGATGCTGAAAGATTGCCTGGTTCATCTTTATCAAACAAAGTTACCTGATATCCTTTTTTTTGTAAAAATAATGCATTACAAATTCCTTGAATACCTGTTCCTATAACACCAATTTTTAATTTTTTTTCCATTTCTAACTTTATAATGACTAAATCATCTAAGCTGATGTTTCCATAAACAAGTTAAGCGCACTCAATTAATAATTGTATTTAATTATGCTTTATGTTTATTTTATTTAAGAATACTAAATGGGTCTCGAAGACAATCAATCTCATCCAAAGTATCAAAAAAAATTTCATTTAGAGATGAGGTGTGAATTGTTTGACACTCTCTAACATTTTCTTTTTGAGCCAACAAAGAATCGGTTGGAGATAAGCCTAAAGTTTTTTTAATTCCATATGATGTAGCATAAGATGTGCTAGCTTGAATAACACTACCTGATTTAGCCATAGTTATACTTGGGCCAACTAGTGCAGTGTATTCTGCACAAGCATTTAAAAATACTAAAGTAATTATTAATAAAATACTTTTCTTCATATCTCCCTAATATGATTATTAATATATTATTCATTAAAACAAAATAAATATCTCACATAAAGATATTTTATGACCATTTTAGGCTTTTTAACTGGCTTCTATTGATAATTACAACCTTAAGAATATTATTTATCTTCCAATAACCAAAATTGTCAAATCATCATCAAGTTTATCTTTACTAGAATTACTTATAACTTCTTTTGATATATTTTCTAATTCATCTGCTAAACTAGAATTAAAATTATTATTTATTATTTTTTTACTTCCTTCAATTCCTACCTCTTCATTATTTTTATCTAAACTTTCAGATAGGCCATCGGTAAATGAATAAAATCGATGACCATTTAAATTTTTTTTATTAACTTCGTAGACTGATTTGTTTTTTTGAAAAATAACTCCCAAAGGAGGCGACTTAGATTCAAACTCTTCAAAATTACCTTTTGTGTGTCTAATTAATGCTGGTTGGTGGCCTGCATTTACCCATTTTATTTCTTCAGAAATTATATCGTAGTTTCCAATAATTCCAGTTACAAACATACCGCCAGTTTTAGTATTGAACAAATCATTATTCATATGAAAAGCCATTTCATCTAAATCCACTTTGCCTTGAGACAAAACTTCAAATAATGTAGAAGCTTTTGCCATTACCATTCCAGCGTGAATACCTTTGCCAGCAACATCTGCAATTATAAAATAAATGTTTTCGTTATTGGGATA
>CACLNK010000009.1 GCA_902608305.1 uncultured Pelagibacteraceae bacterium | reverse complement strand
GAAATAGATAGATTTAAAGTAAAAGAACATGCCGTATTTATTCCTTTTGATGGTCAGCATTCTAAAGTTAAATTAATTTCGCAAAATCTAGATCTTTCGGCTATATCGGCTCTACCCTATCTTGCTTTATCCTCAAATTATGGTGGACCAATTGCAACAAGAGCGTTTGTGTCTGGTGAATACGAAAATAGACCTGAAACAGCACACTACCAGGCAACTTTTCAGTTGGTTAATAAAGTTTCGTCAATTGAATGGCAACTTCCAGGATATGTTCATGTGGACGGATATCGATATAGTCCCTTTTTTAAATTTATCAAAAATATATTTTCTTTGCTAATTAGAGAAAGCAATATTTAAAAAATTATTAATAATTTTGTCTCCAGCTTTTTCTGTAGCCAGTCACATCTTCACCGCTAGCTAGTATTTGAACTAAAGTTTCCTCATTTTTTTCTGGACCTGCTACATTTCCATACAATTTACCACCAAACACAACAAGCGTAGACACTATTCCATGTCTTACAAAATAACAGTCATCATCTGCAAAAGTAAATTCGCCTATATTAGATGAATTATTTGTACCACATTCATCATCAGCTGAACAAATATATGCTTTACCGAGAGTACATTTGTTACCTTCGTCTGGTGGCATATAAACTGGATAGAAAACATTTCCCTGATAAACTGTTGGAGATCCAGAAACTTTTTTATATTTATTTTCTGATAAATCATCTAGATGAATTACCCAACCTTGTTCAGAAGCCTTAGGACAATCTCCGCCCGTAGCATCATTTGTTGTGTCTTTACATATATCTTTATCATCTATATTATTTGCTTTTAAAAAATTTTCTTTAGCTAAATTTCTCCAACCGGCCACATTTTGTTTTGGAATTTTTATATTATTTGTAAATTTAAAGTATGGGTAATCTTTGTCTTTAATGCCAAATAAAATATTATCCATGTTAGGAGTTTCGTCAAAGGTATTGTTAATTCTTTCAAAATTTCCAGTTCCACCAAAAAGCCAGAATTGATTTGAGTCTCCTCCAAAAGCTGCGTCCATACTAAAATAATTATATCTTCCATTGGCCAACTTTGAATTTACTGAAAATAATGTGGTTTGATCATATAATTCTTCATCATTTACTTTTGAATCAGTTAAGTTAATTTTTGTAATTTTTCCTTCAAGGTCATTTACATAAACCATTGCACCTTTCCAAGGAATACCTTGAGCGGTGTCTGGTGTAATAACAATAGGATCGTTTGGAATTGAGTTAGATATACCATTACCTTCAATATCTATAATATCAATTGGTCCTATATTTTCTCCACTTCCAACAATTGAACCACTATCTTCCATATTAACTATAAAAACATTTGATCCACTTCCTGCTACACCCATACCTCCTCCCATTACAGCAACATATATTTCCTTTATTGTGCCACTTGAATCAACAGGCATTCTAAATATTCTTGGATTTGACCATGTTTCTCCCAATCTACTATAATCGTACCTGTAATTATCTTGTTTAGCTCCAGAAGCTAAGTAGTTTAAAATTATCTTAAATTGTGTTGTCTCTGCAGTGCTAAGTTCACTTGAACTTGCGTTATAAGTTTTAATTGAGGAAAATTTAATTCGAGTTCTTCCGCCTAAATCTATGACTTCAGCAAGATCTATTTTTGTTTTAGTTCCATCACTATTAGTTTGAATAATTTCATAATCATTAACATTTGTACTTGGTGTAATGAATTCAAAAGTGAATGTATTTCCTTTATAACAAGCATTTGTTCCATCAGTAAGAAATTCTCCAGATAGTGCATCAACATTAGTTTGGCATCTAAAAATTGCATCCTGATCAGTGGTTACCCCTTCACCTGCAGCTTCATCAGCCCTTTCTGCTGTTCGGTTATTATTATCCGCTCTTCTTGCTTCTTGTGATTGGCCTATACTGTAAGAATGAGATAAATATTCATAATCTGTAATCTTTCCGTCTTTATCAGCATGCATAACTTTAAAATTATCTGCATCATTATAAATTGAATACATATGCAGAGGTTTGTCTGGATTAGTAATATCTAGAACAGAAAAACCTGCTCCACCTCTTCCATATGGCACCATTAGTATAGTGTGCCAGCTTTTATTTGCTTCTAAATTTCCATCTGACGCTAGACCTTGAATATACATGTCGTGTACTACAGGAGAACCATCCACACCAAAAATTGCATTAGTACCTCCTTTGCCATCATAAGTAAATTTACCTTCCAAATCAGCATTAATTATTTTTGGTAAGTTTCCTGCAACAAAGGGTGGAACAAATCCCCATTCCTCTTCACCTGTTAAGGCATTGAATGCATGGAGCATTCCATCGTTAGCTCCCGCATAAAGAATTCTTTTTCTATCAGCATTTGATCTTGCAAAAGCTTGGTAATTATTTTTTTTTCTCCAATAAGATTCTTCATTGGTAGATGAAAAATTTGTATTGGCATTTGGTGCACCAACTTCTATTATCTGTGAATGATAAACGTCTCCTAAAATGTGATCTCTTAACTGATCAATTTTAGTGCAATCTCCACGATAATTAAAATAATCTATTCCTCTTACAAAACTAATTAAACCAATAAGATCATCCTCTGTGTCGTCATCACCTGTGCACTTTGAAGATGAATTATAATAATCATTAATTTCATTACCCGTATATTCAAAAAGAGTTTTTATGTCTGCACGATTTGCCACAGTAAAATTGTTCCAATTATTTACATAAGGAACGTCTTTTAAGACTGTCCAGAGCTTTCTATTGTCTGATCCTTTTTCTATTAGCAATTTTCCAGCATCCCAATTTTTTTCACCTGTGTCAGGATTCACATAATTTAGATCATGCTCTACTTTTCCATCAGGGTGTACGAATTTTTTTAATATGGTTCCTTCCCATTCTCCAAATGAAACAAAGTTAAATTGCGCTTGATATAAAGATCCACCTTGTTGAATGGTTGCTGTAATTGATGGCGCTGTAAAAGACAATCTTTCTGCAACAATTTGTTGTACTTTACTCTGAAGTTTTTGTTTTAATTCCTCAGGTGTTTTGGCTATTATAGTTTTTTCACACTCTTCATCACCTTCAGCATCACAAGATCCAGCTATAGCCATTGGATTAAATCTATTTTTAATTATATTGTCATCTATGCCGTCCCCATATGCTACTACTAAAGTTGTTACTTCTTTGTCTTGTCTTAATTTTTTAATTACAGGTTCTGCTAATGCTTCTTGTACCCATGCTCCATCTGAAATTACAATTACATAACTATTTTGACAGTCTTTAGCTTCTTCGCTTAAAATCTTAACAGTTTCATCACGATAATATTCATCAGCTAATTGTGCAAAAGCATATGCATCAGTTCCCCATCCTAAAACAGTATCATCTAGTTCTTCTGCTATTTTTCCATAAGCTTGTTGGCTAATTCCAATTTTAAGACAAGAATTTCCGTTGCATAATGTAGATTGACCAGTTAAACGATCTCCTTCCCAACCCAGGTAATAATCACATTCATTATTGTGACAATATTTTCCACCCAAATCATCGTGTTTTCCTAAACCTTCTCCAGTTCCAGAGTTCCACCAACCATACCCAAAATTAGCTCCTGTTCTAAAAGAACTATCGCTAACTAGAGCTCTGATGGCTTGAATTGCACCATCAATTCTTCTTTGAGCGTAGCCATAATTTGCTTGCCAGGTCATGTTAGGATCTTTATTAAATTTTTGAATTGATGATTTAAAATCTGATACCCATACATTTGTGGAATCAACATAAAGACCTTTGGTATCAGTAAAAGTCACATTATCATCATTCAACGTGGGGCTTCTGCCTAATTGCCCCTTTGTAATTCCTGGTGATGGGTCTGCTACTAATGCAGTATCTGTTATAGATAATCTTTGAATCTTATGTTTATTACCAGTGGTAATATACATTATATCTGGATCGTTTGGATCAATTTGCATTGCAAACGGGTTGCAATGTCCGATCCCAGGATTATCACAGTCTGGTTTGTATCTTAAAACATATGCTCCTGGGCAATAAGTTTCCGTAGAAGCATCTTTTGTTATTTCATATTTGTAAATCCAACCTCCCTTAGCAAAATAAATATGATTTCCATCATCTACGGTAAGTGTATGTGAAGATCTAACGATACCGTATTCAGACGCAAGCACATCGCATCTTCTAGATTTTCCTTTTGTTAAGTTTTCTGTATACATATATGACTTGTGGCCACCATGACGAAAAAATGTTCCAGAAACAAACAAATGATCTTCATCATTAATAGTTTTTACCTCCATGGCCCTAGGTCGAAAACCAAAATTCTTATTACCATTTCCTAATTCTTTATGATTTATAACTCTGACACATTGACCATCAGAATTTAGCATTACAACTTTTCCTTCATGTTGCCCGTATTCACTTACAAAAATAATTTCTCCATCTAAGTCTTTTACATTGTCTGAAACTCCTAAATGATAAGAAGTGGCAAGACTTGATGGCCAACCGTCACAAGAAGTAGAGCTCGTGCTTCCATAAAATTTACCATAAGCGCTATCTCCAAATGTTGTAACTCTAGAGTCTGTTGTAGGATCAATTTTCATGAGAAATTGTCTTTTATTCAAAACAACGATGCTACCATCAGAAAGTACAACAATATCTTCGGGTTTTTCTAACAACCAATCTGTTGCTATAGACTGATTCATACTTGCAGAGGTATCTAAAAGAATTAATATATTTGCAGGAACGTCTCCTGTACCTGATCCTGGAGGTGTTGGCTTTGAAAAAGCAGTTTGATTAACTAAAAATAAAAAAAAAAAGATGATAAAAATTCTCATATTTTTTTTAATAGTTTTCTCGCCAGCTTCCTCTGTACACTTCAATTTCTCCTGCCTCAGACAGCAAACTGATTAAAGTATCTTCTTGTGCTTTACTACTAGTTGTTATATTGGCAAAAAGAGTGTCACCATGAATAACAAGTCTTGAAAGTATTCCCGGCTGCAAATAATAACAACCTGAATCAGGGCGAAATTCACTTTCAGAATGAACTGATTTTTGTGCGTACGTTATATTCTTTGAGGTATTAGTTCCACATTCATCATCAGCTGAACAAATATATGCGTCACCTACACCGCACGCTGCAGCTCCGTGAGGTGGTTCATAAACAGGGTAGTAAACAATTCCTTTATATACTGTTGGAGAAGCAGAAGCTTTTCTATATTTGTTTTTAACGCCATCCCCTGTTGGATCTACATCTGACGCTTTGTCATATGGTTTATCCAATTTAAAAACCCAAGCATCTTTAGATTGTGAATCACATACATAACCAGCTTCATGTGTATAAGCGCAATCCGATTCTTCATCTACATTTTTAACTTCATTCTTTAAACTTTCTAATGTTAATTCTGTTAAGTCTGAACCACCTAAATGAACAAAGTTAGGAAAATTTCTATCTCTAATACCATATAAAATATTATCTATACCTTTGCTTTTGCGGCCAATATTACTAAAGTCACCTGTGGATCCAAAAAGCCAAAGATTTTTTGTTTCGCTTCCGTAAGCTGCATCCATACCAAAGTAACTTAATCTACCATTTTTCACATTCGTATTTAAATAAAACAACGTTGTCGTGTCATATAATTCAACAGTACCTGAATCCTCACTTGATGCTTCTTTCGTATCGCTAGTTAAATTTATTTTTGTAATTTTTCCCTCAATATCATTTACATAAACTAATGCACCTCTCCATGTGGCTCCTCTGAATGTATCAGGTGTAATAACAATAGGATCTCCAAGAATTGAATTATGTATATCAGGCATAGTAGTAACAGTTCCTGAGCTATCAGTCTCACTTGTATCTACATCAACTATTTCAATAGGTCCACCACCTACCAATGCGCCTGGCGAAGTATACATATCTGAAAGGTTTACTAAAAAAACAGCTGATCCTACGCCTTCTGATTTTCCATAACCTCCTGGCAATACAGCTGCGTAAATATCTTCTCTATAATCTTCACTTACTGGTATTCTTGCTATCCTTGGATTTGCCCAAGTCTCCCCTAATTTACTGTAATCGTATGATTCATCATCAGTGCCTTCTGAAGGTAAACGTATTCTAAATGTATAGCTAGTTTCCAAGTCAGTTTCTGAACTTCCGCTTGAATTGTAAACTTGTTGATTTGTAAACGTGATTACTGCATAAGCTCTATCCTGAGTTAAATCTGCAACTGATAATGTTACGTCTTCTGTTTCAATGTTAAGTTTACTTATATCATTGGTAATAGACTCGGGTATTTCAAACTTAAATGTAAATGTTGTTCCTTTATAACAAGATGCTGTTCCATCAATATAAAATGTTCCAGAAGAAGCATCGCTATTTGATTGACAAGTTGCAATATTATCTCGTGCTGTAGTCGTATCTCCTGAGGAATCTGCTGCATAATCTGTGTTGTAAGCTTTTCGATAGTTACGAACAGCATGTCGAGCTTCTAAAGAATCGTTTACATGATATGATCCGCTTTTATATGTCATTTCTGTAACAGCTTCATCGCCGTTAAGAATTTCTCCATCATGTTTAGCAACTAAAACTTTACCTCTTGTTGTATCATTATAAACTGAAAACATATGGAGTGGTTTTTCTGGATCGGTAACATCTAAAACTGAAAAACCATTACCACCTCTTCCATATGTTACAAACAATATTGTGTGCCAAGATTTAGATCCAGAGGCCTCCCATGTACCATCTGGCTTTAATCCTCGAATATACATATCGTGTATTACTGGTGAACCATCAACGCCAAAAATTGCATTGGTCCCACCTCTCTCACCAGGCAATTTATCAAGAGATGTATTTACTATTTCAGGCAATCTAGCTGCAATAAATGGGGGAACGAAGGCCCACAACTCTTTTCCTTTACCATCTTCAGTAGCACTAAAAGCATGTAACATTCCATCATTTCCTCCTACATAAATAACTCTAGCTCTATTTTCATTATTCAATGCAAAAGATCGATAACCATTCATTGACCTCCAGTAGGCTTCCTGGTTGTTGGCTGTAAAAAATGTATTGGCTTCTGGTTTGCCGACTTCAATTAATTGTGAATGATAAATATCACCTAAAACAGAACTTCTTACTTTAGTTATGTTTGAACATCCTTCATATGCAAAATAATCATATCCTCTAATAAATTTAATAAGACCTTTAATATCATCAGTATTGCCAGTTGCTACTCCGTCTTCATCTTTGCAAGTTGAACTCCCATTATGATAATCTGGAACAGTGTTTCCAAGTAATCTAAAAAGCTTATCTATCTTTGTTGCGTTTGTAGTTGTAAAATTATTCCAGTCAGCATCAATATAATCAGCTCCAGGTAAAGCTGTCCAAATTTTTCTATTATTTCCAGCGGCTTGCGCTTGAACTGTTATTGCAGCATCCCAATTCTGTGCCTCGTCCAAGTCATGTACTATATTCTTCTGTTCACCTACTTTTTTTCTAACTAGGTGCCCTGTCCATTGTCTATGCTGGACATATTCAAATTGTGCTTGATACAAATCACCATCACCATCTATGTTTGCTGTAATTTGTGGTGCGGAAAAAGATAACCTACTGGCTATAATTCTTTCAATTTCACTTTTAAGTTTTGTAAGAAGAGCACTAGGATTATCCGCTACTATTGTCGGTTTACAGTCAACATCTCCTGCTTTATTACACGAGCCTGCTACTGCTGCTAGATCAAACTTTTCCATACCGGATGAATCTATTCCACCTCCATAGGCAACAAAGAGTGTTATGACACCGTAGCTTTCTCTTAATTTTTTAATTTGAGGTATCATTTGATCATGATGGCGCCATTTACCGTCGCCAATAACAATTACATAATTTAATAAACATGGTGAAGTTCTGTCAACCAAATGACTTTCGAATTCTTGATAATATTCTAAGGCTAATTGAGCAAAAGCTTGTGCATCTGTACCAAATTTTAATTTCATATTATCAACTGCATCTATTATGTTTTCTGAGTTATCGGAACCAATTGCAACCTTCAAACAAGAGTCGTAATTGCATAATTTAGAATTTCCAACTGGATACTCTCCTTTCCATCCTTGATAATAGTTACAATGATTATCACACCTTTCCCATTTTTTTTTGCCTGGCCAAGGGCAATTTTTATTACATGTTGCTTCAGTTTGTCCAACGTACCTGTAACTTGCTTTCCCTTTTTTTGCTGCTATTACTCCTGAGTTCCACCAACCATAACCAAAACGTGCACCTTGCAATAAAGAACTGTCGGTAACAATTTTCTTAATAGCTATTTGTGCACCTTTCGCTCTCGAAATTTTACTACTACCCATTTCATCAACCCATTGTATGCTTTGATCGCTTATGTCAAATTCTTGTAGAGATTTTTTGTTTCCAGCTGTCCAAACTCTATTGCTTGAAACATGAAGTGCTGATGGACTATAAAGATTTATATCAGCACTAAGTGCTTCATTAGCTGCGGTTGCTGGTGTTTCATCTTTACTTAAGATACCACCAACTTCTTTAGAAACTGTTATTTTAGTATCTGCGATTGTTAATTTTTGTAACTTGTGATCACTGCTAGTAAGATACATTATTGTGTAGGTATCTACATCAGGATCAAATTGTATTCGAGTTGGGGTAGCAAAAACATTGCCATTATCACCTGGTACATATGATTTTAAAAGGTTACCATCAGTTGAAGGGCAGTAAAGTTTTGTTGTGCTATCATAGTCAAGAGTATGTCTGTAAATTATTGAGTCATCTATCCAATACACATAATTATTGGCTGCATCAATTTGTAAAGAATCACCATGCCAAATTCTATCTCTCACATCGTCTGGTTTATTGGCTTCGCATAATTTTGAGTTACTTTGATTTGTTAGATTTTGTGTGTACCAAAATGCTGTATAATCATATCCACCACAAGCTTTTCTCCTTCTTTTTTTTCTTCCTTTTGTTACTTCCTTGCTACAATGACTAAAGTAACCTGTTACAACTATTATATCGGTATCATCTTTTGTAACAATATCCATTGATGCAAAAGAAACTCTGTCATATTTTCCTCCTCTTAATCCTTTTACAAATCCCAATTCAGTTTGGCTTATGACGTCGATACAATTGCCATCTTTATCTATTGCAACTACATTCCTAGTATTTGTTCCAACAGCATAAATAATTTCATTCGTGCCTTGGCCACTTACTTTCTTTGAAACATGCATTTCACCTACATCTCTTAATCTAGAATCTTGGTAGCTAGCAGTTCCTAAACTACAAGTTGTATCTTTTTTTAATCCTAAAAATCGTTTTTCACCACCTGCAAAATCTGTATCATACAGTTCGCTGGTATAACTAAATTTTGCTATTCCATCATCATCATCTTGACCAACTAAAACATCACCATCATCAAGCAAAATTGTACCTCCTACATTTCCAAGTGCCTCTCCACCAAAACCTTTATTTTCCATACTTTCAGACGTATCTAAAAGAAGTAAAATATTTGCAGGCGTATCACCTGCGCCAGAACCTGGAGGCAAGGGTTTTGAAAATGCATTTTGATTTAATATAAAAAGCAATAAAAATAATTTACTTAATAATAATTTAAATAACTTTTTTAATATTTGGTATTTTATTTTGTTATCAATATTTTTAAAATCTTTTATCATACCATTACAAATAATCTGCCATTTCCGAATTTGTTATTAATAATTTTTCTTTGATTGTTTTTTTTCCAATTATATGTTTGTCGTAATAAAATTTGTTTTCTTCGGTTGTCCAATAAGCGCCACCAGTCCAATCTGGATCTTCAATTTTTTTTACAAAGTCTTTATGATTTTCTATAATATAGTAATAAATTAATTTTTCTTCAATGTTAGGATCGTCAACTTTAGTAAAGGCTTCTATAAGAAAGCCAGCAATAATATCTCCTAATAATATTATACTAACCGTTCCATCTTCTATTCCAAATTCTGAACATATGATTTTAAAATCTACTTCAATATATAAACTGATCGAATCTTCTTCCAATTCTGCATTAATATTCTCGATAGGCTCGCCATAAAGTTCTATTGCCTCTGAAGAATCGCCACCAATTTCAAAATCAGAAAAAGCACATTCAGCATATACAGCATTAAAGCTTAATATGTTTGTAAAAATAAAAATTATTAAAAGTTTATATTTTTTCATAATTATTTAACTTGGCATTACAATAACAGTTTCTAACGGTATTAGTATTTCTATTTCTCCATTATGAAGACTATCTGCTGATTTTCCATAAAATATTCCACAAGCATAAATTTTATAAGCTGTGCCTTGTGAACTTGAACTGCTTGTTGCTTTTGCAACGCTTGATCCACTTCCTTTATATGCTGCTGGCCCAACATTAGTTATAAAAAATTCATATTCAAACCTTCTTAAATATTCAACTTCTTTTGTTACTATTTTATTTATGTCACTACCAAGTTCAAGAGAGCCATCTGTTCTTTCAACCAAGAAATCTGTTTTAAAAGCAGTGCAATTTTCAAAGTCTGCACCACATTCTACTTCATCAAGCAAAATAGGCCCGATAATATTAATAAAATTAACTCTTTTCGGTTGTTCAATAGCAATGTTTAATGTCTCAGCGACTTCAATATTTTTAAAACTGTTCATACAATCTGTTTTTAAAGCATTTGTAATTTCGAAATCATTTGTTGGTGGTCCTCTACCATATTTATATCTAGTCATATCATTTGAATGTGGATGATAATTGGCTACAGCTTCCGTATACGCTTGCGCTTGGGCATTATACAATGCTTCTGCAGCATCCGTTGATCCTGAATATGCGCCAAGTGCTTCTTCTGCGGATGGTAAATTACCATGTTGTTTCCATGGTCCTAGATATTGGTCTACAACCCATTTTTCTCCTTGCATTAAACCTGTTTCAGCAACATAGAATGCTTGCTGGTACTGATCGCTGTTATTATTGCTTTGATGATCTGAGGAAGTGATTACTATTAACGATCCTCCCATTAAAGACATAACCAGCAATAACACTAGAGATAAAACTAAAGCAAAACCTTTTTCTTTTTTTCTATTCATAATCTATATCGATCCTATATTTCTTGTATGAACAGTAACAAAAATTGTATCACGCAAAAACTTATCGGTAAATTCAAAAGCTTCACGTACTAAAGATTTTATAATTCTCGGCTTGCCTGTTAAATTTCTATAAAAACCTTTTTTTGCACTAGACCTAAATGTCAAAGTAACATCAACTGATCTAATATCATAAATTTTATCTGCATTAAGTACTGGGTCAGCTTTAATTATTTCTCCATATTTGCCAATAGCAGCAAAGGACATATCTGTTAAATACTCTCTTACTAATTCTCCCTCATAACATTCAGGGCAATCAAATTTCCATTGTCCAAAACTTGAGTCAGTTAATGGATTTAATGGTTGGATCCAACTTTCTTTTGATCTGTAAAGACCATAATATTGGTCACCACCCTTGCTCAAAGCTCTTGCAAAATATGTAATTCTATATTTTTTGTAAGGTTGTTTAGGATTTTCGTTCATGCCAGCAATATCAAAATCACCATAGACAATATGAATTCTATCACAACACATTTCATTTAATTCTGCTTCAGCATCAATTGTATCATAGCCTGCTTGTGCAGTTGCTGTTCCATAATTTAAAGTGTCTGGATAAATTACAATTGGCGCCATACTGTCTTCTCTGTCTGCTTCATTATCCCCAGCAATAAAGGTTAAGTAGTCTTGGCTTGGAATTCTTTCATCTATAGGTCTTAATTCGTTTTCAACGTTAACTCCATAAAAGTATTTAAATCCAGCCATTCTTATATCTCTCATTATCATTGCAACCACATCTCTTCCAGAACGACTAATGCTGGCAACATCGGTGACTTGAGAATACGAATTATTAACCACAGTATAGGTAGTATACATCGCCGCAATTATAATAGATGAAACTACAATTCCAATTAACATCTCTATTAGAGTTACACCGATTATGTTTTTATAATTTTTATTCACTATCCTCCATCACTTTGTTTAATTTTGTAGTCAGCTTGAAAATAAAGAAATTTTCTTTTTCGTCCATCATTTAAGTTAATTTGTATTCTTCCTATAAGCATTGACTCATCATAGATATTTTCATTTGTTAGATCACAACTAATTGTTTCCCCAAGATCGTTGGTATAGTCGTCCCAAGCACACATCTGAAAAATTTTTATTGATTTAAAATCCTTTTTACTTCTGCACTTAACAACTTGGTCTTCTTCTATTACTTTCGTCCATTTGTTTATTTTATTTCGTGCAGCATCTTTATATGTGGAAGTTTCATTAATTGCTGTATAGTCATCTTTTCGTTGAAAAGTTTCTCTATTTGCACATTGTTTAACTTCAATCTTTGTAACGTCAGAACCAGTTTCGCCACATGGTGTTGAACCTTCTACTCCCAGATTTTTGTAATATTCAGCAAATTTTTTACATTCTTTTTTATCTGCTTCTGTTCCTAAGAAAGCTTTTCCTCCTTCATAGTAAACTTCGTCCTGCTCTTCTCGAGTTATTCCACCTATTGTATCTCTATATCCTATAAATCCTTCTGCTATCATGTTAACCAAATAATTTGCTTTAGTTCTTTCACCAGACATATGAATAGAGTTTACGGAGTAATTTACCATTTGAAATACAGCTATAAATCCAATTCCCACTATGACAGTTGCCATCAAGGCTTCTAATATTGTTAAACCTTTTTGATTTTTATATTTTATTTTATTGAACAACAAATTCCTCCTCAGTTGAATCATATTTATATAAGGTTATGTTTCCAAATCTTGACCAGGATAATGCGTATAAATATTTAATTTCATCTCCAATGTTTCCTTTATCGTCTACACATGGAGTGGCGTAATCATCAGTTTTAGCACTTTTGTCTTCACATATATAAATTGCCCAAACACTAGAACCAAAATATTCACTATCATTTATAAAGTTTCCGTTAGTGCCGTACAATGATCCATCCTTTGAAAAACAAACAGCGGCCTCAGCGCTAATATTTAATGCTATATCTTCTAGATCGAAATATCCTACCTCTGGTTTATCGTTAACCTTACCATCATCATCCCAAAAGGAACCTTCTTTGCCTCCACCCTCCATTAAACATCTTTCTGCTGGATCATTCCAAATTTCTGCCTTTACACTTCTTTGTGTTGAAATATTATTTTGTTTCATTCCTCTTGAAATAAATCTAATTGCCTTTACTTCTTCTTCATTTGGAATTTCCCCCGCTTCTTTATCTTCTTCGCTGATTTCTTCAATATCAGTTGGACTAGGGTTTATATAAACTTGAGCAAAACCATAAAGTCCTCTTTGCACTTGAGCTGTGGTGTTTAAAAATAAACCTCTTATTTTTATTGCCGAGTTTTTTACTGCTCTATCTTTTCTCCATTCAGAAAAATTTGGATATGCCAATCCTGATACTATTCCAACAAGTACCATTACAATTAGTACTTCAAAAACTGTAAAACCTTTAATTTTCCTTACCAGCGCTTGCATCAATTTTTCCTGCCTTGACAAGTTCCTCTAATGATTTTTGCATGGTTATCATACCATCTTTTACAGCTGTCTGCATGATGCTCGGAATTTGATGTATCTTTGACTCTCTTATCAAGTTTTGAATTGGAGCTGTACATTTCATAACTTCAAAAGCACCAACACGACCCTGTCCGTCTTTTGTTTTAAGCAGTCTCTGCGTTACAACCATTTTTAATGAAGTTGAAATTTGCGCACGTATTTGTGCCTGTTGTTCTGGAGGGAATACGTCTATAATTCTGTTAATTGTACTTGGGGCACCACTTGTATGAAGTGTTCCAAAAACTAGGTGACCCGTTTCTGCTGCTGTTAATGCAAGTCCAACTGTTTCTAAATCTCGCATCTCTCCAACCAGTATAACGTCTGGGTCTTCCCTTAATGCAGCTTTTAAAGCACTTGCAAAACTTATTGTTTGTTTTCCAACTTCCCTATGAGACACAATACTCTTTATATCTTTATGTATAAATTCAACCGGGTCTTCAACTGTAATTATGTTTGATGTTCTTGTTTTATTTATCTCATTAACAATTGCTGCAAGCGTTGTTGATTTTCCAGAGCCTGTTGGTCCTGTTACTAAAACCAAACCTTTATGCATATCAATAATATCATAAAGTACTTGTGGTAAATCAAATTGCGCCATTTCAGGCATTACGGTTTCTACTCTTCTAAGTACAGCCGCTGGACCTTTAATAGTTTTATAAAAATTTGCTCTAAATCTTAATCCACTTAAAGTTACTGATGAGTCTAGTTCGTGAGTTTCTTGAAATCTTTTTGATTCTACTTCATTGCAGTTAGTAGATATAAGGTCTTGAATATCTTGCGCCTTAACAATAACTTCTTTTACTTTATATATTTCACCAGTTTGTCTATAACCAAGTGGTGAGCCAGCTCTAATATGAAAATCTGAAATCTTTTTATTATTTTTTGCTAATTCTTCTAATTTTTCAAACATATTATTTTTTTATATACTAAACTCTAAATGACAACGAATAAACTTAAGAATTCGCCCAAAATAGTCATATTCTTTCAATATACTGGTGTTTTTGATGAATTTAATATTTGTTACAATACGTATGGTTCAGTTCTTTTTGTTTTCTTTAAAACTCTATCAATAGCAAAACAATTTAGGTCAATTGATTGATAAGATCCTGTGGTAATTAATTCTGTTAAAGCTCTTCCTATTCCTGGAGCTTGCATTAAACCTCTGCCTGTAAAACCTGAGGCCATATATAAATTTTCATACTTAGGGTGCTTGCCAACAACTGCATTGTTATCGAGTTTATTGCAATCATAATATCCTGCCCAACCACCAGTCAATTTCAGCTCTTCAAAAACTGGTATTCTTTTTGCAAGTGCCGGCCAAACTAATTCTTCAAAATCATTCCATTCTGGTTCTAAATCTTTTGCATCAAACTTTGAATTTGGAGAGCCCGCTAAATACTCTTGGCCTTCTGGTCTCCAATATACTCCTGTGGTTAAATCTCCTGTTAAAGGCATTTCTGGAATATGTTTCGGACATTTAACTCTGAACACTGTATGTTTTTGGGGAACTACTGGAATGTCTTCCAATAATTCATTAGTCCAACATCCAGCTGCAGAAACAATGGTTTTTGCTTTTATTTCTGAAATACTTTTTACATTTCCTTTTACAAATTCTGCACCCAGTTCTATTGCTTTGCTTTTAAGCGCATTATGGAACATATGAGGATCAATCCAACCTTCTATCTTATTATCTGTATAAGTTGCAGTTTCAATTCCTTCATCACTTACATAAGGAAAAACTTTTGTTAATTCTGATCCTTTTATGTTTTTTGTACCTGCTTCACAAGCTTTATGGTTTTCTAAAGCTTTATATTGCTCTTCTGCATGTTCTGGACCAAATAAAAGTAAATAACCATTTGGAACCATGCTTGCTGTAGGATTGGGATTGTTTTTAGTTTTTAATAGATCGGGTATTTGAAATATAAATTCTTTAGCAAACTTTCCTAATAAAATATTTTCTTTTTGAAAAAATTGTCTTCTAAATCCACCAAGGGATAAGGGAAATGATGCTTTTTTGTAGCTAGGATCTCTTTCTATAACTTTAACTTTTCTTCCTTCTTTAGATAAAAAATACGCAGTTGATGCACCTATTATTCCGCCACCAATAATAATTATATCTTCCATGAATCTTTAAAAGTTAGTAAAAAAATTATATAATAAGTTAATTAAGAGTAAAGATAGAATAATTCAAAATAAATGCAAAACACAACCATGCCATGTATGGAATCATTAGCAAAGCGCTAATCTTATTAATTGGATAATAAAGTTTAATAAGCCAAGCTACAAAAAAAATAATTAAACCAATTATAATTAAAGATACAAGTATTTGGTGAAATGCAAAAAAAGTTATACTCCAGCTAGCATTTATTATTAAATGAATAAAATAAATAGTAAAAATTTTTTGAGTTTTTTTGGGATTTAACCATATCAACCAAATTGCAAAACCTATTGATAAATATAAAATAATCCAAACAGGTGCAAATATTAAATCTGGAGGATTAAAAGAAGGCTTTATAAGTTCTGAGTACCAGGGCTCTTTATAATAACTTGAAATATATCCTCCCCACCATGACATAAAAAAAGATAAAAAGATAAATAAGCCTAAATAAATAAATTTTTTTGATTTTAAAGTTTCCATTAATAATATTCTCCTCCTAATAATTTATATTTTTTTGCTAAATACTGGGCTTTCCTAGCAGACCATTGGCCAGCTTTAGTGCCGTGGGTACTAACAGCTTTGATTTGTTTAAACAATTTTCTTCTTAAGTTGGGTTTAGTATAACTGCCATTCTTAATCTTGTTATCAATTTTCCATTCATTTCTATATATCCTTACTTTATCAACTACATATTTAGGTTGTTTTGAAAATTGTTTACCTTTTTTAGTAGCTTTTCGTTTAGC
Source organism: uncultured Pelagibacteraceae bacterium (assembly GCA_902608305.1). Classification (GTDB taxonomy): domain Bacteria; phylum Pseudomonadota; class Alphaproteobacteria; order Pelagibacterales; family Pelagibacteraceae; genus Pelagibacter. The sequence continues at coordinate 6,317 of CACLNK010000009.1, read as the reverse complement.
TTTTGTAGTTTGCTTATATTCAAAAGAAGAAAGAGCTTTTATAGCTTTTTCAGGCAAATAACGTTCTCCAGTAATTGAAGATTTTTTTCCTGACTTAGTTCTCCATTTTTGCTTTGTCCAAGCCAATAAATTAATTTGTTTTTTAGATAACATATTTTTTAAGCTAATGTGGACCTTCCACCATCAACTCCTATTATTTGTCCTGTAATCCATGAACTTTCTTCAGTGAGTAAAAATTTGGCCATTGCTGCTGTATCTTTTCCTTCTCCAATTCTTTTCATGGGGTGCGCTTTCGCTATTCCTTCTGCCACAATTTTATTTTTTAGAATTGGTTCAGCTATTTTTGAATTAGTCAAACTTGGTGCTATACAATTTACTTTAATGTCTGGGGCAAATTCAGCAGCTAAAGAAACCGTCAGACCCTCAATGGCTCCTTTAACTGATGCAATAATACTATGATTAGTAAACCCTCTTTGTGCTGCAACTGTTGAAAAAAGAACTATTGATCCTTTATTTTTTTTTAAATTATCTTTAAAAACTTTAATCACTTCTACAATTGGAAAAAAATTTAATTTTAGACATTTTTGAAAATCTTCTTTATTTGTCTTCCCCAGCGGTTTTAAATCTATTGAACCAATACAATAAGCAATGCCCGCTAGGTCAATGTCTTCAAAAATTTTTTTTAAATTTTCATAGATATTATCTGATAAAATATCTAAAACTGTATAATCACATCCTAATTCTGATGAAAGTCTCTCTAACTCTACATCATTTCTTCCAATAAGATGAATTTCCTTATTTGCTTGAGATAATTGTGTAGCAAGGTTAGATCCCACGGAACCTGTTGCACCAAATATAAGATATTTTTGCATAATGTTTTTATGCTTTGCGTATAAATTTTTAATTATTTATTCTACACACATCTTGTCGCATCTTAGTCGTTACATTTTTGTTAAAAGTATATAAAATGTTTTTATGAGAAAGATATGGATAACAGGTGCAAGTAGTGGAATTGGAAAAGCATTAGCAATAAAATTCGCAAATGAAGGATGGAAAGTTGCAGCTTCTGCAAGAAGAGAAAATTTATTAAAAGAGTTAAATGATAAATATCCAAATATACAGCCATTTCCTTTGGATGTTACTGATAGCGATAAATGCAAGTCTGTATTTAAAGATATTATTGAAAAATTTGAGAATATTGAAATTTGTGTATTTGGAACAGGAATTCATGATCCCAAATCAGAAAAAAAATTTAATTTAGAAAAAATTAAAAAAATTATGGAAGTTAATTTTTTTGGAACAATGAATTCAATAAATTCAATCTATGATTATTATAGAGAAAAAAAAAGTGGTCAAATATCTATTATTTCTTCAGTAGCTGGATACCGCGGATTACCAGCGGCTGGTGCATACTGTGCTTCAAAATCTGCTCTTACTAGTTTTGCAGAAAGTTTGCACTTTGAAATGAAAAGAAAGAATGTGAGAGTGTCTTTGATAAGCCCAGGTTTTATTAAAACACCAATGACTGATCAAAATGATTTTCCAATGCCAATGATAAGATCGCCAGAATTTGCAGCTGAACAAATATACATTGGTTTAACTAAAAAAAATGGCTTTGAAATTCACTTTCCTAAAGTATTTACCTATATGATGAAATTTTTAAGAATACTTCCAAGCAGTATTTATTTCAGGTTTCTTGAAAAAGGAATGAAGAAAATTGATTATTAATTTTTTTTAAAAAATACAGTTAACTCTCCAACTTTAAACCCAAATTTTGTAAGCGTTGCACGATTAATTGCAACTTCTTCGTCTTGTTTAAAAATCCAGTCGTCAAATGAAATTTTGATATTTTTTCCCTTAATTGGAACCATCAAATCATATTCAAATTTAAATGCAGATCCATAAGAAAAACCTTTTGCTTTTCCTACAACATCTGCAGCTGTTCCTATATAATTGTGTTCATCAATTTTTTCTATATTCCAAACTCTTTTTTGTTTCTCTCCATCAGTCCAAAAAAATTCTTCTTCTAGAGTAAGAATATTATTTTCAAAACTTCCAAACATCTTAGCTTTAAATTGTCGTGTAACTTTACCTTTTCTATCCTGAAGTAATCCCCAAGCTTTCACATGACCCTCAAAGTATTTTTCTATTTTTATTGTAGGATTTGTACCCTTAAAATCTTCTGGTTTCATAGTATTTGTATCTAAATAGCTTTTAAGGAATAGAAGCGAAATTATCAATATAATAGAAATAAAAAAAATATTTTTTTTCATGAAATCTTATTAATTATCTATTTTGTAATGAGAATTGAATTAAATCTATATTTTTAGATTTAAATCCCGCTTCACAATAAGAAAGGTAAAAATCCCACATTCTTTTAAAAGTTAAATTAAATCCTTGTTTTGAAATTAAATCCCATTTTTTTAAAAATTCATCTCGCCAAAGAATTAAAGTATTCGAATAATGTAAACCATAAGAATTATATGAACTAATTTCTAATCCATTTTTATTTGCATAATTATAAAGTGTTATTTTGGAAGGAAGAAAACCTCCTGGAAATATATATTTTTGAATAAAATCCTGTTTTGTTTTGTATCTATCAAAATATTTATCGTCAATTGTGATTGCCTGAATACCAGCCTTACCATTTACAACTAAATTTTTTTTAATGCTTTGAAAATAGTTATGAAGATAATCTTTTCCTACAGCTTCTATCATTTCTATTGATGCTATTGAATCATATTTTTTTTTTACATCTCTATAGTCAATCATTTCTATATTAACTTTGTGATTTAAGCCGGATTTATAAATTCTTTCTTTAGCAAATTCGTATTGTTTTTTTGAAATAGTAATACAATCTAATTTTACATCATATTTTTTACCCAAATATTCTGCAAAACCTCCCCAGCCACAACCTATTTCTAATAATTTACTTCCATTTTTTGGAGATAAAAGATTAGTTAATTTCTCATATTTATTTTGTTGTGCTTCTTCAAGTTTTTGACCTTCTTTATCAAATATAGCACTGGAATAAGTAAGAGTTTTATCAAGCCATAATGAAAAAAATTCATTTCCTAAATCATAATGTTTAGCAATATTTTCTTTACTTCGTTTTTTTGTATTTTTAATTAACTTATTTTTTAAATAATTAATTGCTGACAAATCTAATATTCCTGAAAATTTATAGACAATATCTATATTTCGTGCAATTAACTCAATTAAATTAGATAAATTATTTGTTTCAAATTCTCCTTTCATATAACTCTCTGCTAGACCAATGCTTCCATTCTTAATCACATTTAAAAAAAAACCAGGATGGTTAATTTTAATTTCTGCTTTAAGATTTTCTTTTTCATCACCAAAATAAAATACATCATTATTAAAATTAGTTAATTTAAGATGGCCATGCTTTATATGCATTAAAGTCTTAAAAACAAAATTGTTGGATATTTTATTAAAAATCATTAATTTTCTATAGATATATTGTTTCTAATTTTAAATTTTTTTTTGATGAATTTAATTCCTTTGGCCCAAAGTCTAAATGCTTCAAAATGTATCGCAAAAATTATTTTAAAAGACATTAAAGGATGGAAAAAGTAACTTTTTAGTAAGTTTTTATTGTTTAAATTAAGTTTAACGCCTTCTTGTAATGCAACTAACAATTTATCCTCATTGTCGTATTGATCTATATAAACTGAAATTTTTTCTCCTGGTTCGGTTATTTTGAAAAAATAAGTACAATCCATTTCAATAAATGGAGACACGTGAAATTTTTTTTTACATTTGTGTTGAATTAATTTATCCGTTTTTTGTAACTTAAATATATAAGTATGTTGTTCATCAAAAGTATTTTTTACTTCGTATAGTATTGAAATTAAATTAGAATTCTTGTCATAAATAAAAAAAACACTTAGGGGGTTAAAAACATACCCCCATATTCTAGGGTAGCATAAAAGTTTAACGGAAATTCCTTCAATGCTAATATTGTTTTTAATCATATTTTCTTTAACCCAATTAATTAGCGAAGAACCATCTCTAGATCCATGATCTACGTCATAAAAACTTAATATATTAAATTTATTGTAGGAAAATAAAGTAAGTTCTTTTTCTAGTTGTTGTATTTCAGATAAGTCGATCAATAACGAAAAAACTTTATATTTAAAAAAATGTTTTTTTGGTTTAAATCTTTTATGTACTACGTGACCGTTATAAATGCAGGAAGATTTAATCATTTATATATTTTAACATATTAATAGATGATTTTATTCCGTCTTCATGAAAACCATAACCAAAATAACTTCCACAAAATAATATATTTTGTTTATTCTGCAATGTATAAAGTTCTTTCTGTGATTTCAAAGTTTCATAATCATATTTAGGATGTGTAAAATAAACTTTTTTGTAAATCTGATTCTCAGGGATTTCATGATAGGGGTTTAATGTTAAAAAAATATTTTTTTCAATATTCAAATTTTGTAATAAATTTAACCAATAAGTAATTGAATTTTTTCCAATGTCGTTATTTAAAATTGAAGCATTCCATGAAGACCATGCCTTTTTATTTTTTGGCATAAAGCTATTGTCTGAATGAATAACAGCTAAATTTTTTTTATATTTAAAGTTGCTTAAAATTTTTTTTTCTTCTTTTGTTGGATTTTCTATTAGAGATAAAGCATCATTTGCATGTGTTGCTATAACCACTTTATCATAGTTAAAAAATTCATTTTTTGACCCGTAGTAAACTTTAAGATTATCTTTGTTTCTGCTTATTTTATTAATCGGATAGTTTTTATAATATTCACCACTTATTTGACTAATAACTTTATCAACGTAAGCTTTGCTTCTATTAGATACTGTAAACCATTGTGGTCTATTTTTTAATTTAAACAAACCATGGTTCTTAAAGAAATTAATAAAAAAATTTAATGGCATTTGCTTTGTTTCGTATGGGTGCATAGACCAAATTGCAGCAACCATAGGAATAATATGATAATTTATAAAATAATCTGAAAGATTTTCTTTTTTAAGAAAATCACCTAATGTTTCTCTGCTTAACTGAAGAATGTTGATGCTCGCACATTTTTTATAAAAATTAATAATTTCAAAGAACATTTTTATAAATTTTGGATTTAAAATATTTTTTCTATTTGAAAAAACTCCACTAATACCTTTGCCACAATATTCAATATTTGTATCTTTTACTGTAACAGAAAATGACATATTGCTTTTTTCTACTTGAATTTTATTTTCTTCAAAAAATTTAATTAAATTTGGATAAGTTTTTTCATTAAAAACAATAAATCCTATATCCACTGCAATTTGCTTTTTTTCTTGATAAGAAATATTTATTGTATGTGAATGACCTCCAAAATGGTTTTCACTTTCAAATAAGTCTACTGAATTTTTTTTTGACAAATAATAAGCGGCACTTAGCCCTGATATACCTGAGCCAATTACAGCAATTTTCATATTAATTTTTTTTACTAAAAAATGAATGAAATAAAATTGAAAAAATAATAATACCACCTCCAATAAGCACGCTTATTGGTGGTACTTCATTTATAAATAACCAAGCCCATAAAGGTCCAAAAACTGCTTCGGTTAACATTAAAACGCCAACTACAGCGGAAGGTGTGGTTTGTGATCCAATAGTAATAAAAATAAATCCAAATCCAATTTGGAAAAAACCTGCTAGAGAAGCTAAAAAAAGATCATGCAAAGAAATTGATAATTTCCCAGCAATAAAGTAACCAATAATTGCAGCAAAAACACCAGCTATAAATTGAGCCGGAACCATATCAACACTTGGGTATTTTCTTATTATAATAACTAATATTGCAAAAGAAATTGGCATTATAAATGCCACAATATTTCCAATAAATTGTTCGCTAGATTGAATAGATAGGGAGTTTCCAAGAATTAACAAAACTCCTGACATCCCTAAAACAATTGAAATAAAAGTTATTAAGTTAATTTTTTCTTTCAGAAAAAAATATCCAAATACTGCTAAAAAAATTGTCTCTGTAGTGATTATAAAATTCGTATTTGCAACAGTAGTTGTATACATAGAAAATACATAAGCTGCAAAACCAATTCCTAAAAATATACCTCCTATAAAACCTGAAAGACCAGAGTTATAAAATGACTTAAAAAAATTTTTTTTGTAGGTAATAACTAAATAGAGAGCCACAATAATAGCAAAAAAAGTTTGCCGCCAAAAAAGAATTTGCCATAAATTGGCTCCTTCAAATGATTTTACAATTAAACCGCCAAAACTTAAACAAACTGCACCCATAAAAACAAGTAACGGTCCTGGT
>CACLNK010000008.1 GCA_902608305.1 uncultured Pelagibacteraceae bacterium | reverse complement strand
AATTTCTGTATCTACCAGATTTCTAAGAGATTGGATTACCTCAAGATATCTTGACCAAATTTTACAAATAATTAAATCCTATAAAAAAAACATTAATAGAATAGAGTTTACTATTCATGAAATAAAAGATCACAAAATTCATCAAGAGCAAAATGATTATGGTCAATCTTCTGAAACTAAAGCCAATGTATCTTTTATAAAAGATTCTTACTTACAATATAACAGAATTGATCCCAACAAAAAATTTGATAATTTTATATTAGGGTTTAGCAATAAGCTTGCTTTTGAAGCTTCAAAAAAAGTATCACAAGATATTTCTCATTATAATCCGCTATATATTTATAGTGGAGTGGGTATGGGTAAAACACATTTATTAAATGCAATTGGTTTAAATTTAAAAGAAAGAAGCAAAGTAATGTTTATTTCAGCTGAACGCTTCATGTATCAATTTGTAAGATCAATTAAATTAAACGAAATGGTTAAATTCAAGGAATACTTTAGAAATACTGATGTTTTACTTATAGATGATATTCAATTTATGAATGGTAAAGAAGCAATGCAAGAAGAATTCTTTCACACATTTAATGCATTATTAGATAAAGGGTCTCAAATCATAATTTCAGCAGATAGACCTCCAAATAAATTATTGAGGATTCAAGAAAGAATAAAATCAAGATTTTCCGGTGGATTAGTAGTTGATATTCAAAAAGCAGAATATGACCTTAGGTATAAAATTGTTAAAACAAAGTCCGAAGAACTAAGAATCTTTTATTCGGACCAAATTAAAATACCCGATGAAATACAAAAGTTTATTAGTTCAGAAATTACTACAAATATACGGGAGTTAACAGGGGCGCTAAATAGAATTGTTTCTTACTCAAGAATTTATAATAAAGTACCAAATTTATCTGAAGTTAAAATAATTTTGAGAGACTTATTAAACTTGTCCGAAAATAAAGTGACCATTGATTTAATTCAATCTATTGTGTGCAAGTTTTTTAAGATTAGTAAAAATGAGATGCTTTCTTCACGAAGATCTAGATACCTTGTGAGACCGAGACAAACAGCTATTTATTTAACAAAAATTCTTACATCAAAATCGTTGCCAGAAATTGGTAGGGAATTTTCAGGAAGAGATCATACGACAATCATTCATTCTGTAAAAACTATAGAAAAATTAAAAAAAGTTGACAATGAATTAAGTAACAATATTGAAAATTTAAAAAATCAAATATTATATAATAAAGAAAATGAAATTTAGTGTAAATCAGGAAGATCTACAAAAATTGTTAAATTATTGTCAAGGTGTAATAGAAAAAAGAAGCACACTACCTATCCTTTCAAATATATTGATAAACGCTAATGATTCAAAATTAACAATCATTGCAACAGACCTTGATTTAATATTTATCCAAGAGATAAAACATATAGAAATTCAGGAAGAGGGCAAAACCACAACAACATCTTCAATTTTGTATGATATTATAAGAAAATTTTCATCTGGAAAAAAAATTAATTTTTCTTTTAGTGGTGAAAATAAACTCCAACTAGAATCAGACAAATCTGTTTTTCATTTAAATTGTATTAGCGCTTCCGAATTTCCTATTACAGATGAAAATTTTAACCAAAATCAATTTTCTATTAAATCAAAAATTTTGCTAAAATTATTAAATAAATGTAAATTTTCTGTATCAAATGATGAAACAAGACATTACTTAAGTGGGATTTTTTTTCATCAAACTCAAATTGAAGATAAAAATTTTCTTACAGCAGTAGCAACTGATAGTCACAGAATGTCTATATCCAAAGTAAAGTTAAATGAAAAAATTAACTTTGAACCTGTGATTTTGCCTAAAAAAACAATTTTTCAATTATGTTCTTTATTGGAAGATTTTGACGGAGATGTAAAAATTTCAAATATTAAATCTAAAATAAAATTTGAATTAAGTAGTAGTGTTTTAATTTCAAAGTTAATTGACGGAAAATTTCCAAACTATGTTCAAGTTATTCCAAAAAATAATAATAAAAAATTAGAAATTGATCTTAAGTTATTTTTAAATTCAGTAGACAGAGTCGCTTCAGTTTCGCTTGATAAAAAAGATGGGGTAAAATTTAGTTTAAAAAAAGATAAATTAAATTTATCTGTAAATAATGCCAACAGTGGAGATGGAAAAGAGAGCTTGAATGTAAAATTTGACCATGAATTAGATATAAGTTTTAATTCAAGATATTTAATAGATGCCGCGTCTCAGCTTGATGGAGACAAAATAGAAATGTTTCTCAATGATACAGGCTCACCGGCATTAATAAAAGATCCTGCTGACTTCGATAGTATATTTGTTGTAATGCCTATGAAAGGTTAATTCATTTTATCTAATTCAGAATAAATATTATTTTCTAATATATTTAAAAAATCTTCTTTATTTAAACCAGGGCTGATTTGTTTTAAAATTGAGACAGTTATAGTTTTATTACAAGACAATGGCTTATTTTTTGGCCATACATAACCTGAATTAAGTGCAACGGGTTGGCATTTAATTTTAAGTGTTTCATAAATTCTACCAGTGCCTTTTTTAAATTTTGGTCTATCTTCTGGCAATACTCTTGTTCCTTGAGGAAATATTAGTAATGATCTTTTTGAATTATTAACAGTTTTTAAAATTTCATCAAAAAATCCCAAATTTTCTTTTGTAGTTTTGTTTCTATTAATTGATATTGAACCAATTTTTTTTAAGTAAAGTCCAAAAATGGGAATTTTTATAAGTTCTTTTTTTAATATAAAAATTGGTGAATCAAATATTGTTTGTAAAAAAAAGGTTTCAAACATGGATTGATGAGAACAAGCTATAAAAAATTTTTCATCAGTTATTATATTTTTTTTCCCTATGATTTTAATTTTTACTGATAAAAAAATCCTTAAACAGAATTTTGCCCAATAGCCCATAATTTTTCCGCCGATTAATGTAAATGACTGAGGTAAAAACAAACAGGGCAGAAATAAAACTAAAATAATAATTATTCCTAGGAAAAAAAAAATTTTAAATAATAAATTTCTAATCATTTGAACCGAAAGCTAAATTATATCACTAAGCTTCTGTCTACTTTTTATAACTTGTATTTTAGAGTTTTTAACAAGTATTTCTGCTGGCAACGTTCTTAAATTATAATTTGAACTCAAAGACATACCGTAGGCGCCTACATCACAAATTATAATCAATTCACCTTCCCTGATATTTTGAAATTTTTTTGTAGTTAAAAATTTATCAGTGCTTTCACATATTGGACCAACAAATTCAAATATTTTATTTGTTATTTTTTTATTTTTTTTTGATGGAATAATCTGATGTTTTGCTCCATATAAAGCTGGTCTCATTAAATCGTTCATAGCAGCATCTAATATTACAAAATTTTTATTTTTATTTTTTTTTATATAAATAATTTTTGAAATTAAAATTCCCGTATCAGCTATAATTGATCTGCCTGGTTCAAATATAATTTTACAACTATTTTTTTTTAAAAATTTATTTATTAAAGAGTTATAAATTTTTAAATTAAGTTTTTTATTATTTTTTTCATAGGAAATACCCATTCCACCTCCTAGATCAACAAATTCAAATTTATGATTTGTTTGTTTTATTAATTTATCAATTACCTTCAACATTTTTTCATAAGGTTTATGACTAAATATTTGACTACCTATATGAACACTTAAACACTTAAGTTTAAGAGATTTGGATAATTTTGCATGTTTTACTAGTTTGAGAAATTCTTTTTCAGTTACACCAAATTTATTTTCCTTTTTTCCTGTTGAAATTTGCTGCAATGTTTTTGCATTTATATTTGGATTTAATCTTATTCCTATGTCTATTTTTTTTTTTTTGAGTTTTCCTATTTTTTCAACAACTAAAAGTTCACTTCTAGACTCCACATTAATCAATAAAATATTTTTATTTATCGCATATTCTAATTCTGAATATGTTTTGCCAACCCCTGAAAAGACAATTTTTTTAGTATTAATTCCAGCTTTTAGTACCTTCATCATCTCACCCATAGAAACTACATCTGCCCCACAATCTAAGTTTTTGATTTCTCTTAATATTTTTATATTTGAATTAGATTTAACCGAAAAGCAAATTAAAGGATTAATTTTTTTAAAATGATTTTTAAAATTAATAATATTATTTTTTAATTTTAAATAAGAATAGCAATATAGTGGAGTATTAAATTTTCTAGCTAGCTTTTCAGTTGAAATATTTTCAACATAAAAGTTTTTTTTTTTATACTGCATTAAACTACTTGAATTAAAGAATTTATATTTTTAAAAGCTTTATATTCAGGGTCATCTTTTTTTCCACAAGATATTACAAGAACTGATAAAAATATTATTAATATGGTTTTTTTAATCATTTATAAATTTTTTTATATTTTTTTATCATTTTTTTTATATTATTAAATGACGTTCCGCCAAATGATTTTTTTGAATTAATTGAGTTTTTTAAGTCAAAAATATTTAATACATTACTTTTTAAGTTAGGTTCAATTTTTTGTAGCTCTTTTAAACTTAATTCATTTAATTTAATTTTACTTTTTTCCGCATAATTAACAATTATTGCTGTTGTTTGATATGCTTTTCTAAAAGATTGGCCATGATTTTTTACCAGGTAATCTGCTAAATCAGTAGCTGTAACAAATCCTTTGTTTGCTAGTTTTAGCATTTTTAATTTATTTGGTTTAAAATTATTTAGCACTTCATTAAGTATAGAAAGACAGCTATCTAGCGTGTCAAAAGATTTAAAAACTATTTCTTTATCATCCTGAAGATCTTTAAAATAGGATAATGGTAAACCTTTCAAGATCGTTAGCATTGAAAATAAATTTCCAAATGTTCCACCAGCTTTACCTCTTAAATATTCTAATGGGTCAGGATTTTTTTTTTGAGGCATAATTGATGAGCCAGTAACAACTTTGTCTGACAAGAAAATCAAATCAAAACCATCCGAATTCCAAATTATTAATTCTTCAGCAATTCTTGAAATATGTAAAGAGCAAACAGAAACAGTGTATAAAAAATCTAATACAAAATCTCTATCTGCTACAGTATCAATAGAATTATTTGTAGGTTTTGTAAATCCAAGTTTTTTTGTTGTAAAAAGTCTATCGATATTGAATGAAGTTCCACTAAGAGCTGCAGCTCCTAAAGGATTTTCATTTAAGTTTTCTAAATTATTTAAAAGTCTTTTTTTATCTCTTTCAAACATTTCTACATAAGCTAATAGATAATGTGCCAACGAAACAGGTTGTGCATTTTTTAAATGTGTAAAACCAGGCATTATTGTTTGAATGTTATTATTTGCAATTTTTAAAATAGTTTTAATTAATTTAGTTAATTTTTTATCCAGTTGACTGTTTGCAGATTTAATCCAAAGTTTAAAATCTGTTATGACTTGATCATTTCTGGATCTTGCAGTGTGAATAAATCCAGCATCATCACCAATTAGTTTAAAAAGTCTTTTTTCAATATTCATGTGAATATCTTCATATTTTTTACTAAAGATGAATTTTTTTTGAAATATTTCTTTTTCGATTTTTTTAAGACCCTTAATGATTTTATTTTTTGTTTTTAACGAAATTATTTTTTGTTTAGATAGCATTTCTACATGCACTAAAGAACCTTTAATATCTTCTTTAAAAAGTCTTTTATCTACATTAATTGAACTTCCAATTTCCTGAAATAATAAAGAGGAATTTTTCTTTATTCTTTTATTCCAAATTGCTTGATTGTTTTTATTTTTGGCCATGGTAATTAATTATACTAATTAAATAAAAAAATATAATTAAAAATTAATGGCTTTTAGTTTAAACACAACAATAATAAAACCAGATCAAAATAATAAAATTAATAATGCAGTAATATTGCTTCATGGTTATGGGGGAGATGGAAAAGATATTAGCATGCTCACTTTCAATTGGAAAAGATTTTTACCTAATACTGTTTTTTTATGCCCTAACGGTCATGAAAAATGCTCAATAAATCAAAGTGGATTTCAATGGTTTGATTTAAGCAAAGATGATCCAGAATATATTATTGAACAATCACTAAAAGCAGAACAAATAATTAAAAAATATATTAATGAAGCAAAAGAGCTATACAAATTAAATAATTCACAAATTTGTTTATCCGGATTTAGTCAAGGTTGCATGATGTCAATTAATATTGGCTTAACAAGTGATGAAAATTTTAATTGTGTAGTTGGATTTTCAGGTAAAATAATTGATAAAGACAATCTTGTTAAAAGAATTTCTTCAACTACAAAAATGCTTTTATTGCATGGTGACAAGGATGTAGTCGTTCCATCAAGTAATTTATTAGATGCTAAAGATTTTTTATTAAGAAATAAAATTGAAGTTGAAACTAATATGATTAGCGACTGTGATCACCATATTCCTATCAAAGCATCAAGTATTGCATTAAGTTATCTAAAAAAAAACTTTTCTATTTAATAGATATTTAACAAAAAAATTTTTTGTAATTATTGATTAATTATTTTATTTGGGCTACTCTTTATATTAAAATGACTTTTGTTGATCAAAATATATCTTTAGAAAAATGTCCAGCTTTAGTATTGAATGCTGACTATAGACCTTTAAGTTATTATCCATTATCACTTTGGAATTGGCAAGATTCAATTAAATCTGCATATTTAGATAGAGTTACAATCGTTAACAATTATGATCGTATAATAAAAAGTCCTTCATTTAGTATGAAACTTCCAAGTGTTATTGCATTAAAGAGCTACATTAAACCAAAATCAAATCCAAATTTTACAAGATTTAATGTATTTTTAAGAGATAAATTTATGTGTCAATACTGTGGAAGTAACAATGAGCTTACTTTCGATCACTTACTACCTAGATCTAAAGGAGGAAAAACAGATTGGAACAATGTAGTTACAGCTTGTTCAAGTTGCAATGTTCAAAAGGGAGGACGACTTTATGATAATTCTGAGATGTCATTACAACAAATACCTTACCAACCATCAACTGAGGATTTACACAGAAATGGTAAAAATTTTCCGCCAAACTTTTTACACAAAAGTTGGATAGATTATTTGTATTGGGATGTTGAACTTGAACCTTAATTAAATTTTTTCCGATATACTTATAGCAACTTTAGAACCTGTTTTAATAATTTTATCTAAAATTAAATAAAGTCCTTCTTTACTTGCACCATTTTCGTATGCAATATTTTTATGATATAATTCATCGTCTCTAAATTTTTTTATTTTTTCTTTTAAAAATTTTTCATTAGAATCTAATTGATTTATTTGATTTTGATAATGTTTATCTATTACTTCCTCAACAGAAGCAGTACATAACATTGCAGCCTTTTTTCCCATTATTGCTGAACTAAATCCAAGTCCAACGCTTAGTACATCCCATAAGGGCAGTAATTTTGTTGGTTTTATTTTTCTTTTTTTTATTTCTTTACTAAAAAAATCCAAATGCTCTTTTTCATGTTTTTTCATTTTTTCAATAGTTTTTTTTAAATTTTCATCTTTTACAAAGGTATTTAATGCCAATAATTGACCTTCATATATTTTAATAGCTCCACGTTCTCCGGCGTGGTCCACTCGAATAAACTCTTCAATTTTATTTTTACTTGTTTTTTTCATAATTTAAAAAAATTTTTAAAGTTATAATGCTAAATAACAGAGAAATAATGGTATTTATTGTAGCAAGTGAAAGTCCTAAAATTCTAAAAGTAACATCTTTACAACTTATAGTTTTCTCTTTTAATTCTTTTAAAAGCTCTTCTTTTGTAAGGTTTTTATTTTCATTGTTTAAATCACAAATCAAAGATTCTTCAATAAAGCCTTGTTCAATACCAAAATGATAAAAAGAAATTAACGTTGCAGAAATAAATATTAAACTAAGTAAAATTATATAAATTTTTTCATTTTTTTTAAATATGTAGATTAAAGAAATTATTATTATTGTTAAAATATAAGGAATTCTTTCTATTAGACATAAATTGCATGGCTGATGTTCTAAAATATATTCAATAAAATATGCAGCAAGTAGTGCAAAAACGCTAAATAAGAAAATAATATTTAATATATTTTTATTTTTTATTTCAGACATTCTATTTGATAGTAAAATATATAGTTATTGCAATAGCAACAATTACTAGTCCAACTATTGAAAACCATTTTGCAGCATCTTTTTCCATAAATTCACTAAAAGTATCACCGAATTTGAATGACAAGTAAGAAACTACAAAAAACCTTAAAGCTCTAGATACTAAACAAACTGCAAAGAATATAAAAATATTAAAACCGATCATACCACTGGTTATAGTAAATACTTTAAAAGGTAGAGGTGTAAAACCTGCAAGAAATAGAGTTCCTAAAAAATAAATAAAGTTATTACCACTCGATAAGTTATTTTTTAGATTTATCACTTTTTCTTCATATCCATAAAATTCAATTACATTCATAGCCAAGTCTAAAAAAACGAAACCAATAAAATATCCCAATAATCCTCCTACAGCAGAAGAAAATGTTGCTATTAAGAATATTTTTAAATAATCATTTTTTTTTGCTATAACCATCGGAACAATCATAATATCCGGCGGTATTGGAAAAAAAGAGCTTTCAGCAAATGAAAGAATAGCTAAATAAAACTTCGAACTTTTATGTCCTGCTAGTTTCAAAACTTTGTGATATATGTCTTTAAGCATTTAGTGGTTTTATTATAAATTATCTTCTTATACTATTTATTTATAAAATATTAATTAAAGTATTATGTATGACTAAAGATCAAATAAAAAAACCAACTTTTAAAGAAAACGTTGATTCTTTTGTTACGCAAACTAGCAAACTAATTCATTTTCCAAAAGATGTAATTGAATACATTAAGTGTGGTCATTCAGTAATGCAAGTTACAGTTGGCGTTAAAATAAAAAATACAATTCGTAATTTCATAGGTTGGCGTGCAGTTCATAGCGAACATCGTTTACCTTCAAAAGGAGGAATAAGATTTTCATCCAATGTAAATCAAGATGATACAGAAGCTTTAGCGGCATTGATGACGTATAAATGTGCTATTGTAAATGTTCCTTATGGAGGTTCGAAAGGATCTCTTAAAATTAACCCAAATAATTATTCTGAAAAAGAACTACGTGCAATTACAAAAAATTATGCAACAAAACTTGCAAAAAAAGGTTTTTTAAATCCAGCATTAAATGTTCCTGCTCCAGATATAGGAACATCAGAAAAAGAAATGGTTTGGATTATGGATGCTTATAGAAATTTATTTCCTGAGGATATAAATTATACAGCCTGTGTTACTGGTAAGCCAGTTGAACATGGTGGTATTAGAGGAAGAGACAATGCAACAGGTCGAGGTGTAGAAGAAACTATACGGGAATACTTTAGACATTCTAAACTCTTAAAAAAAACAAAATTAAAAGAAAAACTTAAAGATAATTCAATTGTTATCCAAGGCTTTGGTAAGGTAGGTAAAAGTTTATCTCTTGATTTATATAATCGAGATCAAGGCAAAATTATTGCAATAGGAGATGCTAGTGGTTACTTAATCAATCATCATGGCATTGATATAAATAAACTTTCAAAACACTATCTTAAAAACAAAAAAATTGCTCAATTTAAAGGTGCTAGGTTTATTAAAAAAGCTTCGGAAGTTTTATTACTTAATTGTGATATATTAATTCCAGCAGCAACCGAATCGGTAATTACTCTAAATAATGTAAATAAAATTAAAGCAAAATTAATTATTGAAGCTGCTAACGGACCTATTACATATCGAGCTGATCAAATACTAAACAAACGTGGCGTACATATATTGCCTGACATTTTTGTTAATGCTGGAGGTGTAGTAGTTTCATATTATGAA
Organism: uncultured Pelagibacteraceae bacterium; assembly: GCA_902608305.1. GTDB lineage: Bacteria > Pseudomonadota > Alphaproteobacteria > Pelagibacterales > Pelagibacteraceae > Pelagibacter. The sequence continues at coordinate 13,987 of CACLNK010000008.1, read as the reverse complement.
TGGGTAAAAAATATATCCCATATTCGTTTTGGAAGACTTCAGCGTCGTTTTGATGAGCAAAAAATGAGAGATGTAATAGCTGCCATTTCTAAATCAACAAGTAAATCAATATCACCTTTGCTTTATAAAAAAATTACATCCGGTGCAACTGAAAAAGATTTAGCTTATTCAGGACTTGAAGATACGATGAGAGAAGCTTTTCAAGAAATATTAAGGGAAAAAAATAAAAATAAAAAATTAAATTTTAGAACAGCGGCTTATGCAATTGCTTTAAAAAAGCTAAGAAAATTTCATGACGCAGTAGGAATGTATAGCTAAAGAAAATATTTGTTGAGTCTTTTGTTTAACACCATAAAATATTAGCGTGAACATTAACTTAAACTTAATAGCGATAGGGCGAATGGCGGAACTGGTAGACGCGTTGGACTCAAAATCCAATGGTAGCAATACTGTGAGAGTTCGAGTCTCTCTTTGCCCACCAAAATTTTTATGAATTTAGGCAATTTTAATAGTTTAATTGAGTTATTTTTTTATCAATCTGAGAGACAAAATCCTAAAAGTATTTTTTTAGAATGGCTAAACCCTAATAATAAAAAGATTTATACTTGGGAAGAAACAACTTTAAATATATTTAAACTTTCAAAAATATTAAAAGAAACAGTTAAAGAAGGAGATAGATGTCTTTTGGTATCAGAAAACCGACCTGAATGGTTTATTTCTGATCTAGCTATTATGTTGGCTAACGCGATTACTGTACCAGCATATACAACTTATACAGAAGATGATTATAAATATTTAATTGAAGATAGTGAACCTTCTGTTGTTATTGTTTCTAATAATGAAATGTTTAATAAATTAAAAAAAACTATTAATGAAAAAGATTTTATAAAAAAAGTAATTACTTTTGAAAAAATAGAAAAAACACATAATGATTTAAATGAAGATGACAAAAACAAGTATTTAGATTTTAGTTCTATAATAAAAAATGACTTATCTGAAAAAGATAAAATAAAAAATATAAATTTAAAAAGAACATCACCTGCTTGTATAATTTATACTTCAGGAACAGGCGGAAATCCAAAAGGAGTAATTTTAAGTCATGGAGGCATACTAAACAATCTAGTAGGTGCGTGTGAAATTATGAAACCATTAATTGACACTAGACCTATTTTTTTAACTTGGCTTCCTCTATCGCATTCGTATGAACATACTGTACAGTTTGCCCAAATAGCAGTAGGAGCAAAAGTTTTTTATGCAGAAAAAATAGAAAAGCTTTTAGACAATATATCTGAAGCAAAACCAACAATTATGACAGCAGTTCCAAGATTCTATCAAAATCTTTACAATAAAATTAACATTAATATGAAAAAGCAAACAGGTTTTAAAGCCAAGTTAATTGAAGCAACAATTCGATTAGGAAAAAAAAAATTACTTCATGAAAAAATGACCATTTATGAAAAATTGTTAAATTCAATTACAAATTTATTAGTTAGAAAAAAGATCAAAAAGCAATTTGGTGGAAATTTAAAAGCTTTTGTTTCTGGAGGTGGCGCTCTAGATAAAGAAATAGGAGAATTTCTAAATTCTATTGGGCTACCTACGCTTCAAGGATATGGTTTGACTGAAACCTCTCCCGTGGTTAGTTGCAATCCTATTCACAGAATAAAGGTTGAAACAGTAGGTCCTCCTTTTAAAGGAAACAAAGTTAAAATTGCTGAAGATGGAGAAATATTAGTTAAAGGAGAAAATGTAATGCTTGGCTATTGGAATAAAAAAGAGGAAACAGCTAAGGTTATTAAAGATGGATGGTTACATACAGGAGATATTGGTGAAATAGATCCTGAGGATGGCTATCTAAAAATTACTGACAGAAAAAAAGATATTATTGTTAGCGCTGGAGGAGATAATATTTCTCCTGCAAAGATTGAAAACATGATCACTAATGCACTAGAAATTGATCAATGTATGGTTTATGGAGATAAAAAAAACTATTTAGTTGCTTTACTTGTTCCTAATAAAGAATTTTTAAAAGAAAAAGAAAAAATAAATTCTGTAATAGAAAAAATAAATAAAAAATTAACTTTAGTAGAAAAAATAAAAAAAATTCAATTAATAGATGAAAATTTTTCAATAGAAAATGGTTTGTTAACACCCACAATGAAAGTAAAAAGAAAAAAAGTAACTGAAAAATATAAAAAAGAATTAGAAAATCTTTATTAAATAATAAATTATAAAAAAACTTTTAACCTTCAATTAAACAAGTAAAACAAAGCATTTTTAACTAAAAAACAAATTTTTATAAAAAATAAAAATTAATTTAAAAAAAACAAAAAATTAAAGATTTGACACAACTTATTAAAAAAAATAATAATTAACTATTAACGAATCATTTTGATTCGAAACTAAAACAGGGAGCTAAAGATGGCTAAACGTAGAAAAAAAGCTAAGAAAAAAGCTAAAAAAGCTAAAAAAAGAAGAAGAAGAAGATAATAAATTTCTTTTTTAAAAAACGCTTCCCATGACAAAAATTATGGGGGGCGTTTTTTTTATTCTACAACTTCTGTAGTTGGAATTGTTTTATCTTCAACTTTTACTATTTCAGATTCTAAATTTCTTTTGAGAATTTTATTAAGTTTTTTTTGAGTATCCTCTAACGATAATTTCATTACTATCTGAAATTCGGACAATATTCTATCATAAGCTTTTTCAAAAAGTTGTCTTTCACTGTAAGATTGGTCTACCAGCAAACCATCACCTTTATTTAAATCTCTTACAACTTCAGCCAGTTCATAAATTTTTCCTGACGTAATTTTTTGTTCATATTCTTGTGCTCTTCTGCTCCACATAGATCTTCTAATTTTTGGTTTAGTTTTTAAAATTGACATTGATTTGTTAACCTGATTTATGGTTGCAAGTGGTCTAAGGTGAGATTGCTTGTTAACTGGCAGCAAACCTACAGCTTTATCTTTTTCAAATTTAATATCATAACATTGTACATCTATACCACCGACAGTCTTATTATTGACCGATAAAATTTGGCCAACCCCATGTTTTGGGTAAACTACATAATCTTTTATCTTATATTCTTTTTTTTCAGTAGCTTGTTTTTTAATTTTTTTTATTTCTGGCTTTTGATCATTATTTCTTGGAATTCTTAAATTATTACTTTTTTCTTCTTTTTTTACGCTAAAATTTTTTTTTATTTTAACTACTTTTTTATTCCTAGATTTTTTAATACTTAATTTTTTATTTATTTTTTTTGAAGTTTTTTTCTTAACTTTAATAGTTTTAGTTTTTTTTGATTTAGTTTTAAAGGTTTTCTTTAAAATATTTTTCAAATTTATTTTTTTCATCTTTATATTTTTCGTTATCCTCTGGTGGATCTTTTTTCTTATCTATGTTGGGCCAAATTTCTGAATATTTGGTGTTCAACTCTAACCATTTTTCATTTCCTGTGTCTGTATCCGGAACTATAGCATCTATGGGGCATTCAGGCTCACAAACGCCACAATCTATACACTCATCAGGTTTAATTACAAGCATATTTTTTCCTTCATAAAAACAATCAACAGGACAAACTTCAACACAGTCCATTAACTTACATTTAATACATTTATCATTTACAATATAAGTCATTTAGCTAAATTTTTTTTTCATTTTTTCTTTTATGTCTCCTACTACTTTATTATCTAAATATAATAAACCTGATAATCTTCTCATTAGGTTAGTTTCATACATATCTGCATCTTTATTAGAGTAGATAATTCCCCACAAACTTTCTATAATTTTGATTTTAAACTTTTCATCAGTATTTTTAATTTCTTTTGTGAAGTCTAGTATTTGATTTGATTTTTGTTCATTATTTTCGGCAGTTAAAATTAATTGATCAATTTTTGATTGATTAGTTCCTAATTCTAATAATGTTTGTTTTATGATTTTTTTTTCTGTATCAGTATACTTTTCATCAATTTTTGCTGCATGAATAAGTAGTGAAGCAGTTTTAGACAATAATTCATCATCATTAACAGTTTTTTCGCTTGAATTTTTATTTTTAAAAAATTTAAACATTATTTAAAACTAATATTTTTTAATACATTGAAAGGATTATCAGATCTTTTGACATTATTAATAGATTTTTTAACTTTTTGTTTAACAGGAACATATTTAAAGTAAAATTCATTATTTTTTTCGGAGGTTTTATAGTTCATTTTTCGTATTAGTTTTAAAAAATTATCTTTGCTACAACCAAGTAAATTTAACATTTCTGGTATTAGCTTTATTTCTGTCTTTTTACCTTCATTTGAGTTAATAATTTGTACAAATAATCTTTCTAAAATATCTATTCTAACAAAATATTTATCAAAATTCTCAAATCCACATAAAAGCATAAAATTTTTATTTTTAAAATCTTTATTTTCTAAAAAATTTAGACCAAATGTTGGAGGTTTTAGATTGTAAAATTTTTGATGATAATTTTTCCAAAGTAAAATTCTTAATGATACTGCTTCTGGTTTTAATAATTTAAAAAGAAAGACATGATATCTACCAAATTTTACACCCATATTTCTTAAAATTTTTCTTTCATTTTGACCTAGTTTTTTTAAATAATCTGAAACTTTTTCTCTTTTTAATACACCATTATTTTCATATAATTGGTAAGCCAAAGCTCTTATGGAAGAGTTACTTTCCTTTAAACTTCTAAGATCAATTAAACTTTTTAATACAAAACTAATTTTTTCATTTATCCATTTTTCTAAATACCCTTGTAGTTTTTTTTGTTCTGGAACTTCTGCTATATCATCAATAATTAGTGATAATTCAGGATCCAGATAATCTTTACCAGGCAACAGTTTGGCAATTGGAAATTTTTCCCAATAAATTTTAAAATCATTTTTTATTTCAAGTAAACCAGTATCAATAATTTGTTTAATTCGTTTATTTAATTCTGGGCCAATGCTTAGTCTTGCGGCTTTCTTCAGCGACTTAATATCTGTGTCGAGTGTACCTACATTTAAATCTAACTCTAATTTTAATCCTTTTAATTTGCCAATAAATTGTTTGTCTATTATAACATTTTCATTTTCAGTTATTTCAGTATTAAAAGTCATATCTTGTTTTAATCTTCTAGCCAAAATGTTTGCTCTTCTATCAATAAAGCTTTTGGTTAGTTCTTCATGTAATCTATCTGATAATTTATCCTCTAATAATTTTGTTCTTTTAATCCAATAGTCTTGGTTTTCAACCCAGTTAATTTTATTAGATACATAAGACCATGTTCTAACATTTGCTATTCTATTTGATAAAGAATCAACATTTCCTTCTAAATTATTCAAAATAGATAACTGTTGCTTCATGTAACTATTAGTTACTTTACCTTCTTTTCTGTTAAGGAAACCAAAAACCTTACTTATAACTTCTAAATGATTGCCATAAGTTTTTTTAACAAAGTCAGGAATTTGACAACATTCCCAGAGCAAACTTAAAACTTGTTTGTTGTCAGATATTTTGTATGTGTTTAAATCTTTTAGAAAGTGTTTTAAAACTTTTTCATCTTCACATTCGTGAACTCTTCTTAGCCAATCTTTACTGGGTTTTTCGTCAAGTGATTTAATTAAGCTAGACACATTATTGAAGTTAAGATTAGAGTTTCTCCAAACTAAAGTTTTAATTTCCTCAAATTTGTGGTTTTCTAATAATTCTACTTCTTCGGCATTAATTTTTAGGCAATCTCCTGTTATTCCAAAACTTCCATCATTTAAATATCTTCCAGCTCTTCCTGCTATTTGACCAATTTCAGATAAATTTAATCTTCTAAGTTTTTTGCCGTCAAACTTTTTTAAATTTGAAAAATAAACATTTTCTAAATCCATATTGATACCCATGCCAATGGCATCAGTTGCTACTAAAAAATCAACATCACCTGACTGATATAATTCAACTTGTGCATTTCTAGTTTTTGGGCTCAGAGAACCCATAACAATTGCAGCTCCTCCTTTTTGTCTTCTTACTAGTTCAGCTATTGCATAAACTTCCTCTGCTGAAAAAGCTATGATTGCAGTTTTTCTGTCTATTCTAGAAATTTTCTTATGACCCACGTAAGAAAGTTTTGATAATCTTTCTTTATTAATAAATTCAGTATCTTCATCTAATTTAAAAATAATGTTTTTAATTGTACTCGTTCCCATGAACATTGTTAGTTTTTCACCACGGATGTTTAATAATCTATCAGTAAAAATGTGACCTCTTTCGTGATCAGCACACATTTGAATTTCATCAACAGCAACAAATTCTAAGTTTTTATCAATAGGCATAGACTCTACTGTGCAAAGGTAATATTTAGCATTAATTGGTATAATTTTTTCTTCACCGGTTATTAATGCAACTTTATCAGGATTTATTTTCTGAATAACTTTGTCGTAAACTTCTCTAGCTAATAGTCTTAGAGGAAAACCAATCATTCCAGAGTCGAAAGAAAGCATTGTCTCAATAGATAAAAATGTTTTTCCAGTATTGGTCGGACCTAGAACAGCTGTAATTTTATTTTTTTTCATTTCAACTTTTAGTATCTATAATTTTTGTCATACTATATCTTGTTAGTAGTAAAGAACAAAAATAGTCTAAAACATGACCGAATCGTTATGGGAAAAGTTCTCATTTTGATATTTATATAAAATAAAGATTAACATAAAAAAAAAAAACTTAATAATAATTTTTTTAGGTTTAAATTATGAGCAAAATACTATGGGAAGCTTCTCAAGAAAAAAAGTTAAATTCTAATCTATATAAATATGAAAAATTTATTTCCAAAAAATATAATCTAAAATTTAATCAAAAATATTCTAGTATACTAGAATGGAGTGTACAAAACCCAGGAAATTTCTGGGGTTCGATTTGGGATTATTGTAAAGTTAAAGGTTTTAAAAAAAAATATAAATTAACTAAATCAAAGATATTTTATAAAAATATTTTTTTACCTAAAACAAAATTAAATTTTGCAGAAAATTTACTTTCCAAAAATGATAGCACAAAGGCTATTACATTTTTAAGCGAGAATGGTTTTAGAGAAGAGCGAAATTGGCTACAATTAAATAATAATGTAAGTAAAATTATAAATTTTTTTAAAAAAATAAAATTAAAAAAAAATGATCGAGTTGCTGCTTATATGCCAAATTGCATAGAAACGGTAGAAACATTTCTTGCAACAGCTTCATTAGGTGGAATTTGGTCCTCATGTTCTCCAGACTTTGGTGTTAATGGTGTAATAGAACGTTTTTCGCAAATTAAGCCTAAAGCTTTATTTGTAGTTGATAAATATTTTTATAATGGAAAAGAAATTAATGTATTAGAAAGAGTTTCTAAAATATTAAAAAAAATTAAATCTATTAAATATTTAGTAATAATAAATTATCCAGGTTCAAAATATATTGAAGATAAATTTTATTATAAAAATGTAATTAGTTTTAAATGGCATCAATTAAATAAATTTAATTCTAAACCAGCTAAATTTAAAGTTTTTGATTTTGAACAAGAACTTGCAATACTTTATTCTAGCGGAACTACTGGAAAACCCAAATGTATATGTCATAGAAGTGGGGGCGTGTTGCTTCAACACATGAAAGAACATCAATTACATTGTGATATTAAAGAAAATGATAATGTTTTTTATTTTACTACATGTGGATGGATGATGTGGAATTGGTTGGTGAGTGCCCTTGCGTCAAAAGCATCAATTGTTTTATTTGATGGATTTCCAATGTACAAACAAAATGATTTGTTATTAGAAATCGTAGATAAAGAAAAAATTACATTATTTGGAGTTAGTGCAAAATATATAGATTCTCTAAGAAAGTCTAAAATTTCGATGAAAAATAAATATAAGTTAAAAAATTTAAAAACTATTTGTTCTACAGGATCCCCACTATCAAAAGATGGATTTGAATATATTTATAATCATATAAAAGCAGACGTTCATTTGTCATCTATATCAGGAGGAACAGATATTGTTTCTTGTTTTGTGCTTGGCAATTTGTATGAACCAGTAATTTCAGGTGAAATTCAAAATAAAGGACTTGGATTAGATGTTGATATATTTGACGACAAAGGTAATTCTATAAAAAATATTAGAGGAGAACTTGTTTGTAAAAATTCATTTCCTTCTATGCCGTTAAAATTTTGGAATGATAAAAATAATATTAAATTTAAAAATGCATATTTTGAAAAATATCCTAATATTTGGCATCATGGCGATTACGCAAAAATAAGTCAAAATGGAGGTTTTATTATCTACGGAAGGTCAGATACAACACTTAATCCTGGAGGAGTAAGACTAGGAACAGCAGAAATATATTCTCAGGTAGAAAAATTTGAAGAGATAAAGGATTCTATAGTAGTAGGACAATCTTGGGATAACGATATCAGAATAGTTTTATTTATAGTGCTTAATAAGAATTATAAATTAAATGAAGATTTATTATTTAAAATAAAAAAAAAAATAAAAGAAAATGCTTCACCAAGGCATGTCCCGAGTAAAATTATTAGTGTTCTAGATATTCCAAGGACTAAAAATGGAAAAATAGTTGAATTAGCTGTTAAAAATATAATAGAAGGTAATGAAATAAAAAATAAAGAAGCTCTAGCTAACCCTGAAGTTTTGGAACAATTTAAAAATTTGAAAGAATTAACTTACTAAATGATAAAAGATATAGTTAAAAATTTAAAGCCATCTTCCACACTAAGAATCAATGAGATTTCACAAGCACTAGAATTAGAAGGTAAAAAAGTATTTAAATTTGGTTTTGGCCAATCACCATTTCAAGTTCCAGATGAAGTTGTTGATGAATTAAAAAATAATGCATATCAAAATAAATATTTACCAATGCAAGGCCTACCAAAACTTAGAAATGTTATTGCAAAGCATATAACAAATATAAAAAAATATAATTATAAAGATAACAATGTGATAATTGGGCCTGGGACAAAAGAGTTAATGTTTTTATTAAATATTCTCTTTGATGGTGACATATTATTGCCAGTTCCGAGCTGGGTTTCTTACGAACCTCAAGCTATACTTGGACGAAATAAAATTCATTGGATTGTAACAAAAAGAGAAAATAATTGGTTTCCAACTGGAGAAGAAATCGAGAAAATTATTCTCAAAGGTAGGGGCAAAAAATATTTATTATTTTTAAATTCACCCAATAATCCATCAGGCCAAATTTGTGATAATTTGAAAGAAATTAGCTTAATTGCAAAAAAATACGATATTTTAATTTTATCAGATGAAATTTATTCAGAGTTAAGTTTTGAAAAAAATTTTAAATCTATTGCTAATTACTATCCAGAAAAAACAATTATAAGCACAGGCCTTAGTAAATGGTGTGGGGCTGGTGGATGGAGATTAGGGTATTTTGTAATGTCAGAAAGCTTAAATCAATTAAGAGACTCTCTTAAAGTTTTAGCGAGTGAAACTTTTTCATCAGTAAGTGCTCCGATTCAATATGCTGCTATTGCAGCCTACAATAATGATCATAGTGAATACATAAATAATTCAAAAAATATTCTTAAAGCAGTTGGTGAATATGTTTATAATAATTTAAAATCTAATAATATAATTATAAACAAGCCGCAAGGTGGGTTTTATCTTATGCCAGAATTTGTAAATAAAAATTTTTCAAGTTCAGATGAAATGTGTAGTGATATTTTAAAAAAGACAGGAGTAGCATTGTTACCTGGATCTGATTTTGGATTTTCAAAAAATAAAATGATTGTAAGACTAAGCTTTACTGATTTCGATGGTCATACATTTATGAAAAGTGTTTTAGATACAGAAAATATTGATGACAATTTGATTTCTAAATTTGCACCAAATATTGTTGATGGTGTTAATAAGTTAAAAAAATGGTCAGAATCATCATAAAATCTTGTCTCAATTAGATCAGAATAAATTCAAGTCTTACTTTACCTTTCATATTCTTTACTGTTAGAATTGTAAATATAAAAAACGTTATAGAGGAGTAAATAATGAAAAAAATAATAACATCACTATCGAGTGCTTTGTTAATATTTGTTGCGTCTTTGTCATTAACAAGTGTAGCAAAATCAGCAGAGTTTTTCACGATAGGAACAGGAGGACCAACTGGAGTTTATTTCCAGACTGGTAATGCAATTTGTAAAATGTTGCATAAATATGCAACTAGCTCTGAACACGGTAGAAAAAAAGCAGCAACTGATAAAGCTTACAGATGTACTGCACCATCAACTGGTGGGTCTAATTATAATATTGGACAAATCAAAGAAGGTGAGTTTCAATTTGGTGTAGCTCAGTCTGACTGGCAATTCCATGCCTTTAATGGTTCAAGCAAATGGCAAGGAAAACAGTTTGGCGGTTTAAGAGCTGTTTTTTCAGTTCATAACGAACCTTTCCAAATTTGGGCTAGAAAAAAAGCAAAAGTTAAAGACTTTAAAGGTCTTAAGGGTAAACTTGTTAACATAGGTAATCCAGGTTCAGGTCAAAGAGGAACCATGGAAGTACTTATGGAAGCAATGGGAGTTGACAATAGTTACTTCAAAGGAGTTACAGAATTGACTTCTTCTGAACAAGTTAAAGCACTTTGCGACGGTAAAATAGATGCTTATGGATATTCAGTAGGATTTCCAAATGGTGCTATGGAGCAAGCAGCAACTTGTGCGGCAAAAGCACTTCCAATTAATTTAGTAGGTGGACCTGTTCAAGGTTTAATAGATGGTGCGCCTTACTATGCTGCAGCAACAATTCCTGCAGGTACCTACACTGGACAAAAAAAAGATGTAACTACTTTTGGTGTTAAAGCTACTGTTGTAACTAGCATAGATGTTTCTGCAGAACTTGTTTATTTAGTAACAAAGGCTGTTTTTGAAAATTTTGATGATTTCAGAAAACAACATCCTGCTTTTGGGCCATTAGAAAAGAAAAACATGATTAGCGATGGTTTATCTGCTCCATTACACCCAGGTGCAATTAAATACTATAAAGAAGTTGGATTAATGTAATACAAATACTTAGCTAAATTTAAAAGGCCCAATATATTTATTGGGCCTTTTTTTTATAGTAAAGTATCTTTCATAAATGAATCAAAACATTAGTACTCAAATAAAAAAAAAAATTAGTGAAGATTTATCACCTACTCGAAATCTTACTGGCTTACATTTAAAAATTGTTCTTGCCATAGCAATTATATGGTCCTTATTTCAACTTTGGTATGCATCCCCATTTCCTTTTTGGTTTAATATTGGAATGTTTAAGGGCTTACCAGCCAGAGCTATTCATTTAGGTTTTGCCTTACTTTTAGCATTTTTAATATTTCCTTTTTCTAAAAACAAAAAAATTTCAATAATTGATGTTTTGATTAGTTTAATTGCAGCTTTTTGTTGTTTATATATTTATTTTTTTTATGACCAACTTATTGATAGAGGAGGGGTTCTTTTAAAAATTACTTTAGGTCAAAATATTAATATACCAATTGAATTAATTATTGGAATAACTGGAATTTTAATTTTACTTGAAGCGACTAGAAGAGCTATAGGTTTACCTTTAGTTATTATTGCAATTTGTTTTTTATTATTTTCATTTTTTGGAAGATATGCTCCAGACATGATTTCTCATGGTGGACTTTCACTAAAGAGACTTGTTGGATTTCAATGGTTTGATCAGGAAGCTATATTTGGAATTCCAATAGGTGTTTCTGTAGATTTTATTTTTTTATTTGTTTTATTTGGTGCACTTTTAGAAACTGCAGGAGGAGGAAAATACTTTTTAGATCTAGCTTTTGCAATGGTTGGGAAAATGAGAGGAGGACCTGCCAAAGCGGCTATATTAGGATCAGGAATGACTGGTTTAATATCTGGTTCTTCAATTGCAAACACTGTTACTACAGGAACATTTACAATTCCAATTATGAAAAAAACTGGTTTTTCAAAAGAAAAAGCAGGAGCAATAGAAGTTTCTTCATCAGTTAATGGACAATTAATGCCTCCCGTAATGGGTGCTGCAGCTTTTGTTATGGCAAGCTTTATAGGAGTTACTTATTTTGAAGTTGTTAAACATGCTTTTTTACCAGCAATTATATCTTATGTAGCGTTATTTTATATTTCCCATCTTGAAGCTTTAAAATTAAATCTTAAAGGCATGGATGCAAAAGATGTACCAAATTTAAAAAAAACTTTTTTAGCTGGATTGCATTTTTTAATTCCAATTTTTGTTTTAATATATTTATTAGTTTATCTAAGGTTTACAGCTTCTTATTCGATATTCTATGCAACTGTTGCATTAATTTTTGTAAATTTAATAAATAAATTAATTAAACAACCAAATTTTAAAGATGCCCTTAAAACTTGGTTTAACCAAACTATTGTAGGTTTTGAAAAAGGTGCAATAAATATGGTTGGAGTTGGAATTGCGATTGCAACTGCTGGAATAATAGTGGGAGCAGTAGGTTCTACAGGTTTAAGTACAAATTTAATTATTGTAATAGAATCTATTGCTAAAGATAATGTTATAATTTTAATATTATTAACCATCATTTTATGTTTGTTGCTTGGCATGGGTCTTCCAACTACTGCAAATTATGTAGTTGTGGCATCATTGATGGCAATGGTTTTAGTAGATGTAGGTAATGCTTCAGGATTTATATTTCCACTCATAGCTGTTCACTTATTTGTATTTTATTTTGGATTAATGGCCGATGTAACTCCTCCAGTAGGGCTAGCATCATATGCGGCAGCTGCTATTTCAGGAGGAGACCCGCTTAAAACTGGCGTACAAGCCTTTTGGTATAGTTTAAGAACAGGTATTCTTCCTATTGTTTTTTTATTTAATCATGAATTACTTTTAATAGGTATTGAAAATATTTGGCATGCTTTATTAGTCATTGTAACTTCTTTGATTGGAATACTTATATTTACTGCTGCTACTCAAAGATGGTTTTTTAATAAACTTCAATGGTATGAAATTATAATTTTTCTATTTATCTCAATATCCTTGTTGTCACCAGAATTTGTTCTTAATAAATTTTATCCAAAATATAACTATAAAGATATAAATCAAATTCAGTTTTTAAAATTAGATCCAAAAAAAGAAATACACTTCAAGGTTACACGCCCAAGTGAATATGGAGAAAGATATAAATTATTTGTAATTGAAAAAAATACTTTTGAAACTAAATTTAATTTAGATGAGTATGGAATTTCTTTAATTAAAGATAAAAAAAGAATTGTAGTTGACACCTTGAAATGGAATGGCAAGGCTAAAAAAAGTGGCTTTGAAACTGGCGATTTTATAAGTGAATTGAAAGTAGAAAATTTAGATAGACCAAACAAAAGAATTATTTATCCTTTAGCAATTTTATTATTAATTATATTTGGGTATTTGAATTATAGAAGAAAAAATTAACTAACAATCAGAACTTAAGTTAAAGGTTTTTGTTTTAATATTTTCCAAATACCGGAAGCAGAAGCAATAATTTTATCTTTTGATTTTAAATGACAAATTAGGAAAACCATAGATTTTGTTTTTTTCAATATCTTGGTAAAACCGACAATTTCATCACCGATTTTTGTGGTAGCTATAAATTTTAGATCTAACGAAACAGTTACACAAGGGGCTTGCCCGGCACATCTATGAGCAGCAGTCCCTGCCCCAGCATCAATTAAAGAACATATAAAGCCTCCGTGTGTTATTCCTATAGCATTTAAATGATTTTCATTTATTGTTGTTTTAAATTCATACTCTGTTTCTGAAATATTCCTAAACAGAATACCACCATTATGTTTCATAAAACCTGGTTTAGTACTTATTTGTTCAAATTTATCAGACATAATTTTTTATAAAAAAATTGTTAAAGCTAGCAAAACAAAAAAAATAAAAATAAAAAAATAAATCACTGCTTTTTGCAAAGATATTTTGTTAAGCCAATTTAACATTTTATTTACTTTCCTTTTTTGGCGCGCCTGC
>CACLNK010000007.1 GCA_902608305.1 uncultured Pelagibacteraceae bacterium | reverse complement strand
ATTCAAAAAAATTTGATTGGGAAGTCGAACTAGCTTTTGTAGTTGGAAAAGAAACAAAAAATATCTCTGAAAAAGAAGCACCAAATCATATTTTAGGATACTGCATAGTAAACGATATTAGCGAGAGAGAATGGCAAATTGAAAAAATGGGTCAATGGGTAAAAGGTAAATCGGGAGATACATTTGGGCCAATTGGACCGTATTTGGTAACTAAAGATGAAATTTTAGATATTAATAATTTAAATTTAAGTTTAGATGTGAATGAAAAAAAAATGCAAGCTGGTAATACTAAAAATATGATCTTTAATACAAATTTTTTACTTTCTTATTTAAGTACATTCATGTCTTTACAACCTGGAGATATTGTTACAACAGGAACACCAGCTGGAGTTGGTATGGGAATGAAGCCTCCTGTTTTTCTTAAACCAGGTGATAAAATTAAATTATCTATAGATAATTTAGGCGAACAAAATTCAAAAGTTATAACTGAATAAAAAAATAAATTATGATTGAATTATTCATTGCTCTAGGAGCTGGATTAATAAGTTTCTTATCACCCTGTGTATTACCGTTAATACCTGGTTATATTTCCTTCATTTCAGGACAATCATTAAAAGAGTTAGTTGAAAGCAAAAAAATAAATTTAATTCCATTATTTTTATTTTCTTTAGGGTTTTCATTCGTATTTATAATTTTTGGTGCAACTGCATCTGTTTTAGGAAAACTTTTACTTCAAAACTCAGGTCAGTTAAGAATTGTTGCTGGATTAATTATTATAATTTTTTCTCTCCAGTTACTTGAAATAATTAATATTAAATTTCTTAATTACGAAAAAAAATATTACACAAATAAATCAGCCAAACCATTATTTACATTTGTTGTTGGTATGGCCTTTGGATTTGGATGGACTCCTTGCATTGGCCCAATATTGGGATCTATTCTTGCTTTGGCATCAACGGAGGAAAATATTTCAAAAGCAATTATATTGCTTAGTTTTTATTCTTTGGGTTTAGCTATCCCATTTATACTGTCTGGATTTTTAATTCAAAAATTTTTAATATTTTCAAAAAATTTCAAAAAAAATATTAATAAAGTTTCAAAAATAGGTGGAATGATTTTGCTTCTAACTGGTATTTTAATTATAACAAATCAATTACAAATCGTAGGTTATTATATTTTAAATATTTTTCCTTTTTTTCAAAATTTTGGATAGTTTTAAAAAATTTTTAAACCTACTACACCCAAAAAAATTAAAATTATTGACAATACTTTATGTATAGAAATTTTTTCATTTAAGAAAAGAATTCCAATAATAATTGAAAAAATAATTCCAGACTCCCTTAAAGCACCAACCAAAGGAATAGGCGCCTTGGTAAAAGCCCAAACTATAATTGCATAAACTATATATGAGAGTGTGCCGCCAACCCAAAATACAACTTTTGCTTCTTTAATAACTCGACTAAATACATTTGAACAATTCATGAGTTTTAAAGTGAAAGGAAATATCATTGCATTTAAAATGAAAGACCATCCTAAAAAACTCAAAGGAGATAAACTTATTCTTGCACCATAACCATCAGCTAAAGAATACATTCCTATAAAAAAACCAGTAATCAAGGAATAAAAGAGGGCTTTGTTATTTTTTTGTGAGCTTTCGCTTAACAAACCTATCAAGATTATTCCAAAAGAAATCAGGATAATTGAAGCTATTTGAAATTTTGAAAATAAAACACCCAACAGTGCAATTGAAATTAATGTGGCTACTACTGGTCCAGTTCCTCTTGCAACAGGATAAACTTTAGTTAAATCTCCATATTTGTAAGCAGATATTAAATAAACTTGATAACCTTGGTGAATTATTGCGCTTAAAATTATATAAGGCACACTTTCTAATGTTGGCAAAGGCACAAACAGCATAACAATAAATGCCATTGGAATATGTCCAAAAACTATTGCTGAAACTGAAATAACCTTATCTTTATGTTTTTTTACCATTCCGTTCCAAGCAGAATGTAAAACTGCAGCCAACATAACAGCAGCAAATATATTAACGTCCATGTTTAGATTGTAGACTTTTTATACTTATTTAAATAGTCTAATTGCTTATTGTATTTAAAAGAAAGTATTTATAAAACTATTTTGCAAAATGGATAATCAAAGCAAACTTCAACAAAAATTATTAGATAAAGTTTTTGTATATACTGCAGAAACAACACCACCAGATGCATCTAATAAAGAAACATTGTTAAAGAATGTGATGCCATTAAAAGGAGTAGCTGATGCTGTAAACGTTACAGATAGTCCTGGTGCAAAAGTACATATGTCATCCCTAACTGCTTCAATTATTCTTGCTCAGAATGATATAGATCCAATATTACAGTTAACAGTACGAGATCGTAACCGTTTAGCCTTACAAGGTGATTTAATAGGAGCATCCGCATTAGGTGTACACAATATTCTCTGTTTAGGAGGAGATGATCCAAAAAATGGTGATCAACCGGAAACTAAAATTGTAAATGATATTGATAGTTTAACTTTGGTTTCTATGGCAGATATGATGCGTAAAGAGAAAAAATTTCCATCAGGAAGATTAATTGATCCTTCCCCAAAATTATTTATTGGAGGAGCAGAAGTTCCAACTCAAGGAAAACCTAATCCTAATAAAATTTTAAATAAAATCAATAATGGTGTTGATTTTTTTCAAACCCAATATGTTTTCGATCCAAAGGTATTAAACGAATATATGAAAGTTTTAGGTGATGAAGGAATTTTGGAAAAAACAAATTTTATAATTGGAATAGGTCCTTTTGCTTCTGCAAAAAGTGCAAAATGGATGAATGAAAATTTATTTGGGGTGGATGTACCAGATCAAATTATTAAGAGATTAGAAGACTCAAAAGATCAAAAAGAAGAAAGTAAAAAAATATGTATAGAACTAATTGAAGCTTTTCGTAATATACATGGAGTAAAAGGAGTGCACCTTATGGGTCATAAAAAAGAAGAAGTTATAAGTGAAATTATAAAGGAATCAAAAAAATAAAAAAATTATTACAATGTTGAAATAGTCGATAAAAGTCCGTCTTTATCAACATAACATCCTTGCAACCACCGACTTCCTGTTTTTGAGTAAGCGGTTCTTGCATGAAGAACTCTCGTATTATCAAGTATAAAACATTCTCCTGGATTTAATTTAAAAGTAAAAGCCATAGAAGAACTATCAATGATACTAGAAAATTTACGATAAGCTTTGTAATAATTTGGCATATTGTTGTAAGGAACATCTGTAATAGGTGCTATCGAACGATTATTAAAATGAATTGCTGTTAGTTCATTGTCTGGAGACAATGTTATCATTGGGAAACGAGATTTTAAATGAACATTTTTTTTTCCTTTAAATTCAAAACGTGAACAATATTTTGAAAGTAAATTGAAATAATTTTTATTTTCTTTTTTTAGACGGAGAGCTGCTTTAAAACCATCTACAACTTTTGAATCACCACCTTTGATAGAACTTTTTAAACAATGAAGAATTTGCATCGTTGGAACTGGATTCCTATATGGATTATCTGTGTGAGCCTTTAAACCAAGATTCGTATAAGCTAAATTAACCGCACTTGTTTTTGATTTTACATCAAACCATTTACCATAGTTAGTTTCACGCACATAACCAAAAAGTTTGGCTATTTTAACAACTGTTCCAGATTTTCTTTCACATCCTGTTATTTTTGCAAAACCATAATAGTGAAGAGATTTTAGCCATTTAAGAAGTAATTTTTTATCCGATTTGGCAGATTTATAATTAATAATTGGAACACGTTTTAAAGTAGCTTTTGACCAAATTTTTAAATCTGGGTGGGTCCAAACTTTTGAATTATTTTGTTTTTTATCATAAGCATGTGCTTCTAACCAACTAACAGAAAATTTAATTTGTTTTTTTTTAGGTAAAAAATTTAAAGTTATATTTTTACCTTTTTTATCGAGAAAAGCAGATTTAATATAAGTGTTGATTGGTATATCGGAAATGGAGATTAAACGTTGGCCATTATTTTTATCTCTTGTTTTGTGATCATTAGCATTATCTCTTAACCAAGTAGAGTGATATCGAAGGGGAGCACCATATTTACGAGATAAAAGAATAGCTTTTCCAGAATTTATAACTTTGACTGATTTAAATAAACTCATCTTATTAGATAATAAGTAATTTCTAATTTTTTTTTGTATTAAATACTATCATAACCACTCCAAGAAGAATAATAGCACCACCAATAAATAATTCTTTAGTTGGTTCTTCTCCAAGAATTAAAATAGCAGCTAATAATCCAGTAGGCGGTATACCCATAGTAACTATAGGTAAAACTTTGTATAAAGGATTATTTTTTAAAACATAATAGAAACAACCATATGATATTGGTTGCATAATAAATCCTAAATAAATCGCAATTATCCAACTCTCTAGACTTGCTGCTTTAAAGTAGTTAATTGTATTTCCATCAAAAATAGCAGAAAAAGTTATTAATATTGGACCAGAAAATAAAGCTAACCAAGCAACAAGAGCTATTGGATTTACCTCTTTACTCAATGGCTTGACTAAAACTTGTCCTAAAGCCCAAATACTCGCTCCTGTAACAACTAAGGCTGCACCAATAAATTTACCGTCTAAATTAGGTGAGCCAGTTAAAATATAAACCCCAATTAATGCAATGCTTATACCAATTATACTCCTGACAGTTGGTTTTTCTTTGAGCATAAAATATGCAAACATAACTCCAAAAGGAACTTCCATTTGAACAAGTAATACTGCCGCCGAAGCATCTATCATGCTTAAACCCGTGTATGTAATGGTATATTGCAATGTATTAGCTATAATAGAGACAAAAAATATTTTTTTAAGGAAGCCTATTGGTATTGGAAACCACCAAATTAAAATTGATGCTGCAAAAAAAAATCTTAAACCCATTAAAAGCATTGGAGGGAAATGTTCCATTGCTGGTTTGGCAATTACAAAACCAAAACCTAAAAAAATTGGAACTAATGTAGCTAAAAATGTATCTTTAAGATTCAAGATTTACTCTCATTAATAAATTTTGAGAGCATTAATAATTATTTTATAGGAATTTGTTTTTTTGGATCGTAAAATGGTAATGGTACTACTTTGCATTCTAAATTTGCATAAGGAGATTTAATTGTGAATTTAGTATCATTTTTTGCGTAATCTATAGGAATAAAAGCATAACCAATATTTTTTTTTAATCTTGGGGAATAGCATTTAGAAGTGACATAACCAATTTCTTTTTTATCATCAAAAATAGGCCAATGATCGGGAACAAAATAACCAGGAGTATATTCTGGTGGTACAACCATACTAATTGGATCACCTAATATTTCAATACCAACTAATTTTCTTTTAATTCCTTCTTGTTTTATTTTTTTTAGAGCTTCTTTGCCTACAAAGTCTGCTTCCATTTCAAGGTCAACCAACCTATCCATTCCAATCTCAAAAGGATTGTCAGTAACACGCATATCTTGGAAATAAGAAAAAATTCCTGCTTCAACTCTTCTTATTTGAGAAGGACCTGTTGGTGCAATTTTATGTTTTGCTCCTGCGGCCATTATCATTTCGTAAAGTTCAGCTCCTTTTTTTCCGTCACGTAAATATACTTCATAACCAATCTCGCCACTCCAACCTGTTCTTGATACAACAACTGGTATTCCTTTCAAATCTGTTTGTTTACACCAGTAATATTTTAAATCATTGATCCATGATCCAAACAATTCATTCATCAAAGCTCTTGATTTAGGTCCTTGCACTTGTAAAGGAGAAACATCTGGTTCTTTTAGTTCAATATCATATTTGTCTTTACCAGCAACACCCATAGCCCAAAGTAATAAGTCGCTATCAGATATTGAGTACCACCAATGATCATCTGCCAATCTTAATAAAATTGGGTCACTAAGAATTCCACCTTCGTAGTTTGTATTTAAAACGTATTTGCATTGATTAACTTGGCAATCAGATAAATTTCTCGGTGTTAATAATTGTGTAAATTTTGTTGCATCAGGACCTGTAATTTCAACTTGTCTTTCAACTGAAACATCCCAAAGAGTAACGTCATTTACCAAGCTCCAAAAATCTTCTTCAGGTGTATTATAATAAACTGGGAAATACATATGGTTATAAGTTGTGTATTCTTTACAGCCCCACTTTAAAGTAGATTCGAAGAAAGGAGATTTTCTAATTCTTGTTCCAAAGCCTAGATATGGTTTTGGAGGAGCGTTAGTTTTAATGGTCATAAATTTTCAATTGAAAATCGGACGTTGCTTTATTTTTTTTCAACTGTCAATAAAATTAATTTAAGACTTCAACTTTTTATTTTGAGGGTCGTAGGCTGGTGCGTTCAAAATTTTTGCCTTCATTTTTTGTCCTTGAATTTCTACTAAGAGCTCTATTTCATCCTTGGCTAACTCAGCTTGAACATAAGCAAAAGCAAGACTTTTATTTATTCTAAATCCATAGCCACCTGAAGTGACCACACCAACTATTTTATTATTATGATATACAGGCTCATTACCTCTTGCATCGGCATTATCAACATCAATCTCAAGGTAGACTATTTTAATGTCAACTCCTGATTGTAGTTTTTCTCTAAGAACTTCAGACCCAATAAAATTACTTTTTTTATTTAAATTGAAAAAACGGTCCATACCTGCTTCAACCAAGCTGATTTCTCCAGTCAACTCTGCTCCCCAGCCGCGATAGGCTTTTTCCATCCTCAGTGAGTTAACAGCATAAGTACCAAAGTTCTGTATTTTTTCTTTTTTACCTACTTCATATATAGTGTCATATAATTTTTCCATCATACTCATTGGATGATGTAATTCCCAACCCAATTCTCCCATATAATTAATTCGAAGGGCTCGTACAGGTACTTTATTTATTTCAATTTCTTTCCCTTTTAACCAAGGAAAGTTATTATTGTCTAAATTTTCAGAAGTAAGTTTTGATAAAATATCTCTTGATTTGGGTCCCACTAAAACAAGAACACCAAAGTCTTGAGTAACGTTTTTAATGTGAACTTTCTCATCTTTTTTTAAATTATGATTAAACCAATCAAAATCTCTTATTTCTGAAGCCGTTGAAGATAAAACGTAAAAATTATCTTTAGACAATCTAGTGATTGTTAATTCACTTTGAATCCTACCTATATTATTTAGTGTATGTCCAAGAATTATACCCCCATCTTTTATTGGAATAGTATTTGCACATAATCGATTTAAATATGCTTCACTGTTACCTCCATTAATTTCATATTTTGCAAATGTACTTAAGTCTAAAATTCCAACATTGTTTTGAACGTTTTAACATTCTTTTTGTACATATGAGAAAGCATTTGATCTTTTAAAGCTATATTCTTCTTTCATTCCAGGTTTTCCGAACCATATAGGTTTTTCCCAACCATAAGAGTCTAAATATACAGCTCCCATATCTTTTAGTTTTTTATATATTGGTGTTGTTTTCATAGGTCTACCGACATCTATACTTTCACTTGGCATCGGGGTAACGTACATTCTGGTATATTGATCAGTAGATTTTTCGACTGCGTATTTTTTAGTTACCCAACTCATGTATCTTCTTGGCTCAAACTCAAGCATATTTATTTCTGAGTCACCGTGTACTATCCATTGAGCAAGGTATTTTCCAATACCTCCACCTTGAGCAATTCCTACACTTGCAGCACAAGCCATCCAGAAGTTTTTTAATCCTGGTGCTGGACCTGCAAAAAAATTATCATCGGGTGTATGAGTAATTGGTCCACAAATAATTTTTTTAATTCCAACATCTTTAAATTGAGGAATTCTGTTCATTCCTATTTCAAGGTGTTTTTCAATTCTATCAAGTTCAGGCTCCAATAGTTCCATATCAAATTTCCAGTCCATTCCGTCTAAAGCCCAAGCTTTTGCATCTTTTTCGTATGGACCTATTAATAAACCTTTGCCTTCTTGTCTTAGGTAGGCAGAAGCCTCAGGATCTCTTGTTACTGGTAATTCTTTTTTTAGTTTTTCAATTTCTGGATGTGATTCAGTAACCAAATAATGATGTATCATATTTATACTAGGTACATCTTTTAAGCCAACCATCTCACCAACCTCAGGGCAAAAACTTCCTGCAGCATTAACCACATGTTCACAAGTTATATCTCCATTTTCCGTAAATACTTTCCACTCACCAGAAGGAAGTTGCTTTATATTAGTTACTCTATTTTTTCTGTATATTTTGGCTCCACCATTTCTAGCTCCTTTAGCCATAGCATTTGTAGTACTTGTTGGATCTGTATGTCCATCTTCAGGAGTATGAAAGGCTGCAACTATTCCATCTAATCTAATAAATGGGTGAATTTTTTTTATTTCATTTGGAGAAATTATTTCTGCAGGAGAACCAACATTGTCCATTATTCCTTTAACGTAATGGAACCAATCAATATCCTCTTTTTTGTATGCTAATCTTAAACTACCACATTCATGGAAACCTGTTGCTTGTCCTGTTTCTTTTTCTAGTTGCTTATAAAGATTAGTTGAATGCTGATGAACTTTAGCCAAATTATAACTGCCCACCATATGTGGACACTGACCTGCTGCATGCCAAGTCGAACCAGAAGTAAGTTCACCCTTTTCAATTAAAACTATGTCTTTCCATCCTTCTTTAGTTAAGTGATAAAGTAAGCTTACTCCTAAAATACCTCCTCCAACCACTACTAGTTTTGTATGAGACTGAATTTTTTCCATTAATATTATAAATTTAATTTTATTATGTTATCGCAAGGATTATTAAATTTTATGCTTTAATCAAGTTAAATTAAATAGTAATAGAACTCATCATGTTTAATACAAAATTCAAAAATTACAGAATCTATTATAATTTTCTCAATGCATTAGCTAAAGAGCTGACGAGATTTTATTACAAAAAATTAGATAAACCTTTTACAGTTATCAATAAAAACAAAAGAAAAGGATATGACCCCGTAACCCTAGCTGATAGAGAATTTGAAAAGTTTATTAGAAGAAAAATTAAAAGAAGATTTCCAAATCATCAAGTAATAGGTGAGGAGTTCGGTCATAAAAAAACAAAAAGTGATTATACCTGGGTAATTGACCCAATAGATGGAACGAGGTCATTTATTATAGGAAATCCAACTTGGAGTAATTTAATTGCTTTAAATTACAAAGGTAGACCAGTTATTGGTTTAGCAAATTTTCCAAAACTAAATAAATATTATTTGAATCAAACGGATAAAGCAGCTCATGTTTATGACAAGGGAAAAAAGAGAAAGCTTACTGTAAATAGAAAAGTTTCATACAGTCAGATGAAAGTTGCTGGAGCATTTCATGGTTGGCTTTCTTTAAACAAACAAAAAAAAATTCCAAAGGTTTTAAAATTAATGCAATTTCCTTGTTTTGATGCTTTAAGCTATTGCCACTTGTGTGAAGGTAGGATTGATGTTGTCTTACAATGCATAAACCAAGTATGGGATATTCATCCAATTATTCCAATAGTGAAAGCATCAGGTGGATTTATTTCTACTTGGAAAAATGAAGATGCTGTAAAAGCTGGAAATATTATAGTTTCTGCAAACAATTCAATTCATAATAAAATATTAAAACTTTTAAAACCAGCACTATAAATATTTAATTAAATTATGAGATTATTAATTATTTTATTTTTATTCTTAACTTTAAATGCTGCCAAAGCTGAAGTTGTTTCACCTACTTATGTACAATCTGTTGGCAGTGATATTTCTATGCCTTCAGGCATTGCGCTAAGTCCTGATGGAACAAAAGTTTTTATGACTAGTTATGCAGTAAACGCTGTAGCCAAACAGTACACTTTAACAACGCCATTTGATATTAGTTCTATTGATACCTCAACAGTAGTTAGTCTCAATCTAAATGATGGTAGTGATGATTTAGGAGCCGGCCAATATAAAGTACAAGGTTTTACTTTTAATAAAGATGGAACTAAAATTTTTGCAATTGATCAAGATGGTTTAATGAATGTCCACACACTTTCAACTCCATATGATATTTCTAATGCAACACAAGATGCAGATGATGGACTAGAATGGGATGAGGATCAGACTTTATATACTGATGACGATGGTGATTTTGAACCTCATGATATAACTTTTAATAACGATGGAACAAAAATGTATCTTTTTGATTATTGGGGAGACGAAGTAGTTGTTGAGTATCACTTAAGCACTCCATTTCTTCCAAGTTCTGCATCACTTGGTAATGTTTTAGATTTAAATGACATTAATGAAAAATATCTTCAAGATTTAAGGTTTGATGATGATGGAACTAGAATGTACTTAATCGATTCTGGAACAGGCCATGGTGCTTGGAATTTTTATGTTTACAAACTATCTACTGGTTTTGATGTTTCAACAGCAACATATGTTGGAAAACTAGCAAACTTTTTTGATGCAAGTGGTGGTCAAGGAACGCCTTTAGGAATGCACTTTTCTGAAGATGGAATGAAATTGTATCAAGTTACATATGCAGGAGATTCTGCGAATAAGATCCACGAGTATAATCTTAGTTGTCCTTACGGAATTGTAATTTGTGAGGCAGATTCTATTTCAAATGTCGGTGCACAAGTAGAATTTGCAAAACATGTAATACAACAAAATACATCTACTGTTTTTAAAAGATTTGAATGGTTAAGACGTAATGAGGGTAAAAATAACCTTAATAATCTTACCGCTTCCATCAAATTAGATAACCCATTGTTAAATTACTGGATTAAAAAACTTCCTACCAAAATAGTGTCAGTTAATAGTGTAGTGGAAAATGGTCGGTCTATAACTATTGGTCATGAAAATAAAAATAGTAACAACTTAGATAATTTTACGACTGTCATTAAATCAGATAACCCGTTGTTAAATTCTTGGATGAATAAACTTCCAGAAAAAATAACCGCACGTAGAGCATTCCTTAAAGAGAAGTCAAGTAAAGATAAAAAAACTATAAAAACCAAAAATAAGAATTGGGCTTACTGGTCCCATGGTGACATTTCATTTGGCAGAAAAGGTGACACCGCAACCTCTAAACCAAAAGAAATAAGAGTTTCAGGTTTAATGTTTGGTGCAGATAAAAAGATAAATAATAATAAGTTTGTTGGCGCAGCTATTAGATTTGGTAAAGGTGAATTTGAAAACATATCCCCCGGTGGTATTGAATTAGATACTGAGTCTTTAACATTAAATTTGTATAGCACTCTTCCGGTAAATAATAATTCTAATCTCAATGCTTTATTTGGTGTAAGCTTGTTAAGAATAGATCAACTCCTATCAAATGAAATTACTGGTGAAAGAAACGGTAAACAAGTTTTTACAGCTTTTAATTTAGAATCTAAAGATAGTTATGGGAATTTTAACATAAGACCTACAGGCAAGTTTGAATTTGGGGTGACTCAGTTTTCTGAATATACAGATTTTGGAACTTCATCAACTAACAGCCAAGACACATACGACTCTCTTACATTTAAAACTGGAAATATTGCTGCAGGTTTTAAATTTGATAATTTGATCGATATAAACGATGGCAGACTTAGCCGAAACGGAAGTCTTGAATATATTAGAGATTTAACATCAAACATTGATTATAACTTTAAAAATCACTTAGATAGTGTTTCAGTAACTAAGACTGCCGAAACACATTCGATACATAATATCAAAGGTAATCTTGGTTTTGAGATATTATATAAAAACGATTATACATTCGCTTTAAATTATGAAAGATTTCAAGGACTAGATTACAGTAGTCATCAAGATAGTATATTCTTTAAATTTGGTCATATACGTGAAGAAGAGTCTGAGTTTGCTTTCAATTATAAACCATTACAAAATAATCAAATGGAACTAAGCTATGTAAAAGAAGTTAATGGGTTTGATATTAAAGTAAGTTCAAACTATAGCATGGTGAGCCAAATATCTGAATATGGAGCAAACATAGAAGTTTCAAATAATTATTAAATAAACATATAAAAACTTCAAAGATTGTAGCAATAATACTGCTTTAGTTTCTCTAATTATTAAGTTAAATTTTTAAAAAAATAATTAGGAGGGGTAAATGAAAGCAAAAAATTTAGTTAGAATATTACTAACTGTACTACTTGTTTTTGGATTCTCATCTGCATGGGCAAAAAATACAATTAAATGGTCAATGAAAGGCGATAGCTTAACACTTGATCCGCATGCTCAGAATGAAGGGCCAACTACAATGGTATCAAGACAAATATATGAGGCGCTTGTTACAAGAGGGATTGATATGACAATTGGACCTCAACTAGCAACTGACTGGAAAGCTACAAATCCAACAACTTGGGTTTTTAATCTTAGAACAGATGTAACTTTTCATAATGGAGATAAGATGACATCAGAAGATGTTGTGTTTAGTTTATTAAGAGCTCAACAACCAACATCTGACTTTAAAGAATATATTAGCACTATTACATCTGTTAAAGCACTTGATGATTATACTGTTGAAATTCAAACAAGAGATCCAAATCCAATTCTTTTAAACCAACTATCAAATATATTTGTTGTGTCAAAAAAATGGTGTCATGAAAATTTTGCAATAGTTCCACAAAACTGGGATGCAGGACAAGAAACATTTTCAGCAACTAATGCAATGGGAACAGGTCCATTTGAAATCACTTTGAGAGAACCAAATACTAAAACTGTTTTTAAAAAGAATAAAAAATGGTGGGGAACTGTTGAACACAATCTTGATGAAATTCAATTGCTACCTATAGCTAATGCAGCAACAAGAGTTGCAGCATTATTATCTGGAGAAATTGATATTGTCACAGATGCACCAGTACAAGACTTAGATCGTATTGGTAGTTCAGGTGCTCATAAAGTTATTAGCGTAGAACAAATGCGTACTATCTTTTTAGGTATGGACCAAGCTGCAGATCAACTTAGATCTGGTAACACAGGTGATAATCCTTTTAAAAAGAAAGAAGTTAGACAAGCGTTTTATCAAGCAATTGATATAGAGGCCATTAAAGAAAAAGTAATGAGAGGTTTAAGTTCACCAGCTGGAATAATCACATTTCCTGGTGTAACGGGTTACACTAAGGCACTTGATGAAAGATTGCCGTATGATGTAGCTGCTGCAAAACAACTTCTAGCAGATGCTGGTTATCCAGATGGTTTTGATATTGAACTAAGATGTCCAAATGACAGATATGTAAATGACGAAGCAATTTGTACAGCTGTTGTAGGAATGTTAGGAAAAATAGGCGTGAACGTTTCTTTAAATGCTCAAACAAAAAGCAAACACTTCAAAGAACTTAAAGATGACCAAGGTGATTTCTATATGCTAGGTTGGGGAGTTCCAACTTTAGACAGTCACTATGTATTCCATTATCTATATGAAACTGGCGCAAGCTGGAATAAAGTTAACTTTAGCGATGCTACAGTTGATGCTGCAATTAGAGTAATGGAAGGTGAAGTTGATTTGGATAAAAGAAATGCTGCAATTGCAGATGCTTGGAAAATTGTAAGAGATAACATTGCTTATCTTCCTTTACATCACCAGGTAATTTCATGGGCATCTAAAAGAACTGTAGATGTTCCTATTCGACCAAACAACGAACCTTTGTTTAGATTTTCTAACAAAAGATTTTAGATTAATTAATTATAAGCCCTTTTATTTTAAAAGGGCTTATAAACTAAAGTTTTCAAAAATTGATTAAGTATACTTTAAAAAGGTTGTTTCAATCAGTCTTAGTGATGCTGGTTGTTGCATTTGTGTCATTTTCTCTTTTCACATTCGTTGGCGATCCAATTAATAATATGGTTGGTGAAGAAACTTCAGACCAAGAAAGATCTGAACTTAGAGAAACATTAGGATTGAATGATCCTGTATATGCCCAATTTTCTAGATTTGTAGTTAATGCTTCAAAAGGAGAATTTGGAATATCATATCAACTAAGAAGACCAGTTTCAGAATTAATCTCAGAAAGAATGCCAGCTACTCTTGAACTAGTTATAGTTTCAGCGTTAATTGCATTAATTTCCGGAACTTTATTGGGAGTTTATACAGGAATAAATCGAAAAGGTTTTTTAAGCGATACCATACTGGCCATTTCGTTGCTTGGAGTATCACTCCCCACATTTGTTATAGGTATACTCTTTATATATCTGTTTGCAGTAATTTTAGGAGTATTGCCTTCTTTCGGTAGAGGCGAAGTAGTTGATCTTGGTTTTTGGTCTACAGGTTTTTTAACTGTATCAGGATTAAAAGCTATTATTCTTCCATCGGTAACTCTTAGTCTTTTTCAAATGACTTACATTATAAGACTTGTTCGAGCAGAAATGATGGAAATACTGCAAACTGATTATATTAAATTTGCAAGAGCAAGAGGAATAGATGAAAAAAGTATTCACTATAAACATGCGTTAAAAAATGGCTTGATACCAGTAATTACAATTGCAGGTATAAATATTGGAACATTAATAGCTTTTTCAATAATCACCGAAACTGTTTTTCAGTGGCCAGGAATGGGCTTTCTTTTTATTCAAGCAGTTAAGTTTGTAGATATACCCATTATGTCTGCTTACTTAGTTTTTATAGCTTTTGTTTTTGTATTGATAAATTTCATAGTTGATATTTTATATTATTTTATTGATCCTAGAATTAGAGTTAAATCGGAGGCGGTAAGTGGATAATCAAACATCAACTTTATTGCATAGAATTAAAGATAGTGATGTTTATTTTAGTTTTATAAAATCTCCAACAGCTATTGTATCAAGTGTTATTTTAGTAATTATTTTTTTCTGTTCTTTTTTTGTTGAACTGGTTGCACCTTTTAATCCATTTGACCCATCAAGTTTATCTTTAATGGATGCATTTACACCACCTTCCTGGTCTGAAAAAGGTGTTGCTAAATTTATTCTAGGAACTGATGGACAAGGTAGAGACATGTTATCAACAATTCTTTATGGATCACGAATTTCTTTAATAGTTGGTTTTTCAGCAATTTTATTCAGCTTGTTATTAGGTGTAACCTTAGGTTTAACCGCAGGATATTTTGGTGGCAAATATGAAATGATTGTTATGAGGTTAACAGATGTTCAGTTAACAGTACCAAGTATTTTAATGGCTTTATTAGTTGATGGAATAGCAAGAGGTCTTATTTCAAGAGAACTTCATGATGAAATGGCAATTTATGTTTTAATATTTGCAATAGGAATTTCAGAATGGCCTCAATTTGCAAGAGTTTCTCGTGCTGCAACTTTAGTTGAAAAAAATAAAGATTATGTATCTGCTTCAACAATTATTGGCGTTTCAAATATACTTATTATGTTTAAACATATTTTGCCAAATATAATGAGACCGGTTCTAGTAATTGGAACTATAGGACTTGCACTTGCAATTATAGCAGAGTCAACATTAAGTTTTTTAGGAGTGGGCGTTCCACCCACAACACCTTCTTTAGGAACTTTAATTAGAATTGGAAATGATTTTTTATTTTCCGGTGAGTGGTGGATAACTTTCTTTCCAGCAATTTTTTTAGTTATTTTAGCATTTTCAATTAATCTATTAGGAGATTGGATGAGAGATACTCTTAATCCAAAATTAAATTAATGAGTTTTTTAACAATAAATAATTTAAGCGTTGATTATGAAATGAGAAGAGAAACGGTCTATGCTGCTAAAAATGTAAATATAGATGTTAATAAAGGAGAAATTTTAGGATTAGTTGGAGAATCTGGATCAGGAAAAAGTACTGTTGGTAATGCAATCATAAATCTTATTGATGAACCAGGAAGAGTTTCAAACGGTTCAATAGTTTTAGATGGAATAGATATTCATGCAGATCCAGAAAATATTGTAAAATACAGAGGAAAAAAAATTGGTTTAATTTTTCAAGACCCTCAAACTTCTTTAAATCCAATATTAACAATTGGCGAACAATTAATTGAAACTATTCAAACCCATTTAAGTTTAAGTGCAGAAGAAGCAAAAAACAAAGCTATCAATTTATTAAAAGAAGTTGGTATAAAAGATGCTGAGAAAAGGTTCGATAACTACCCCCACCAATTTTCTGGAGGAATGAGACAAAGAGTTGTTATTTCGCTAGCGCTTTGTTGTGAACCAGAACTACTTATAGCAGATGAACCAACAACAGCTTTAGATGTATCAATACAATCTCAAATTTTAGATTTAATAAAAAGATTAGCTAAAGAAAGAAATCTAGCTGTAATACTAATTACTCATGATATGGGAGTTATTTCTGAAACGACCGACAGAGTAGCTGTAATGAAAAATGGAGATCTAGTCGAAATTGGTCCTACAAAAGAAGTACTAACAAAACCTAAGGAAATTTATACAAAGAGTTTAGTAAGTTCTGTACCACCAACAAATAAAAAAATTGAAAGATTTATAATTATAGAAAAAGAAAACAAAATCCAGAGTGAAACTAATATTAAAATTTTAAATAGATGGGAAAAAAAAGAACTTCGAGATAAAGATTTGGTTCAAGTAAAAAATTTAAGCAAAACATTTGACGATAGTTTTTTTACCGAAAGTTCAAAAAATTCTGTCATGGCTGTAGATGATGTAACATTTGATATTAAAGAAGGGCAATCATTTGGATTAGTAGGTGAGAGTGGCAGTGGAAAATCAACAATAGCTAAAATGATTGTTAATCTATTTAGACCAAGCTCAGGAGACATTTATTTTAACGATGTTTGCATAACAAAAATTAAAAGTAATAAAGAAATGATGAAATTTAGAAAACAAATTCAAATGATATTTCAAGATCCATACTCTTCATTAAATGGCAGATTAAAAGTTAAAGATATAGTTGCTGAACCTATAAAACTTCATAAACCTTCAATTAGTTCACAAGATATAGATAGTTATATTTATGATTTACTAGAATCGGTTGAACTCACTCAACAATCAGCTGAACGTTATCCTCATGAATTTTCGGGAGGTCAAAGACAAAGAATCTCAATTGCAAGAGCTTTAGCAACACAGCCAAGACTACTTGTTTGTGATGAACCAACCTCTGCTCTAGATGTCAGTATTCAAGCACAAATATTAAATTTATTAAAGGATTTACAAGAACAATTAAATTTGACAATCTTATTCATTAGTCACGATTTGCCGGTAGTAAGGCAAATGTGTGATCGAATAGCAGTATTAAAAAATGGCAAACTTTGTGAGGTCTCAATGACAGAAGAATTATTTAAAAATCCATCACATGAATACACAAAAGAATTGTTAACGTTAATGCCAAAAATTGAATCAATTTATAATTAGGAGGAAAAATGCCAATGTTTAAACCCATTGAAGAAAATGAAGCTAACGGAAAAGTCAAAGAAGTATATGATGATATAAAAAGCTCAAGACATATTACAGAAGTTCCAAATTTCTGGAGAATGCTAGCGAATGATCCTAATGAATTAGAAAGATCATGGAATTCTTTAAAACAAGTAATGAAAAAGGGTGCATTAGATCATGTAACTAAAGAACTCATTTATGTTGCAGTATCTATAACTAATGGTTGCGAATATTGTATAAGATCTCATTCATTTGCAGCTAAAAAAAAAGGCGCTACAGATGAAATGTTAAAAGAAATGTTTGCAGTAGTTGGGCTAGCAAACAAAAACAATAAGTTGGTGGACTCTTACCAAGTAGAAGTGGATGAGTTTTTAAAATAATAATGGAATTCGAATTTGTTTACAAAATCTGTAGCAAATCAGAATGGTTAGTTTCTAAACAAAATAAAAAATTTATTGGAACAAAAAAAGATATTGAAGATGGATTTATTCATTTTTCAGACAAGAACCAAATTAAAGGCACTCTTAACAAATATTTTTCTAAAAAAGAGGATTTAATTTTATTAAAAATAAAAACTATAAAACTAGATAATTTAGTCTGGGAGCAAGCATCTGATGGTAACATGTTTCCTCATCTTTATACTCCTTTAAATATATCGAGCGTTTGTAATGAGTATGATATTATTTTAAATAAAGACGGTACACATACTTTGCCTTCTATTTATTAATTAGCTTTTCCTAACAAATTAACAATTAAGACGCCTGCAACAATTAAAGCAAGACCTATTATTGCATATAGGTTGGGCATCTGATTAAATTTATACATACCAACTATTGTAGTTGCGATAATGCATAATCCAGCAAAAGAAGCGTAAGTAATTCCCACAGGAATTGTTTTCATAACAAGGGATAAGGTATACATACAACCAACTATAGTTATTGCTGTTAAAACGCTTGGTATTAATATTGTAAAACCTTGAGCACCTTTAGCAAATCCATTTGAAGCAGTACCTAAAACAACAGCGACAATTAAAATTATATAAGCAGTTATATTTCCCATTTAACTAGAAATACATTTAGCAGTAATTTTATTTCCATCAAGATCACGTACATAACCATAATAATTTCCATCAGATCTTATTCCTGGAGCCCCTTCATCAACAGCACCATTTTCTATAGCAGTTGCATGAAATTTATCTACTGCTTCTTTTGATTCAGCTAACAAAGCAATCATAGTACCATTACCTATTGTGGCAGGTTTTTCATTATAAGGTTTTGTTATATAGAACTTGACTTCATGAGGATCATTTGAATGAGCATAGGAAATCATTCTTTCCGCAGTATTAACTTTTTTTAATCCAAGATGAACAAAAATAGCATCATAAAATTTACTTGATTTCTCAAGGTCATTAGTGCCAACCATTACAAAACTAATAATTTTATTCATTATTTAGGTAACTTTGTTGCTCCAGTTTCCATATTAACAACTTTTCCATCTTTATATTTGTAATAAGTCATTACAGCTTCTTTATTGCCATCTTTATAACTCACATAAGCATGTTCAAATCCAACCTCATCATTTTCAAAAAGAACTCTAACTTTTTCTTTTTTGACATCTTTCATACCTAGCCATTTTAAAATATCTTGTTTGCCTAGTGTATTTCCAGATGAATGCATTAAAAATTTATAATCGTCATGGATTATTTGTTCACCTGCAGCTACATCTCCATCGTTTACTATTTTTGTCATTTTTTCGATTATCGACATATTATTCCTTCCTTTTAATTTTATTTATTTTTTTTTATTGTTTTGGCATATTAGTAGCGCCCGTTTCAGATCGAATTATTTTACCATCTTTTATAATATAGACTACAAGAACTGCTTGTCTTGAACCATCTTTAAAAGAAATAAAATAATGAGCTACTCCTATTTCATCATTTTCATAAATAATACGAGAACTTTCCGTCTTTGGAGCATCAGGACTAATTAACCATTTACTTAATTCATCTCTAGGAACTTTTTCTCCAGTTGAATGTTTTACCCAAACATAATCTTCACTGACAACTTCATTATACGCTTTTATATCTTGATTATCTTGTGCATCAATTAGTTTTTGTACAACTGACATTTTTATTATCCTTTGTTAATTAACTATAAATTTTATCAGCAAGACCGTAACAAAGAATAGCGCTTAAAATTGTAAAAACTAGTGGTGCAATAACCCCTTCATTTGAATCGTTTTTTATTCCTGTCTTGTCAATTTTAATTGAGTAAGTATTTACAATGAAGATACAAAGATTTTGTACAAAAATTAAATTAAAAAATGCCCAAGTACCTTCTACTCCACCAGGTCTAATGAACATAATGTAAAGAGCCATTAATAATGCTCCAAGAAACGAAGCACCTATCATTCGCATTATAGGTGTTGCTGTTTCGTCCATTTCAAATTTAGCTCTAAAATTTTTGTTATTAATTATCATTTGATAAGCATAAACTCCGAAACCTAAAAAATGGACTATGAAAACGATTAAATAAAAAATTCCATTAAATTTTTCAATCATATTAAACTCCTTTAACAATTATAAAGTTTCCGACAGAATTATCTAACCGTATCTGTCTTACCGGTTTATATTCTTCAGAATTATACCATTCTAAAGCCTTTTCGTAAGAGGGAAATTTAATTACTACAGTTCTTGGATATTTCCATTCGCCCTCAAAACATTGAAACTCTCCACCTCTTACTAAATATTCTCCACCAAATTTTGTAACAATGTCCGTAACTTTTGCCAAATATTCTTTGTAGTCTTCCGGGTTTGTTACTTCAATTTGAGTTATTGCATATCCAATCATTTTTATTAATCTTTATAGATTAACTTTGCTCAATTCATACATTTCAACAATTTCGATACATTCATCGAAAATAGGTTTTGCTACCGGATTATTACCTGAAGCGAACTTCTTCATTTCTTCTTCATTATGAACTGAGACTTTAAACATAACATAACTTTTATTTGGTGCTATTGCTGGAACTGTTTTTTCGACATGAGCAATAGTTTTTCTTACTGCCATTCCTTCATCTGATTGCATAAATCCCATGAACTTTTCAAATTTTCCTTCACCAGATTTAAGTTTTGCTATTGCAAGCATTTCTTTTTCCATATTTCCTCCTTTTTAATAATTAAAAAATTTAAATATGAATTGAGTTTACTAGAGCCAGTTTGGATATGGCAAGCCTTTTTCTTGAAGAAAAGATTTATTAAACAACTTACTATTGTATCTGTCAGATTTATCACAAAGAATTGTGACAATTGTTTTACCAGGTCCAAGTTCTTTTCCTAATCTTATTGCTCCAGCAATATTAACTCCACTGCTAGTTCCTAAACTTAAACCCTCGTTTTGAATCAAATCAAAAATAATTGGTAAAGACTCTTTATCACTAATCGAAAAAGCTCCATCAATTTTGGCTGTTGCAAAATTTTTTGTAACTCTACTCGAACCAATTCCTTCCGTTATGGATCCACCTTCACTTTTAAGTTCACCGTTTTTAATATAATTATAAAGAGCAGAGCCTGTTGGATCAGATAAATAAATTTTAATATCTTTGTTTTTTTCTTTTAAATATCTACTTACACCACCAATAGTTCCTCCTGTACCAGAAGAACAAACAAAACCATCAACCTTACCTTCCGTTTGCTCAAATATTTCAGGTCCAGTTGTTTCATAATGTCCTTTAGCATTTGCAACATTGTCAAATTGATTTGCCCAAATGACACCTTTATTGTTGCTTGCTTTTAATTCTTCAGCAAGTCTTCCTGCAACTTTAACGTAATTTCCATCATCTTTATAAGGTTTGGGTGGGACCAATCTTAAGTCTGCACCAATATTTTTTAAGGTATCTTTTTTTTCTTGTGTTTGATTGTCATTCATTACAATTATTGTTTTATAACCAAGTGAATTACCAAGAAGACATAAACCTATTCCTGTATTACCAGCAGTTCCTTCAACAATGATTCCACCTTTTGAAATAAGTTTTTTTTCCTCTGCATCTTTTAACAAAGCTAAAGCTGCACGGTCTTTTACAGATCCACCTGGATTTAGAAATTCAGCTTTACCATAAATATTACAACCAGTTATTTCTGATGCAGCTTTAAGTTTTATTAAAGGTGTATTACCAATACCTTCAATAAAATTATTTTGTGAATTTTTCATTAATCTTAATTATTCATCACTACTTGGAGTGATACCATATGGTTTAAATTCTTTTGTCGTTGTTCCAACATTTTTAGCAGGTATTCCAACCATTACTGCGTTTTCTGGAACATCTTTAGTTACAACCGCATTAGCCCCAACCTTAGCATTTTCGCCAACAATAACTGGTCCTAAGACTTGTGCTCCTGATCCAATTACTACATTATCTTTTAAGGTAGGATGTCTTTTAAGATTTCTTTGACTATCTGAGTCTATACTTGGAGAAATACCTCCCAAAGTAACCATGTGATAGATAGTAACATTATCACCAATTTCTGAAGTTTCTCCTATTACAACTCCCATACCATGGTCAATAAATAAATTTTTTCCAATTTTTGCTTTTGGATGAATTTCTATTCCTGTTAAAAATCTTGAAAACTGAGAAATTATTCTTGCAACAAGGTCAAATTTTGCTACAGAAAAAAAATGTGCAATTTGATGAAAAAAAACAGCTTTTACTCCAGGATAAGTTAATACTACACTTAGCTTAGATTTTGCAGCTGGATCTCTATTAATTATTGATTCTAAAAAACTATTCATGATTATTTAAATGATTTTATTTAAACGATCTACTGACTATTACAGCAGCAACTAGTTTGTTCAGGCTTACATGAACACAACTTAGTACCATCACAACCACATTTATCATTTATGCAGTTCGCACAATTACATTTTGGATTGTTGCATGCCATTACTATAAATATAGTAGTAGATTTAATAAAAACAAGATTAATTTTGCCGCTTAATTTGCTTGATTTAAAGTAAAACCTTTAACATTTGCAGGCACAGCAATACCTATCATTTTTGGAGCTTCTAAACTTAAATTGTCCATTATTTCTGCATATTCTTCAGGCGAACTTACTTGTAATCTTGGATTATTATTTTTTTCAGTTCCAATTGTTGAATATTTTTTGCCTTTATAGTCGTGAGCTGGAAATATTAATGTTTTTTCAGGTAATTTTAATAATTTATTAAACAAAGAGTCATAAGCATCATGTGAGTTACCGTTTTGAAAATCAGTTCTTCCTGTACCATTAATTAACAAAGTATCACCAGTAAAAACTCTATCATTCATTAAAAAACTATACGAACAGTCAGTATGACCAGGAGTATACATTGCTATTAACTCTATATTTTCAATTTTAATTTTCTCACTTTCTTTGACACGAATATCTAAAACTTCAGAACTAGATTTTTCTCCCATAATCTTTGAACATTTTGTTCTTTTACTGAGTTCGTTTAAGCCAGAAATATGATCTGCATGAATGTGGGTATCTATAACTTTAACTAACTTTAGATCTAAATTTTTTAAAATTTTTATATATTTGTCTGTACTTTCTATGACTGGATCAATTATTAAAGCCTCTCTACCTTTTCCGCTAGATATAATGTAAGTGTAAGTTGAGGATTTTGTATCGAAAAGCTGCTCAAATATCATAGACAATTTTGCACATTATAAAAAATTGCATAGCAAATCAATCTTGATTATAATATTTTTAAAAAATATAAGAGAGGAAACAAATGACATTAAAAATTAATAGTTTAGCTCCAGACTTCAAAGCGAAAACTTCTGAAGGAGATATATCTTTTCATGAATGGTTAGGAGATAGTTGGGGCGTGTTATTTTCACATCCAAAGGATTTTACACCAGTTTGTACAACCGAATTAGGTTCTTTAGCAAGCATGAAAGCTGATTTTGATAAAAGAAATGTAAAAGTTATTGGTTTAAGTGTTGATAAAGTTGATGATCATAAAAAATGGTTAGAAGATATTAAAGATGTCACAGGAACAAAACCAAATTATCCAATTATTGCCGATGAAAAATTAGAAATTGCAAAACTTTATAATATGCTAGAAGGTGATGCGGGAGTTGAGTCCATGGGACGTACTGCTGTAGACAATCAAACAGTAAGAACAGTTTTTATTATTAGGCCAGATAAAAGAATTGGGTTATTTTTAACATACCCAATGGCAACAGGCAGAAACTTTAATGAGATATTAAGAGCTATTGATTCTATGCAATTAACAGTAAAACATAAAGTAGCTACTCCAGCAAATTGGAATAAAGGTGAAGATGTGATTATTGTTCCAGCTGTTAAAGAAGATGAGGCTAAAAAGTTATTTCCAAAAGGATGGAAAACTTTAAAACCTTATTTACGCAAAGTTCCAGACCCATCAAAATAAGTTTGGATCAAAAAAAACTAGACCAACAATCTCAACATTGGGAAACTAGCTTCTTGAATAAGCCCGAGATGTTTGGTTTAAAGCATAGTCATGCGGCACAAAAAGCTTTAGAAATTTTCAAAAAAAATAATATTAATTTTATAGTTGAACTTGGAGCAGGCCTTGGAAGAGATACAATTTTTTTTGCTAAAAACGCTATTAAAGTTCATGCTTTAGATTACAGTCTTTCAGCAATCAAAATTATAGAAGAAAAAGCAAAAGAAAATAATTTAGAAGATTTAATTACAACAGAAGTTTTTGATATACGAAAAAAACTTCCTTTTGACGATCAAAAGTTTGAAGGATGTTATTCTCATATGCTTTATTGTATGGCACTTACAAACTTAGATCTAAAAAATTTAAATG